>NZ_LMMW01000054.1:0-2212 GCF_001422845.1 Methylobacterium sp. Leaf100 | reverse complement strand
CGCCCGCTCGCGGACCTCAGGGGAGAAGGGTGGGATATGCTTTGTCATGGCTCCAGTCTCTCAAGAGTTGGAGCCTCCGGAAATCCCGGGGCGGTTCAACCCTCCGCAGGACACGGGGGCCGGGGGGCTTCACGTCGATGCGGATGTCGGCCGTGGTGACCAGGGCGGTGGGCAGGTAGCGCTCCGGGGCGTACGAGACGCCAAGGACGTTACGGCCGGCCCCGAGGGCCTCGTGCACCCCGTCGCCACCGTTGTCCGGGCGGTCGGTCTGTCTCGCCGATCCAGTGCGCTTGTACGCCAGGCCGAAATCACACAGTGCGGTCAGGGCGCGTCCGATGGGGACGACCCAGTCCGGGCCGGGTACGCTCACGACGACCGCGAGGCCGGCCGGCTCGGCGAGCCGGGCGAGGTCGGACGCGTCCATGGCGTCGCGGACCATGGCGGCCGCGAGGATATGGGACGGTCGCATCGTGTCGGGCTGCGCCCAGGCGGGGCCGGCCCTGTCGCTGAGGAAATCGTCGACCGTGTCGGCCGGGAGTTGCCGGTTCGCGATCTCCCGCAAACGGTTACGGGCCTGGGCCCTCGCGATGCCGGCTTCGTTCTCGGTCAGGTGGAGGGGCTTGTCGGTCATGGCTGCCTCTGGCGGGCAGCCGGACGCGATCAGGCGCGCCGGTCAGGCCCTGCGGATGTCGAAGGGGGATGGGGGTGGTCGAGCGTGATGCCGCCGGCCGATGGGCCGGGCGGTTTCGCTATGCATCGGCAAGGATAGGCCATCGGCTTCTTCCTCAGGCAATGGTCAGGCGTCGCCCTCGTCGAGGGGTTCGGGCGCCTTCCTCTGGCGGAACGGCGTGACGGTGGGATCGCTCGGATGCGGCCGGCCCCGGTCGGCCAGCAGGCTCGCGCGCCGCTCCGCCTCGGCGTGGGCTGCGACGCCGATGGCCTGCAGGGCGGCTTGCACCGCGACGCGAACGGCCGGAGGTCCGAGTTCGCGTGAGAGGGTGCTGAGGCGGCTGAAGATGATGCCGACCTGGGCGTCCGGATCGGCCGGCAGGAAGCCGTCGGAATGGGGGTCGTGATGCGTGTTCATGGCGGCCTCGTTCACGGGCCGCCGGACGCCTATGCGCCGGTCAGGCCCCGCGGAGGGTGAGGGAAGCGGGCACGGTCCTGCCGAGGGGCAGGCGGCGGGCGTTCGCTATCTGGCGGCGGGTGAACACGGGTGCGACCTGTCGAGTACCAGGGCGGCTGGATAAGCAGCCCTAGGTCCAGGTGGAGGTGAATGCCGCGGGCGTCAACAGCTCGCGGCATTACTTCGAGGAAGCTTGGAGGGATTCTGTCGATGGCCGGTGGATCCCTGTGGAAGATACCCCCGGGTCCAGGGAGTTCGCGACGATTGCGCGTGCGTCCGGCCCTGAGGCGGGAGGGTAGGTGCTCGTCTCCGCGGGCATCGCATCACGGGTAACGCTACGCGGGACCTGTTATATCCAAGGTGTACGGTTCTCGACCGAGCTTCTTGGGGAGGCGCCCCGGTCCACCCGCGGTGGGGAGCCGATGCGTGACACGCACACGCGGGCAGGCGAAACCGTCGATGCGAGGGGCGAGCCCGACGCGCTCGTGTCGGAGGCCCTTGGTACCCTGGAGGTTTGCCGGAAGCTGGTCGCGGAGATGGCAGGCCGGGAACCGTGGGAGTGGACCCAGGGGACGAGGCCCTGTTCGTATTTCGGGCCTCGAACCTGCTCGGGGCCTGCAGCCCGGCCCATGACAGGCACGCCGCGCTAAGGTCCGGCAAGCGTTACGCGATGGGTGCGGGCGGGTGTGCCCACGGGTCGGCGGGGTTCGAGGCGCACCTCGACGACGACGGGCTTCGTTCAGCCGGCTGGTACCGGCGTGGTGTCCCCGACATCCGGGGCTGGCTGGTCCGACCACAGAGCTTCCCCGAGCCGGATAGGCTTCCTGCCACGCACGCGGCGGAAACGGTCCGAGAAGGCCTGCACGGTCGCGGCGAACCCCGCGTCATGGACGGGATCGAACCGGTCCAAGCCCTCGCGATTGTCAGCGGCCCGGTCGGTGGCGGTCATCACGTGCCCTCTTGTATGCCTTGAAGAAATCTAGTGTATTGATCGGCCCCCACGAGGTGGTCCGAGGATAAAGTTAGTGCACGGTTGGCCGCTCCGCCACGGGTAGCTTGGCCGGCGGAGCTGGTCGGGCGAGCGCA
>NZ_LMMW01000053.1:0-2213 GCF_001422845.1 Methylobacterium sp. Leaf100 | reverse complement strand
ATCGCGGCTGCACAGGTCTGTCCAATCCGCTTCCAGGGGCAATGGGAGGATTTTGAGACGGGACTCAGCTATAATCGCTTCAGGCATTATGATGGGCTGGTTGCCCATTACACCTCGCCTGACCCGATCGGCATAAAAGGCGGATTTCGTACTCACGATTACACCGTAACACCAACAATAATGATAGACCCGTTGGGGTTAGCTGGCGATCGACCGCCAAATTTATCTCCCCCGGGAGCGGGCCGCAGAGGAGCTTTCCCTGCAGCTAAAAGGGGTTCGGGCATAGCAGTATGCTGTCAACCAGACAGTGTTAGTCCAAATCTTGACAAGATAGGAAATAAGCAGCCCGGTAGAGAGTATAAATTTAGAGAAAAGTCAATTCGTGAAGACCCACCGCATAATTACCCAGAGAATCCATCCCAAAATCGCGGAAGACATTTCAACTACCCGGCAGTAAATCACTATGACTACTTATAAACCTTACGAAGTTACTAGTAACGTTTTTATGGAAAACGAGGTGTATAATTTGCGATGCGGTAAGATGATATCCTTAGACCTGGCAGCTGCAATGATTTCCATTCCAGGTCAAAATCGCTTTTCTGGCAAGATAGCAGCACGAAAGCGATTACATAGCGATGTTATGAAAAACATTGATGATTATACTTTTCGTGTCCTCGCTATTAAGAAATATGAAAAGCCAGTAAGCCGGTTGGTGCATTTCAGAAAACTATAGAATTATATCGAATTTAGGAACATTAAACTACCAAAATGCTCAAAATCAGAGGAGGTTATCCTTGATATAGATGGACATATTAGCTTTCAGGGGAGTTTTACTGTGCTAGATGAAAGCCTTGAAGAAGTTGTTCGCTTTATGGACTCTGTAGATTCTTATGTGATATTTAGTCCCGCGAAATCAAATATAATACATGATATATGCCATATCGCCTGTAGTAAGAAGCTTCATTTATTTCCTATTAATATCTTAAATGAAATATATTCAAGTAATTCTATAATATTAGCACTATTTGGCAGATTTGACGATCAGTAATCCGGCTGTATAGCAATGTTAAAACATAGCATAATTTCAACGCTAACAACGATTTAGATTTAAGACACTGCACCCTTGAGGACTCCGAATCGGACGAGGAGCACTTACGTTCCTGGCAGCTCGCTGCCGGCGGCCGGGTGGAGCGGGCGCGCGGCCCGCACGGCGAGACGGTGCACGTGAGCTACGGCGCATGTCGCCGGGTGGTGGAGCGTCGAGTCGAGCGGTCCGGGTTCCGACCGCGCGTGTGGCGCTATGCCTGTGACGCGCAGAACCGTCTGGTGGCGTGCGAGACGCCATCGGGCGCGTGCTGGGCGTATGGCTACGACGCGTTCGGGCGGCGGGTAAGCAAGCAGCGTTTGCTGTCGGAGGGCGAGGAGGCCTGGGTTCGGGGACGGTTCCCGAGCCTGGTGCGGAGCGTCGCGGCGGGTGGGCGCAGCGCGCTCGATGTGTGGGCCAAGCGTCCACCGGGTGCGGAGGAGCTCGACCCGCGCCCGCCGGTGGTGGGCACCTGGTACCTGTGGGACGGGGATGTGGTGGCGGAAGAAGCGCCGCTGCGGCTCGACGGGTCGGTCGGGTGGGATGGGGCTACGCGCTGGCACTACGAACCGGGCGGGTTCGTGCCGCTCGCCAAGGAGGGGCCGGACAGCGCGCTCTGCTACATCGTGACGGATCATCTCGGCACGCCGCGCGAGCTGTTGGGAGAGGGCGGCGATCTCCTCTGGGCCGCCGAGTACCGGACTTGGGGCGCCGTGCGCAGGCTGTGGGTGGCGCAGGCCGACAACGACAACGCGACGGCAGGACGTGGCTGGTTGCCTTCCTCCTCCGGCAACGGGCCGCCTTTAGGCGGGCGCAGCTTCGGCAGCTTGGCGCTCAAGGACGATCCGGAGGCGATCGACGCGCTGCAGATCTGCCCGATCCGGTTCCAGGGGGCAGTGGGAGGACCCCGAGACGGAGCTTTGTTACACCCGGTTCAGACACTATGACCCGCTCATAGGGCAATACATTAGTCCAGATCCCATCGGTTGAGGGGGCGGTACCAAACCTCAGGGATACGTTGAGCAACCAACTAGAGGCTGTTATGGACCTATGACGGCTGGATTCCAGATGAAGGGGCATGACCTCTTCACGCAAAGCCTACCCGTCCGACGTCTCCGATGACGAATGG
>NZ_LMMW01000052.1:0-2220 GCF_001422845.1 Methylobacterium sp. Leaf100 | reverse complement strand
CGATCTCCTCGGGCTTCGGGTGCTTTGCCATCTTGTCCGTCCTCCAGGCTCAAAAGCCATACCAAAGAGCGGACCACTTCAATGGGGGCTGACCACATGGCCGGTGCGACGCCCATCGTCTTTGGCGACATCCAGTCCGCTTACCGGATCTACGATCGCGTAGGTCTGTCGGTCCTGCGCAACCCCTACACCCTGGACGTCTACGGCCAGACCCGCTTCACGGCTCGCCGTCGTGTCGGTGCATCGGTCGTTCGTCCCGAGGCCATCCGCAAGCTGCGCATCGCGGCGAACTGAGGAGACACCATCATGCGCGACCAGGCCCACAACTTCGGGGCGGTGAACGCCATCGCTCCCGCCGTGCTCTCGGACGATCCCGCCTCCGTGACGATCGATCGTTCCGGCTTCGATGCCGTGACATTCGTCCTGCAGATCGGTGCTGGCGGCATCAGCTTCACGGGCTCGAACCGGATCGATTTCCTCGTGGAGCACTCCGATGACGCCACGAACTGGGAAGCCGCCGACGCCAGCAACATCCTCGGCGTCTCGCCTGTAGTTGCTGGCAACGTGCTTTCCCTCCGTTCGGCTCATCCCGACGCGTCCGTCACGCGCGTCGGGTACGTCGACGGCAGGAAGGGTGATCGTCGCTACATCCGCCTGCGGGCCGACTTCAACGGTACGCACGGCACCGGTACGCCGATCGCCGCCATCGCCATCCTGGGCAAGCCGCGCATTCTGCCGGCCGCCTAACCCCGATCCGGCGCCTGCTTCTGAGGGCGACCCCGGCAGTCCGACAACGATAGCTGACCTCCGCGGCGCCGCCGACGAACACGAGTGGTCAAGGTCAGCACGCCGGGACTAATGCAAAGGTACACGTCAATGGGCACCCGCCCTCCCAAGATCTGTTCCTGTGGTCGGAAGGTAGCTGCGGGCGAGACTTGCCAGTGCCATCGCAACCGTATGCGTGCCCGCCCCACTGCTGCGGCGCGGGGTTACGGTAGCAAGTGGGCCAAGGAGCGGGCCGCATACCTGGCGCTACCAGGGCACGACAGCTGCGCTCGCTGCAAAGCACCAGCCGACACAGTGCATCACAAGGTGGCGCACAAGGGCGACCAGCGGCTGTTCTGGGATCGGAAGAACTGGGAGCCCTCCTGCGGCCGCTGCAATGCGCGTGAGTGCGCGAGAAGCGAAGGCGGCTTTGGCAACCCAATGGGGGGTGGGTCGCGAATTTCCTGCGAAGCGGTCAGAAGACCGGGTGTCTCCCCCACGCGGGACAAACTGGAATTGAGCAAAGCCAAGAGGGTGATGCGATGCGATTGACCTTGGTGACGCCTGCGGGTGCCGAAGTGGTGACGCTCGAAGAAGCGAAGCTTCACATGCGGGTCGATACGGACGACGAAGATGCGCTGATATCTGGCCTGATCAGAACTGCAACCATGAAGCTCGACGGTCGTCATGGACGCCTCGGCCGCTGCCTGATCGCCCAGCAGTACCGGCTTAGCCTGTCGTCTTTCCTTGACGAGATTGCCCTGCCGCTGCCGCCCGTTCGGTCGGTCGATCGGATCGACTATGTGGACCCGGCCGGGATGCCGCGCACCTTGGATACTGACGCCTACCGCGTCGCTGGCCTCGGCGACGAGGACGGGGCATCTGTCCGCCGCCTCCGTGATTCGGCTTGGCCCTACACTGCGGGTGGGCCGGACGGAGTGCAGATCACCTTCTCGACTGGCTACGGCATGAGCAGGGAGGATGTGCCCGATCCGATTCGCCAGGCGATCCGGATGCATGTCGCGCACCTCTACGATAATCGCGATGCCGTCGCCTCCGGCAATGGCCCGTCGCAGATCGTGCCGCTCGGCTACGACGACCTGATTTCCGATTACGTGGCCTGGGCCTGCTGAGATGCGCGGTCGAAAACCGGATCTCCATGCCATCGAGGGCGGCCTCTCATCTGTGCCGCGAGCACCTGCGTGGCTGCCGGCGGAGGGCAAGGACGAGTGGAAGCGCGTTCTGCCGAGCCTGATCAGGCGGCGGATCCTGACCGACACGGACATGGGCGTGGTGGAGAGCTACTGCCTGGCGGCCGGCACGGTGCGTCGCTCGCAGATGACGATCGCGCGCGAGGGCGACTGGTCAGCCCCCATTGAAGTGGTCCGCTCTTTGGTATGGCTTTTGAGCCTGGAGGACGGACAAGATGGCAAAGCACCCGAAGCCCGAGGAGAT
>NZ_LMMW01000051.1:0-2662 GCF_001422845.1 Methylobacterium sp. Leaf100 | reverse complement strand
GCGCTCGCCCGACCAGCTCCGCCGGCCAAGCTACCCGTGGCGGAGCGGCCAACCGTGCACTAACTTTATCCTCGGACCACCTCGTGGGGGCCGATCACATGATGTCGGGCATGTCGACGGCTTCGATCACGGGACGGCCGAGCAAGGTCGGCGGCTCGCCCTCGGTAAGGCTGTCCTGCCAGAGGAAGCGACCCACCGTATCCTTCAGGAGACGGATTTTGCCGATGCTCGGGCCGTTCAGCATCCACGCGCCGCGGTTCCGGTAGAACGCCGGCAGGGCGTACATCACGGCGATCAGCGCATCCGGGGTGATCTTGGTCGCGTCACCAGAGGCCACGGTGGGGACGGTCGGGTCCGTCAGCACGCCGAGCGGCTTCTTGTTGCCGTCGCCGATCACGAAAGACTCGCCCTCCAGGCGCCCGAACTCCTCGGCGAAGTCGAAGGACAGCTCGGCAGCGATGTCGAGGGCCGAGTCCTCGAGGAGCTGATTTGAGACATCCACGTAGCAGGACATCTCATGCGCCGTGATCTCGGTCTGACCGTAGGCCGGCTCGGTGCGAGGGCGCTCCTCGATCTCGCCGACCCACTTCGCCGTGATTTTTTGCGTGCGGCGGGGAATCTTGATCGCGCCAGCCGACATGGTGGCGACACGGGCCGCTGCGCGCACGGGCGAGAACTGCACGAGGTCGCGCAGGAGTTCGGTCGTGAACTGATCGGGCGCTAGGTAGCCGCCAGCGGTATCGTCGGCCACGCGAAGGGTCTTCACCTCGTCATGAGTGAGAGCTTCACGACCACCGCGGACGAAGCCGACGAAGGCCTTCTGCTCCAGCGTGGGCTCGCCGTCCTTACGGTCATGCGAGCCGGGGCGGTTGAGCTTCACCTCCAGATCGTCGGCGCGATCCTTCTGCGCCTTCAGTTCGGTTTTCACCTCACCCATGCGGGTCTCGAACGTGGCCGTGAGATCCGAGATCGCTTTCTCCACGTCGGGAGCGTCGCCCTCGGCCTTGGTCTCCAGCGCGTCGAGCGCGTGGCGGCTGTAATAGTTCATCAATCTGTCCTCAGGAGCGCAGCGCCGCGGTGGCGCGGTGAAGAGCGGCGACGATGCGTTTCGCGCGCTCGGGATCGTGGATGGATTTGACGGCCGAGATGGCGGCCTTGTCGTTCGACCCGAAGGTGACGACGGAGATCTCCCGCAGGTCGACATCTTCGACGTGACGAACACCGGTCTTGCGATCGAAGCGGTCACGCTTGGTTCGGAAGCCGATGGAGAGTTGGTCGAGGGCTCCCTCGCGCATCAGCGCGTAGGTCTGTGCGGCAAGCGGCACCTCCCGGATGAGGCGCCCCTTTACGTGCAGGCCCTTGCTGTCCTCGGCGGCCGAGATCCAGACGCCAATGGGCTCATCCTGCTTATGCTGGCGCAGCATCTTCACGCGCGCCGCCGGGCGCTCAGCCAGCGATGCCCTGAACGCGCCCGCCTCGATCACGTCCCGGTGCGAGTCGACGTGCCCGAACACCGAGGCGTAGCCTTCGAACGTGCCGTCGTCGCCGATGGCCTTCGTGTCGAGATGGATGCCGGATGCGATCTCGATCTTCATGCGACGGCTCGAAGGTTGGCGGGTGGCTCAACTGCGGCTGGCGCATCGTTCGGCGCGGCTACACCCTGCGGCAGGTTGAGCTTGCTGCCGCCCTCGATGTCCGGCCGGTTCTCCACGGCCCGACCTTCGTTCGGGGTGAGCCAGGGGCCGCCGATCGCCTTGTTGAGGGCGTCGAAGCGCTGGAGGATGTTGCCGCGGAGAAGGTCGTCGAGCTGGAACTCGACGAAGTGATTATCTCGCTCGGCTTCGGTGAACAGCACCCGCGAGAAGGCACCCTCGATCAGGTCGCACCAGGGCCGGATGCAGTAGGCCACGAACTGAAGGCCAAGCTCTTCAGAGTTGGCATGCGTGGCCCGGTCCATCTCGGCGAGCATGTGCGGCGGTACGCGGAAGACGCGAGCGATCTCCAGCACTTGGTGCCGGCGCAGTTCGAGATACTGAAGGTCGACGGAGTTGAGGGTCAGGCCGGTGTACGTGGCCTTCCGGTCCATCACGGCCGTGCCGCCGGACCGCCCGCCCCCGTGAACGGCGTTCCACACCGCCACCCGGTTCTTGATCTCCACCGGGCTCAGCTTTTCTTCGAAGCTCAAGATGCCGGAGGGCCGCGCACCGTTCCCAAACAGCCGGGCGCCATGTTTCTCCAGGGTCGAGGCGAAGCCGATGGCCTCACGCGCCAGCGAGATCAGGGAGACCGGCGCGCCGTCGCTCGGCACCGGTACGAGATGCACCACGTCCGCCCAGCGATAGGTGCGGTCGCCTCCGGTCTGACCGTTGAGCTTGTAGCTCGGCTCGCCCGTGGCCGGATCGTGCTCGACCCGCATCCTACCGGGTGCGATCCGGTGAAGCTCGCGTACCGTGCCACCGGCCCGCGCCGCAACTGCGAAGGCCTGTCCATGGCGGATGGCGTCGAAGATCAGCCGGAGCTTGAACTCGTAGGAGCCGAGCCATGGGGCCGGGCGGTTCAGCACCCTAGTGCACTGACGCGAGCGGATGATTCACGGGGGGCGTGATGCGTGCGAGTTTGGGCGATGGCTCAGACCGTTTGCATTCTTCTCGATGACGCGGCC
>NZ_LMMW01000050.1:0-4306 GCF_001422845.1 Methylobacterium sp. Leaf100 | reverse complement strand
GCGGGTCAGGCCGTTGAGCACCCGGTCGATGGTGGCCGCGAAGGTGATGGCCACCATGGTGATGCCCATGATCGTGACGGGCACCTTGTCGACGCCGATGTCGGCCGCGATGGGCTTGAGGTTGGCGGTGATCATCAGGCCGCCGGCGCCCACGATGACGAACATGAAGTACATCAGCCAGAAGATCGGCTGGSGGGCGACCTCGCCCGGGGTGTAGTTGCGCCGGGTCTGGATGATGTTCGTGTTGGCGACGGCTTCGGGAACCTGGCCTTTCTTCGGCGAGGTGAAGAAGAACGCCAGCACCATGACGACGAGGCCCTGGCCGATGCCGAAGTTGAAGAACGCGGCCTGGAAGCCATGGTCGGCGATCATCCACTGGATCGGCGCGACGGTGAGAGCCGAGCCGGCGCCGAAACCGGCGGCGATGATGCCGGCGGCCAGACCGCGCTTGTCCGGGAACCACTTCAGGGCCGAGCCGACGCAGGTGCCGTAGACGGCGCCCGCACCGATGCCGGCCACCACCTGGCCGAGGTAGAACATGTTCAGGGTCTCGGCGTAGGAGTTGATCACCCAGCCGATGCCGCAGAGCAGGCCGCCGAACAGGACCACGACGCGCGGGCCGTACTTGTCGACGAACCAGCCCTCGACGGGGACGAGCCAGGTCTCGAACAGCACGAACAGGGTGAAGGCCCACTGGATCGCGGCGCGGTCGAAGCCGAACTTCTTCTGGATGTCGGGGACGAAGAACGTCCAGCCGTACTGGAGGTTGGCGATCATCACCATGCAGATGACGCCGATCACGAGTTGGCCCCAGCGATATCCATCGCCGACGCGTTCGACCTTACTTGGTTCTACCCTGGTCATGACGATCCTCCCGATTGATGTTCTGGTGATTTGGGGCTGCGCCGAGGACCCTGGGACGACCCTGGATCTTGGCCGCGCAGTCCGGACGCCTGTCCCGACGCCGTCTGGTATTTGGAATACCAGGGTTGCGCGACCGATCGGCGCCGTCAAGAGTAGGCGCGACAAAATTCGATTTTGCGCCGCACCATGTCTTGCGACCACTGCGAATTACATCGCTACATCTATGTGCGGCCCGCAGGCCCCAGTAAAAAACGGTATTCGAGATGCGCCGAGCGCATGCCGTTTCGGATCCGGCGGACGCGCGCATTCCGGCCCGCGCCTTTGGCTGTCGAAACCGGAACGATGGTGCTGGTTTCATCCCCTGCTGCGAAAATATATGGCTATCGGCACAGGTATTGTGCATACCAGTGGGGTCGAAGCAGCCCGGCGGAGGATTCGCGGCCGTGGATATCAGCGATTCGAACGGTCGCGGCGCGGCCCTCCAGTACATTTGCATGGACCGGACCGTGCGCGATGCCATGCGCCTCCTGGCGCGCCCCGGCACCGAGGCCCTCGTGGTGATCGACGGGCGGCGCGCGGCCGAGGGCGCCATCATCGGACTCCTGACGGAACGGGACCTGTTCCGGGCGGTGACGACCCACGGTATCGATGTGTTCGACGCCCTGGTGTGGACCCTGGCGAAGACCGATTTCGCCACGGTGGCGGTGGGCGCCGGCCCGCAGGAGCGTCTCGCGGCGTTCTGCGCGCACCGCACCGATCAGGTCGCGGTGATGGACGGTTTCGCCCTGCGCGCCATCGAGACCATCTGGGATTGCCTCGCGGTCCCGCTCGACCGGACGAAAGGATGCGCCGCCCCATAGGCGAACCGCTTCTCCCGGGGCAGATCGTGTCGGCCGGGCAGCCGCCTTCCCAAGTCGGCCGGTTTTCGTGCGGTCCACCAAGCTCTTCCGAAAGATTTCATGGCCTTGCCGCAGGGCCGAAGAAGTCTTGCGCTGCACCAATGACAGTCACCAGCGTAAGACAACCGGTTTCGTGCAATCCGTGTTGACCCGACATCGGATTGAATACAAAACGATCGAGCGGATCACGGATCGATGAGGCCGGACCGCGATCGAGACGGCACCGCCCCGAAGGGGGCCAGGGCACCATGCGGGCACGTCGGCCCGCTCCAAGGGGAACACCATGCGGTATCTCGCGATCCTCGAATGTCCCGTGATCTTCAGCGGCGAGAACCAGTACGGGATGACCAGCATGGACATGTGCCCGTCCGTGGGCATCACGCGCGGGCTCGTCAGCCGGCACGTGAAGGTTGTCGATGCACGGGTTATCGTCGTCAGCATCTGGGACAGCGAGTTCTGCGCCAAGCTGTTCTTCGATCCGGCCTGGTACGAGAAGGCCGGGATCCTGTGGGGCGACCTCTACCAGCTGCGCCTCGACGAAATCGAAGAGGCCCGCGTCGCCTGAACGCTCCGGGGTCGACGGTTTCAGGGAGTGGGACGCCCGATCGCCCATCGATGCCGGGCGCCGGGATGGCAGCGCCGCCCGGCGCCCTGCGTTCCTTCCTTACTGTCCCTACGATCGGCATGCCGTGTAAGCGCCATGCCCCTGGCACATATCGGAACCCCACCCGGGGTTAACGACCGGCCATGGTTGCACGTGGTAACGGTCCGACAGCCTATTCCTGTCGATACGGCGACGTGCGTTTGGTGCGATTTCAGTGTCGCGTCCATGATTGCGGTCGCGCAACGCGTGGTTTTCCATGTTGTCGCGGCGGCGGGACGGGTCGCCGCGATCGAAAGCCATTCCATGGACGTGACGACAACCAACGAACCGACCGATCTCGACGGATTGCGTGCCGTCCTCGATGCGGCGTGCGTCGTCGGGACCTGGGGTTGGGACCATGCCCGCGGCGTCGTCACCTACGACGAGGGCGCGGCGCGGTTGCTGACGGGCAAGCCCGAGCTCGCCGGGTGCGAGCTCAGCGGCCCCGGCGCCCTCGCCCTCGTCCATCCGGGCGACATGACCTGGCTCATGGAGCACATGCTCCGGGCCGTGCGCGCCGGCGGCGTGGTCCTGGCCGAGTACCGGGTGTTCCAGGGCGACGGCTCGGTCCGCTGGCTGCTCAGCCGCGGCCGGACCTATCACGATTCCGCCGGCCGGCCGGAGCGGTCGCACGGCATCCTCATCGACATCACAGAGATGCGCGACGGCGGCGAGCGCTACGTCCTCGGCACGGCCCCGACCCAGGCGGATTCCCTGGCGCAGGCGGCGGATCTCGCCATCTCGCTCAAGCACGCGCTGAAGTTCGATGCCCCGCCGGAGGTGATCGAAGCCGCGAACCTGCTCCTGCTCAGCCTCGGCCGCGCCATCGCGCGGACGAACGACCGGTACTGGCAGTAGGTCTGTGCGGAATCCCGACCCTTAGTCGAGGTAGTCGCCGTAGATCTCGACGTGACGGGCGAGGCCGAGGCCATGCTCGCGCACGAGGCGCTCGGACAGGTCGGCGTCGCGGGCCTCCAGGGCCTGGATGATCGCAACGTGCTCCTTGATGGAGTTGGCGGCGCGGTCGCCCTGGCGCAGGGCCGCGTTGCGGATGCCGCGCACGTGCATCAGCAGGTTGCTGGTGATGTCCCGGATCACGTCGCACTGACCGAGCGAGATGATCTTCTGGTGGAAGCGGATGTTCGCGTCCGAATATTCGTCGAGATGATCCGATGGGCGACCCTCGTAGAATTCGGGGAAGTGCTCGCGCAGGCAGGCGAGCTGCTCGTCTGTCGCCCGGGTGCAGGCGAGGCGCGCAGCCATACTCTCCAGGGCCGACCAAGCCTGGATCATCGCAACGATCTCACGCTTCGTCTTCTTGATCACGAATACGCCGCGCCGCGATTCGAAGCGCACGAAGCCCTCCTGCTCGAGTACCGTGAGCGCCTCGCGTACGGGGGTGCGACTGACCCCGAGGTTGAGGGACAGCTTGCGCTCGTCGAGGCGCACCTCCTCCTTCTGGTCGTAGATGTTCATGTTGGTGATGGCTTCTTTCAGCGCATCGTAGGCCAGCGCGCGCAAGCTCGACGTTGCGGCGATGGGTTTGACTTCGAACATGTCGGAACTGACCATCTTCGCCCCGGAAGGTGTGGGAGTGATGCCCTCGACCGGGCCGGCTCTGCCTCGACCATGCCAAATTTGGCCTTGTCAGACAAGGATTTGAGCGGAGGCAGGGCGCGCGATCCCAAGCCGAATCACGATCGCCGCCGCCCGGAACCGAATCAGTCGCCCGACCGGCCCCGCGGCGTGGCGATCACGCCCGGACGGCCGCCGAGCCCTTCGGACTACCGGCGACCCGCCCGCTAGAGGCTGTTATGGACCTATGACGGCTGGATTCCAGATGAAGGGGCATGACCTCTTCACGCAAAGCCTACCCGTCCGACGTCTCCGATGACGAATG
>NZ_LMMW01000049.1:0-3923 GCF_001422845.1 Methylobacterium sp. Leaf100 | reverse complement strand
AACCGAGCGGATCAGTGCCGTCCGCTCGCCCTGCCATCGTCACACGACCGACGATGCACTAACTTCAAACCTGGGCCACTGAATGGGGGCAGGCCAACCCTCGAAGCTGCGATCGTACAAGCCAAGCGGGTTCTGCCCACCATTGCGGCCGACGAGGTTCCGCGCGATGGCGAACACAAGATCTACACGGTGGTGGTGACCGACGAGGATGGGAGTGCGGTCTATACGGCGGGCCTGTCGTTCTCTGGAACGTGGCTGATCCGATGAGCGGTCCCCCATCCGCTGAACCGGATGGAACACCGCACTACCGAGCGATGGGCGTTGGAGCGAACGGCGAGATCGTCTCAAAGTCCGAAATTTCAGCCCTGGGAGACGATGAGGCCAAGGCGAAGGCACAGGCCCTTGTTGATGGACACGCTATCGACCTCTGGGATGATCTGCGCTTCATCGAGCATTTCGCACCCATGCCAGCAAAAGCATGAAACCCTGTTCCGAGAACGACAGCTTTCTACCCTACGCTGTCTCTCCACCAAGATGCCTGCAAAAGCTGCACGCGCACCTGATACATAGCTTAGCATTGTCAGAGATCCGACGGTATTTCCGACATGAGCCTCGGGTCCCGGTAACCCGCCCGTTCATGAGCTGAACCGTCCGTTTTCGACCCAAGCGTGTCGTTCTTGGCTCTGAACCCTACGCCTGAAAACGGACGTCACAAGAGATCCATCTGTACGACCGAGCCTCCCCGAGTGTGGCTCGATAGCTTCGAAGCCTGGGCAAGTGAGAGGCGGTCGTTCAGCGCCGTTGAGTGAAGGCCTCGAACTGGCACCGGACGAACATATGCGTGGCCTGGCACAAAGATTCGGATAAGGGTGCAAGCGGCCCTTGAACATTCGTCCCGACGTGGACGCTTCGCCTTCTCCGTAAAGACTCACCCGCACGGCGACCGGTGGCGGCCGCAGTCGTAGTTCGTGCGGCCTCAAGCGGCAGAGGTGCGCTGGGAGACGGCAGCGAGAGGCGGTGCATGCCGCAGGTCGGGCGGCATCTTGAAGTCCCGCGCCGCACCGTGGGACGCCTGGACACCACGCGGAAAGCCGCTGCGGTCGCGGTACGAGCGCTTCCGACCGGCCTTGCGGCTATGCCGCATCGTGGTGGCTTGGGCATCGATCAGGTCGACGGCCGTAATGCCAAGCAACAGGGCCAGAGCGACTACGGCATTGTCACGCTTCGGGTTGTCCGGCCGCAGCGCCGTCATCACGGTTGCGATGTCGATGCCATCGCCGGCGACCCGGCTCCAGAGCCCGAGCTTCTTGTCGACCGATAGCGTCAGGACACCGCTCCCGATTTCACGGGCTCCGTAGGCGCGCACCAAGGCCTCTTTACCCTCCATGCCGAGCGCACGGGTGATGCGCCTGGGTGCCAGGAGTTCGACGAGACCTAGGCCAAGGCTGAACCAGCCGAGCCCCTTGGCGAGGCTGTCCGGTATGCCGCGTGAACTCGGGCCGGAGCGAACAATCTTCGGGTCCCCTTTTGATCGGGCAATGTTCGAGAGGCCCGCAATGTTCAGTAGATTGGTCATGATCCCTCCACGGAATATCAGGGTTTGAGAACGACCTTGATGCAGCTGTCCTGCTTGTCGCGGAACGTCCGGTACATCTCGGGCCCCATTTCGAGCGAAGCCTCGTGCGTGATGACGAAGGAGGGATCGATCTGCTCTTCCTCGATTCGGCGCAGGAGGTCGGCGGTCCAGCGCTGGACATGTGTCTGCCCCATGCGGAACGTCAGGCCCTTGTTCATCGCCGCGCCCATCGGGATCTTGTCGACCAAGCCGCCATAGACCCCTGGGATCGAGATCAGCCCGCCGGGCCGGCAGACATAGATCATCTCGCGCAGCACGTGCGGCCGGTCGCTCTCGGCCAGGACGATCTGCTTGGCCCGGTCGTAGACGGTGTCGGGCATGGCGGGGCTGACGTGGCTCTCCATGCCGATGCAGTCGATGCACTTCTCGGGACCCTCGCCGCCGGTCAGTTCGTTCAGCCGCTCGACGACGTTCTCCTCGTCGAAATTGATGGTGATGGCGCCCCCGGCCTCAGCCATCTCCAATCGCTCCGGCAGATGGTCGATGGCGACGACCTGCTCGGCGCCGAGGAGGATAGCGGAGCGGATCGTCATCTGACCGACCGGACCGCACCCCCAGATCGCCACGGTGTCGGTAGGTTGGATATCGGCTTGGACAGCCGCTTGCCAACCGGTCGGGAAGATGTCCGACAGGAAGAGCAGCTTTTCGTCGGGAATACCCTTGGGCACCTTCTGGACGGTCGTGTCGGCGAACGGCACGCGCAGGTACTCGGCTTGTCCGCCCGGGTAGCCACCAGTGAGATGCGAGTACCCGAACAGGCCAGCAGTCGCATGGCCGAAGACCTTGTCCGCGAGGTACTTTTTGCGGTTAGTTCTTTGACAGATGGAGAAATATCCGCGTTTGCACTGGTCGCACTCGCCGCAGACGATGGTGAAGGGCACCACGACCCGGTCGCCCTTCTTCAGCTTGCCATTGATCCCGCGCCCGGTCTCGACGACCTCACCCATGGTCTCATGACCCATGACGTCGCCAGGAAGCATGGCGGGAACGAAGTTGTGGAACAGATGAAGATCCGATCCACAGATAGCGCAACTGGTCACTTTGATGACGACGTCGCGATCGTCTTCGATCTCAGGGTCAGTGACGGTATCGCACCGAATATCTTCCTTTCCGTGCCAGACCAGGGCTCGCATGCTGTTCTCCCGCTGATGGCGTGCGGAGGCCTACAAACAACCGCCCTAATCCGGCCGGTCGATGCATCCGCTTGTGAGACTATTGGTATCGTATGTACGAATCATGTACTTGTCGAGAACAAAAAAGTTGACGATCATGAGCTCATTACGAATAGTAAATTCAAACGTACAGTGGTTGTTCTTTGTGGAGCGCGGCTCGATTTACGGAACAAACACAGAGCGAACGCAGCCGTCTTCCTTGTGCTTGAACATGGCGTAGCCGCGCGGAGCCTCTTCGAGGGAGAAGCGGTGCGTTGCCAGGAACGATGGGTTCAACTCTCCCTTCTGCGCATGGGCGAGCAGTCGGTCCATGTAAGCCTGCCCATGCTGCTGGGCCGTGCGCACTGTCAGGCCCTTGTTCATGATCGCGCCGACCGGAAACTTGTCCATCACGCCGTAGACGCCCAGGATCGACAGCGTTCCCCCCTTCCGGCAGGTTAAGATCGCCTCGCGCAAAGCCTGGCCGCGATCCGTATGCATGAAGGTGAGTTGCTTGGCACGGTCGTAGGCATATTGCAGACCGGTCCCGTGCGCCTCCATGCCAACCGCGTCGATACAGGCGTCGGGGCCCCGACCGCCGGTCATCTCCTTGAGCACCTCCAGGACGCTATCAACTTCCGTGTAGTTGATCGTCTCCGAACCGACATGCTCGCGGGCCATTTGCAGCCGCTCGGGCAGGCGGTCGATCGCGATGACCCGTTCAGCTCCCATCAGGAAGGCACTCTTCTGGGCCATCAAGCCGACGCCGCCACAGCCCCACACGGCCACCACGTCGCCGCGCTGAATGTTGCAGAAATCAGCGCCCATATAGCCGGTCGGTGCCGCATCCGAGAGAAACAGCACCTGCTCGTCCGGAAGACCTTCCGGCGCCTTGAAGCAATCGTTGTCGGCGAACGGCACGCGCACGTACTGGGCGTGCGCTCCGGCATAGCCTCCGAACGCGTGTGTGTACCCGTAGATGCCCGCAGTCGGGTACCCAAGGACAGGCTCCTGCAGCTCGGGCTTGGGATGGGTGTTGTTGGCCTGCCCCCATTCAGTGGCCCAGGTTTGAAGTTAGTGCATCGTCGGTCGTGTGACGATGGCAGGGCGAGCGGACGGCACTGATCCGCTCGGTT
>NZ_LMMW01000048.1:0-4189 GCF_001422845.1 Methylobacterium sp. Leaf100 | reverse complement strand
CGCGGGCCACCGTTCCGCCCCGCGCCGAACCGGGCGTGTACGCCATGACCCGGCATGGCCTGACAGCGCCAGCCATCCGAGGAGGCGCACCTCGGGGCACGTCTCTCCGCGTGCCGAACGCAAGAATGGTCTTCACAAACGCTGTCACCCGACCCTGTCGCGCTCCGCCAAACGCCGGAGACCGAGCAATCCGGGAGCGCTCAGGTACCCAGGCGCCGGTAATCACGCGCCTTCCGTCCCTCGCTGGGGACGACGGTCTGCCCAAATCCCCATAGCTCTGCGCCCGCCATCCGCGGGTTCGTTCTTCCACGACTTTCGTACGCCTCGCGGCGCCCGAAACTCTTCAGGTTTTTTGCCGTTCCGGTTTCGGTCTTAGAACCGGAAAAGCGGACTCCTCGCGATTGGCTAAAGCAGGCTGAAAGCAGAACATCAATTATTGTCGGCTTGAAGCGTAAAAGCCGACGTTAGCTTCCGACTGGCTACAGAGGCCCCGCCTCCTGCTTTCGGTCCATCTATTGCACCCCCTCCGACATGATATGCGGTCTTCGCGAAAGCCTTGCACCCAAACTCGGCGCTTAATATTTGTCTTCGGTTGCGCGATGAGGCAAGTCAATTCACGAACTGTCGCATCTATGTGACAGTCGAAGCGGACCTGAAATGGAAACGCTTTTTTAACTTGTGGCAACACCGGCAGGCGTGCTTCGATTGATTTAAGCAGCAGGTTTGCAAGCCGTGATTAGGGAGGGGCACAATGCCGTCATTTGGACGACATTCGATCGCAGCCTTGATCATCAAAGCTGGCATGGCGTTGCCGTGCCTTCTGACTGCCGCCTGCAGCCCGTCAACCCGCGGTGGTCCGGATCGCCTATTTCCGGTCATAGAAGAAGCGGAGTTTGTTCGAGCCGCGGGCGGCCCTGATGCCTACTCAAAATACTTCCTAGCAAGTGGCTCGAGGAAGCAAGAAATCCGAAATTCTATTATTTTGGCGCGTCTGTATGGCATTGACCTCACGTACGGAGAATACGAGTCCGATCTGACGCGCGAGAAGCAGGGGATTCCATTCCTTGCTACCTTGACTTCGCTCGGACTCACCTCGGCTGCGGCGGTCACCGGAACGGCGGAAATGAAAACTATCCTCGCGGCCGCTGCGACTGGCGTTACGGGGGTGAGAGAGGCTTACGATAAGGAGATTCTTGTCGACCGCGCGATATCGCTGATCGAACAGCAAATGCGAACACAGCGGAAGCTTGTTCGTACTCGCATTGTCGAGAGGCTCGGCCTGACTACCGACACCTACCCGCTCGAGTTGGCACTTACTGATGTGGAGGCTTACTATCGCGCAGGAACTCTGACGGGCGCTCTAGTCAGCCTCGCGGAAGACTCCGGTGTTCGGCTGCGTGAAGCCAACCGCGCCGAGCAAGATGTCGTTATTACGAGATTCTCGTACTCAGATCTCGGGCGACAGATTCGAGAGTTTTGGTTGTCATCTCCGGAAAACCGACGTGCTGTCGAAACCTGGCTGAGGCAAAACGGCGTCGATCTCCCAGTTTCTATTTTCGTCCGTTCTGGACGGGCGGCGGACCAAATGCGAATGGCGGCAGATCTCCGGATCAGCTCTGCGTCGGATCGCCGAGATAGTCCCCGCCGAGAAAACACGCGACCAAGGAGAACGAGTTCCGCCGGTCCAAGCTCGAGCAATACCGACACGCAAGCAGAGCGAATTCGTCGCTACTTTAGGATGGGCGATCAACAGCGAAAGGCCGTAGAGGCCTGGCTTGCAACCAACGGCGCAGGCCCTCTTGGGGAGTTTCTACTGCCCTCCCGAAACACTAAGGCAGCGCAGAATCGGATGATCAACGAACTCAATATTAAATGATATTACGAGGCGGAGGACGCAGCGATGAAGAAGTATAGAATTACCGATGTTCCAGCTTCTGAACTCGATCAGCTTTTGTCAGATCTTCGCCTTGAAGGCTACGATCCAGAGATTCATCAGCAGCCGGACGGCGCGTACATTGTCGAGGCAATCCGCGCGAACGGTGATGGCGATGGCAATGGTGGTGACGGGACCGGAGGGAACGCAGGTGGTGGGAATGGAGGGAACGCAGGTGGGCCCGCCAGCACCATTGAAAGGTTCGTATCAGCTCGAGCCCCGCAGCCGTTGCAGGTAATCTACCGCAGATCGGACGGTCGCGAATTGGTCCGAGAAGGAGGAAGTCGCGCTTGGCGCAATAATAATCCCGGAAACATCGAGCGGGGCTCCTTCGCTGACGAGCACGACGCGATCGGTGGTGATACGCGGTTCGCGATCTTTCCCAGCGAGCAAACCGGCCTCCTCGCTGTAGGAGCGTTACTTCGATCTCCGTCGTACCGAAATCTCACATTGCAAGCGGCGATCAACAGGTACGCTCCGCCCAGTGAAAACAATACTGCCGGATACATCGGCTTCGTTTCGAGCAAGACCGGTATTGATGCAGGCGACGTCCTATCAACTTTAAACGACTCTGAGATTGCGAAGCTGTGTCGATCGATTCAGGTTATTGAGGGTTGGAACCCAGGAAGAGAGTACGAGGCCGGAGCGAGATCCTCATTGGTAGGCGTGAAGCCGAAGGAGCCCGTTTCGTCAGCGGCCGAAGCCGCAACCGACTGGATGCGGGTTGCCTTGACCGAGGAGGCTCTTCCCTGGACAGAGCGATCAGAGTGGCAGGACCCCGGGGAGAACCCCCGGATTCTGAACTATATACGCGTTGCTGCCCCTTGGTACGATCCAATTAAGGATGGCGGGGACGAGGTCCACTGGTGTGCCTCATTCGTGAATTATTGCCTGGAGCAGGCCGGCTATCATGGCACAGGTCATCCAGGCGCTCGATCATTCTTCTGGAACAACGAAAACCGGTTCATCTTTCTCGCCGAGCCTGTCTATGGATGCATTGCCGTGTTTCGAGACTCGCCGTTTGTGGACGTTAAGTGGCTAACGGGAACAGGCCACGCGGGTTTCATCACGCGATGGACTGACACTCAGATTGAGATGCTTGGCGGCAACCAGGGCAACACCGTCAAACGGGAGTGGTATCCGAAGGAGTGGAAGAAGGCTGGGAAAGTCACGAGAAAGCTGGCTGGCTACTATGTTCCCGTGATGAACTGAAAATCACAAATTTGCTCTGAAACTCGCTAACACTTGCACGATTAGGT
The DNA here is from genome assembly GCF_001422845.1 of Methylobacterium sp. Leaf100. Lineage (NCBI taxonomy): Bacteria > Pseudomonadati > Pseudomonadota > Alphaproteobacteria > Hyphomicrobiales > Methylobacteriaceae > Methylobacterium > Methylobacterium sp. Leaf100. The sequence goes on along the minus strand of NZ_LMMW01000048.1, from coordinate 997 downwards.
GACGCTTGCGTGCTTCGAAACGCGATGTTTTGACTACATGCCCAAGCGTTGAGCTGCCTTCGGGCGTGTGGTCCACGACGGCGGTGTCTGTCTGGAAAACAACGCGGCGGAACGAGCGCTGCATGGAGTCGCGTTGACCAGAAAGCTTGGCTGTTTGCTGGTTCAGAGCGCTGTGGCGAGCGTGCGGCGGTGATGTACACGCTGATCCAGACCGCCCGCCTTAACGGCGTCGATCCGTAGGCGTGGCTCACCGATGTGCTCGCGCGTATCAACGATCACCCCGGTCGCGACCTCGACGCCCTGCTACCCTGGAACTGGCAGGTACCGACGCTCATACCGGTCGCCGTCGATCGAGTTGCCTGACGCGGCGGCGATCACTGCCGTCTTCAACCCTCGCCGCCGTCGCCTAGGGGTTGGCCGTCTCCGAAGATCTGCTGCTCGACCTCGCGCTCGCAATGGAGCCGGAGGACGGATACCTGGCCGTCTACGGACCAAGCGAAGGAGGAACAACCGCCTTCACGCGGAACGGGATCGAGCGCCTGCGCGAACTCATCGACGAGAGGCAACAGATCGATCTACCCCTCAACACATTTTAACCGCAGCCGTCCGCGGAGGCTTACAGATTATCGGAATAAATTACGTCGCTTTCGGAAGCAGCACGGCCACGGTCAACTGACTAAGTTAGGTCTATATCGGAATTTCCGCTCCGGGTGATTTGCGATGGTCTACTTCTGGGGAAATCTATACGATCGAACATTGCCATATCGCTTGCTCACGACCTCAAGCAGGCATCACTCAATACCGATCACCCCCGCCCGACAGCACACGGTGATCGTTTGGGGACCACGCCGGTCGAACAGCGCCCACGCCGGATCGCCCTCCGCCGTCATGAACGACGCCATGGCCTGCCCCCATTCAGTGGCCCAGGTTTGAAGTTAGTGCATCGTCGGTCGTGTGACGATGGCAGGGCGAGCGGACGGCACTGATCCGCTCGGTT
>NZ_LMMW01000047.1:0-4423 GCF_001422845.1 Methylobacterium sp. Leaf100 | reverse complement strand
CCTGCCGTAGCTTGGCAACGATCTCCTCGGGCTTCGGGTGCTTTGCCATCTTGTCCGTCCTCCAGGCTCAAAAGCCATACCAAAGAGCGGACCACTTCAATGGGGGCTGACCACATCCGGGTAGAACAGCCCGATGGCGTAGGCTCGGCCGTCTCCTACCAGCTCGGTGATCGCCGCGGCGCACACGGGCAGGACCTCGCACTGCTGCTCGGAGCGCGCGCTGCCAAATTCGACAAGCTGATCGAGGACATCGGCACAATCGATACGAAGGGCGCTGAGGCAGTGGCGACGCTTTATGCGGTGTGGAACGATGCGCTGATCGACGGCGAAACACCACCGGACATGGAGATCGTTCTCGCCGTCCTTTCCGAGTGGCACCCCGAAAAGGCCAAGAAATTCGGTATGTCCGAACTTCATACGTGGCTTGGCTGGATGCGCCGCCATCATCTCGTGCCGACGGGGGGCGGACCGAGGACCTCGACCGGGAGGCTGTTCGCATGAGCCTGCACAAGGAGAACAGCTTCGAGAATGAAATCTGCGCCCACCTTGAGGCGCAAGGCTGGATCTACGAGCCAGGCAGCGCCGCGCATTACGACCGCGCCCGCGCCTTGTTCCCGGCCGACCTCTTAGCCTTGGTCCAGGAGACCCAGCTGAAGATCTGGGAGGCGCTTACCCGTAGCCATGGCGCCAGCGCCGAAGCGGCGCTGCTCGACCGTGTGCGCAAGCAGATCGATAACCTCGGCGCTCTCCATGTCATACGCCACGGCGTCGAAATGGCCGGCGTGCGCGGGCTCGTCACGCTGGCGCAATTCCGCCCCGCCTTCGGCAAGAATCCCGACATCCTCGCAGCCTATCAGGCGAACCGGCTTCGCGTCGTCCGCCAGCTCCGCTACTCGACGACGAACGAAAACTGCATCGACCTCGCGTTGTTCCTGAACGGCGTGCCAGTCGCAACCATCGAGCTCAAGACGGACTTCACCCAGTCGGTCACGGACGCCATCGACCAGTATCGCTTCGACCGACTACCGCGGCCGAAGGGTCAGACGCCCGAGCCGCTGCTGTCCTTCCCCAGCGGCGCACTCGTGCACTTCGCAGTCAGCAATACCGAAGTGCACATGACAACGAAGCTCGCCGGCCCCCCCGACACGCTTCTTGCCATTCAACAAGGGAGACCATGGTGGCGCCGGCAACCCGGTGAACCCGAATGGGCATCGCACCGCCTATCTGTGGGAGGAGGTGTTCGAGCGGGATAGCTGGCTGGAGATCATCGGCCGTTACCTGGTCGCCCAGCGTGATGCCAAGCACGCGATCAACGGCCTGATATTCCCGCGCTATCATCAGCTCGATGCGACCCGGAAGCTCGCCGCTGCAGTGCGCGCGGAGGGAGCGGGCGGCAAATACCTGATCCAACACTCGGCCGGCTCGGGCAAAACTAACTCGATCGCCTGGACGGCGCACTTCCTCGCAGACTTGCACGACGAAGCGGACAGCAAGATTTTCTCGACGGTGATCGTCGTCTCTGATCGCAACGTGATCGACTCGCAGCTTCAGGACGCGCTCTTCGGCTTCCAGCGCACCGCCGGTGTGGTAGCGACCATCCGGAGCGAGGGCAGCGCCAAAAGCGGACAGCTTGCCGAGGCGCTGGCGCAGGGCAAGAAGATCATCGTCTGCACCATCCAGATATTCCCCTTCGCGCTCGAGGCGGTGCGCGACCTTGCGGCGACGGAAGGCAAGCGCTTCGCTGTCATCGCCGACGAGGCGCATAGCTCGCAGACCGGAGAGGCTGCCAACAAGCTCAAGCAGCTTCTCTCGCCGCAAGAGATCGCCGAACTGCAAGATGGCGGCGAAATGAGCGCCGAGGACATCCTCTCCGCGCAGATGGCCGCGCGGGCGGGCGAGATCGGCCTCACCTACGTGGCCTTCACAGCGACGCCGAAAGCCAAGACCCTCGAGACTTTTGGCCGGCGACCTCACCCGGATCAGCAGCCCGGTCCGGGCAATCTGCCGGCAGCCTTCCACGTCTATTCGATGCGGCAAGCGATCGAAGAGGGCTTCATCCTCGACGTGCTGAAGAATTACACGCCCTACCGGCTTGCCTTCCGCCTCGCGAACGAGGGCCAGGAGTGGGACGAGCAGGAGGTCGAGCGCAGCGCCGCTCTCAAGGGCATCATGCGCTGGGTCCGGCTCCACCCCTACAACATCGCGAAAAAGGTCGAGATCGTCGTCGAGCATTTCCGCGAGAACGTGCAGCTGCTGCTTGAGGGTAAGGCCAAGGCGATGGTGGTGCTGGCGAGCCGCATCGAGGCGGTGCGTTGGAAGCTCGCGATCGACAGCTACATCAAGTCCAAGGGCTACAATCTCGGCACGCTCGCCGCGTTCTCGGGTGAGGTGAACGATCGAGAGTCGAGCGACGAGCCCTTCACGGAGAGCAGCGCATCCCTGAACCCCGGCCTCAAGGGACGAGACATTCGCGAGGCTTTCGGCACCACCGACTACCACCTTCTGCTCGTCGCCAACAAATTCCAGACCGGCTTCGACCAGCCGTTGCTTTGCGGCATGTATGTCGATCGTAGACTCGGCGGAATTCAGGCCGTGCAGACGCTGTCGCGCTTGAACCGTGCTCACCCAGGCAAGGACACCACCTACGTCCTCGATTTCGTGAACTCCTCCGAGGAGATCCTCACCGCGTTCCGCACCTACTACGACACGGCGGAGCTCGAGGGCGTCACCGACCCGAACATCGTGCTCGATCTCAAGGCCAAGCTCGACGCGAGTGGTCACTATGACGAGTTCGAGGTTGACCGTGTCGCAGCGGTGGAAATGAACTCGAATGCGAAGCAGGGCGACCTGATCGCGGCCATTGAGCCGGTCGCAGATCGCCTGCTCAAGCGCTTCAAGGCGGCCCAGGGGCGGCTTTTGAGCGCCGGCGAGCAAGGAGATGCTCAAGGCACGAGCGACGCCCAAGACGAGCTCAACGTGCTCTTCCTCTTCAAGAGCGATATGGCCGCCTATCAGAGTGCCTACAGCTTCCTGTCGCAGATCTTCGACTACGCCAACACCGCCGTCGAGAAACGCTTCTTGTTTTACAAGCGTCTCGTCCCGCTGTTGGAGTTCGGGCGGGAGCGCGAAGGCATCGATCTCTCAAAGGTCGCGCTCACCCACCATAACCTCAGGAACGAAGGTCAGCGTCGGCTCGACGTCTCTGGGCGCGACGAGACTAAACTCACACCGATGACGGGCATGGGCTCGGGTTCGGTCCAGGAGAAGGAAAAGGCACTCCTCGCCGCAATTATCGAACGGGTGAACGATCTCTTCGGCGGTGACACCACCGAGGGTGATCAGCTCAGCTACGTTACGACGCTACGCGACAAAATGCTCGAGTCCGATACGCTGGCCACCCAGGCAGCGAACAATACGAAAGCCCAGTTCGACAACTCGCCCACACTGCGAGCCGAGCTGATGAACGCTATCATCGACGCCTTCGAGGCCCACGCTTCGCTGAGCAAGCAAGCGCTCGACTCGGAGAAGGTGCGTGACGGCCTGAAGGACGTGCTGCTCGGGCCTGCCCAACTCTACGAGGCGTTGCGAACGCGTGCAGGTGATACGCAGGCGGGGGCATGATTCCTTGTAGCCGTCTCGGCCTCTTCAAGGCGCTTGGTGGCTGCGCAGCTCCATGAGATCAAGATCCCAGGGCTCGACGCACAGCGTCAGGCTCGCGATCGATGACACGTAGGAGCGCCTGCATCGCCGCATCAGGCCGACGGCGTCCCTGCTCGTAGGATTCCATGGTCCGCGCTGAGATCCGGAACTGCTGCTCGAATTCCTTCGTCGACGCGGCTACTTTCCGCCGGATCGCCTTCACACGCTCCGGTGTAATGAGGTCATCTGGAAGCTCGTAGCTCTCGGCTTCGACCTCACCGCGCAGATAGGCGGCCATCTCCTGAAATGCCTCGACTAGGTCGTCACCGACGCGAGAGCTGGCGTCCTGCTGTGTGCTGCGCGTCATGGCTCGACTCCTTTGATGCTCGCGATCGCTTCGAGGATCGCCTTGCGCTGCTCCGGCGACAGATCATCCCACTCGTTCTTCGGGTAGGCCGTCATCATGAACAGCACGCCGGGCGCGATCGCGACGTAGTAGATCATGCGGCCGCCCCCGCTCTCGCCCCTGCCTGGAAGCGGAAAGCGAGCCTTCCGCGCCCCTCGCAAGCCCTTGATCATGGGGTGGGCGTCAGGAGCTCTGACGATCATCGCCTCGATCTCGGTCACGACCGTCTCGTCGAGCCCTGGCCTGCCCCCTGAAAAGTGGTCCTTCCTGATGTATGGCCTTGGGTCATTTGGAGGATGTTTTTATGGGACGGAAGAATCATACGGCTGAAGAGATCGTCGCCAAGCTGCGGCAGGTAGATGTCCTGGTCTCGCAGGG
>NZ_LMMW01000046.1:0-4427 GCF_001422845.1 Methylobacterium sp. Leaf100 | reverse complement strand
AACCGAGCGGATCAGTGCCGTCCGCTCGCCCTGCCATCGTCACACGACCGACGATGCACTAACTTCAAACCTGGGCCACTGAATGGGGGCAGGCCAATTACGGTCGAAGACCACCTCGTTCTCCACGGCGTCCTGACCCAGGATGTGATCAAACGTGACGGCAAGCATTTGCTGATTGACGTCGATCAAGCAGAGACAATCCTCGCCCGCTACCGAAAGAGCATCACCCTTCGCGAGGCAACGGCCATCCTCGGGCTTGGTCCACGCCAGGGCATTCAGGCCGCTCGGGACGGGCTAATCCAACCGATCCTGAACAAAGCGCACTATGGTCGTATGGTGCCGACTTATGATCGAAGCAGCATCGAATTGTTTCGCGACCGCTTTTTGGATAAGGCGCGATTACTGTCGGAGAGCAGCGGCTCATTCGTGACAATCGATAAGGCTGTCATGATGGCCAACATTGGTCTCTGTGAAATGCTTCGTATGATTTTGGACGGAAAAGTCCGAGGTCTGAGCATCAATCCGAATCTGCCAGGTGTGAGGGGGATCCTCATTTCCGAGAGCTGGGTCAAAGCATTGATGCGTCAGAACAGAGCCAGTTGTCTACCTCGCAAGCAGGCGGCAAAAATTTTGCACGTCGAAGACTGTGCAATTACGCATCTGCTTCAGCTCGGAGTTTTGAACCAGCCAGTCCAAGATGCTGACGATCCTGCAAAGAGCAACGCATCTGGCCTCGATGAGAAATGCTTTGCGAGCTTTCGCAGCTTATACGTTTCTGCGAGCGAAATCGCAAAAGAATATTGTGTGATACATACTCAAGTCATTGTCGGTTTCCGGGTCCTTGGACTTACTCCGTCCTTCGACCCCAAGCGGATCGAAGCTTACATCTACGACCGTGCTGCGGCTCAGAGCATTGTAGAGCAGGAACTAAAGACTCCAATGGGCGAGGAAGCCCTGCGTGCGGCATGTCAGAGGAACAGCAAAAACGCACGTGTCGCGGCGAAGGCTGTCACGGTGGTGAAGCGGTTGCGCAAGGCTTTCGAGGCGACAGATCACAAGCATCATGGCTTGACGTGAGGGTCGGTCCCCTGGTGTGGTGTAGCTCGGTGGGGGCCACCACGATCGCCGGCTCGGGCCGGGAGGGTCAGGTTGCCAGGGTGGGCAGGCTGACGAGGGGATCATCGCTGATTGGAGCGATGCTTTCCAGGGTCATGTAGCGGGAGCGCCGGACGGCCCACTCGTCATTCTGTTCGAGGAGGATTGCGCCGACGAGACGCGTGATGGCCGCTTCGTTGGGGAAGATGCCCACCACCTCGGTCCGGCGCTTGATCTCACCGTTCAGGCGCTCCAGCGGGTTCGTGGAGTGGAGCTTGACCCGGTGAGCGGTCGGAAAGCCCATGTAGGCCAGCACGTTGGGTTCGGCCGTGTCCATCAGGGTCGCGAGCTTGGGCACCTTGGGCCGGAGCTGATCGGCGACCTTGCGCCACTGCACCTTGGCGGCGTCCGCGTCGTCCTGAGCAAACGCGGTGGCGATGAAGGCCGAGACGACCCGGCGGCCCGAGCGGCCGGCATGGGCGAGCACGTTGCGCATGAAATGCACACGGCAGCGTTGCCAGGTCGCGTTCATCACCTTGGCCACCGACGCCTTGATGCCCTCGTGCGCGTCCGAGATCACAAGCTTGACCCCGCGCAGGCCCCGGCGGGCGAGCTTGCGCAGGAAGGCGGTCCAGAACGTCTCGGCCTCGGAGGACCCGACGTCCATGCCGAGCACCTCGCGCCGGCCGTCGGTGTTCACGCCGACCGCTACGATCACCGCCACCGAGACGATGCGGCCGGCCTCGCGCACCTTCACGTAGGTCGCGTCGATCCAGAGATAGGGCCATTCCCCCTCGATGGGGCGGTCGAGGAACGCACCCACGCGCTCGTCGATCTCTTGGCAAAGCCGGCTGACCTGGCTCTTCGAGACGCCCGTGCCGCCCATGGCTTGGACGAGATCGTCCACCGAACGGGTCGAGATGCCCTGGATGTAGGCTTCTTGGATCACTGCCGTGAGCGCCTTCTCAGCCATCCGCCGCGGCTCCAGGAAGCCGGGGAAGTAGCTGCCCTTGCGCAGCTTCGGGATGCGCAGTTCGACCGTGCCGGCCCGGGTCTGCCAGTCCCGGTCGCGGTAGCCGTTGCGCTGGACCAGTCGCTCGGCGCTCCTCTCGCCGTGGGCCGCGCCGGTCAGGCCGCCCACCTCCAGTTCCATAAGGCGCTCGGCTGCAAAGCCGATCATCTCGCGCAGCAAGTCTGCATCGGCGCTCTTCTCCATGAGGCCGCGCAGGGTCATCATCTCGTCGGTCATCGGGGAACTCTCGGGGGCGGGGTTGGCTGTCGCAACCCGACCCTACCCGGCAATCGCCGATGACCACCCGTCAGCTACACCACTGCCTGGGACACGACCTGACGTGAGTCATAACAGGTCTGATTGGGCACAAGTGCGAGGCCCCACTTCCCAGTCACGTATCCCCCTTTGCCTACAATGCGGAGAGCTCTCAACATTCTGAATTGGGTCTATGATTCAAATATCGAATGTGATTCATTGAGAGAATCACCAATTGGGAACGGGGGATATATGTCGCGGTGTCTCCAGCCAGCCCTAACATTTGTCAAATTCACACGGGTGATGGCTTTCGCTTTTGGTGCCTCAGGGATAGCGGGCGCAAGCTTTGCACAGGATGCCTCCGCAAATGCGCCGCAATCGCCGACCGATCCAGCGTCGGAATCGCAACACTGTGGAGGCATCTCGACCCAAGAGTTGCTGCGGCGTTCTTATAATTTTCAAGATGCAACGGCACGAAAACCCCCGATAGAGATTTCCGTCGCCTTGTACAGGCCTGATACGTACCAAAATATTGGAGAAGCTGATGCTTCGGTCAATGTAGGAGCTAGCCTCAAACGAGCACCTGAAGGCGGCCCTATCATCATACGCTTAAACAAGCCGGGCTCCGTAACGGACTCCGAGTGGCAAAACTCATCGGTCTATGGCGCTGCCCAGGCGGAACAAGTCGATGTGGACGGAAGTGTGAAACGTGTGCTCCGCGTTCAGATGCCTGTTCGCGAAAAGACAAAAGACCATTTGCTGATCGATGCCTTGATGCCGGAAGCAGGTAGAGATCTAACAAATAGAAGATGGACAATTATCCCTATAATTTGCGGTGGGCCGTCAAATAGAGTTCTTGGGTATGGATCTGCATCTGTCTTATCTGTTTCTGTTTCAAGAGCTTGGACGATAGCTATTTTGGGGACGCTCGCCTTTTGGTTTGTAATTTCGGCTGCTGCATGGCAGCTGAATCGTAAGAAGCTCGAGGATCTGTGGGGAAAATACGGCGGCGCTTGGCAAGAACGATTTCCCGAGCGATGGCAGGGCGCAGCAAAAATACTTTGGAAAGTTGGAGAAGCAGGAAATCCGGTTTTCATTTCTCAGGATAGCCTGGGATTCGGTAGTCTTGCGAGATTTCAGATATTGTTATTCACAACAGTTGTTGGCTGTGTTTTATTGTACGTTTTTATGCATAGCGGCATTTTGTCAAATATTTCTGATACAGTTCTGCTTCTTCTTGGGGTTACTGTTGGAGGTGGAACGTTGGCCCGAGCGACAGGAGATTGGGTTGGTATATCGCTTGCCAGCCGACGGCTATTGATTGGTGCAAAGATCTTGGTTACTCAGCAGGATAAGCCGCGCTGGTCTGATCTATTTGAAACACAGGGGGAGATGGATGTTGCAAAGATCCAGGCGCTTTTATTTACCATTTTAATATCGATTAGTATTTTTTCCAGTGGCAACACGGGATTAAACTCTTTTGATGTTCCCCAGCAGATCGTTTATTTAGCGTTACTTAGTCAGGGAACCTATATCATAGGCAAAATCATTCCCGCTGATACACGCAGGAGAATGGAAGATGATTTGGCGGGTCTGCGTAAGGCCGCATTGGACCTCCTTGCAAGACCTGGAGATGCTCAGCTCCAGCAAGCATATAATCAAGCTCAGAACGCTGCCAAAGTCACACTAGAGCAGACTTATGTCGAACGCTTCGATGGCAACAGGTTCGACGTTGTGACAGCTGATCCAGCAAGAGTTCTGTGAAATCAGTTTCTTGAGCAAAGGCATTCAATTGCCCGCGGTATATATAAGTAATCTTTCTAAGATTGGTAGTACTTTTGATTAGTAGTAGGTTGTCGTTCGAAGGCGAGATTCATTTGCAGGAGACCTCTAGATATCCTATTCCGCGCGGGGTGTGTCGTGATTCCCTGACGCTGTAGCGTTGGTGAGACTTGGGAGGAGCACTCTAGAGGCTGTTATGGACCTATGACGGCTGGATTCCAGATGAAGGGGCATGACCTCTTCACGCAAAGCCTACCCGTCCGACGTCTCCGATGACGAATGG
>NZ_LMMW01000045.1:0-281223 GCF_001422845.1 Methylobacterium sp. Leaf100 | reverse complement strand
CCGTTAAACGCACCAGCGCCCATGGTACTGTGTCTCAAGACACGGGAGAGTCGGTCGCCGCCAGACCTGCACAGCACATCACATCCCCTCCAGACGATCCGAACTTGCCCAAAAGGCAAAACACCCTGGCGCGGGGTGGAGCAGCCCGGTAGCTCGTCAGGCTCATAACCTGAAGGTCACAGGTTCAAATCCTGTCCCCGCAACCAACATCACAACAACAAACCAAAAGCCCCCAACCTCACGGTCGGGGGCTTTTCGCTGCGCGAAGCTGATGCCTCAATCCTGCAGCATGCGCTTCAGGAGTTCGACTTCGTNCTGAAGGTCACAGGTTCAAATCCTGTCCCCGCAACCAACATCACAACAACAAACCAAAAGCCCCCAACCTCACGGTCGGGGGCTTTTCGCTGCGCGAAGCTGATCAGCCGCTGGTAGGGCCCGCCTGTTCAGGCGAACCAATAACGAGAAGGCCTGAGAGGGTAGGGGCCCCTCGACGACCCCGGGCACCCGACTGGGATCTCTGGATCGGGGGGCGTGAGGAACGCTGTCGTTCCTCCGCACCGTAGTCGTCACAAAGCGCGGGTGCTTTCTTTTCAGTAATCCTACACATACGTTCCGACAGAGGTGGATCGGGTCCGGCGTTCGGTCCGCCTCATTCCCACTCGATGGTGCCGGGAGGCTTCGAGGTGATGTCGTAGGTCACCCGGTTGATGCCCTTGACCTCGTTGATGATGCGGGTCGCGACCCGGCCCAGGAAGGCCATATCGAATGGGTAGAAATCCGCCGTCATGCCGTCGACGGAGGTGACAGCGCGCAGCGCACAGACATGGTCGTAGGTGCGCCCGTCACCCATCACGCCCACGGTCTTCACTGGCAGGATCACCGCGAAGGCCTGCCAGATGGTGTCGTAGAGGCCGGCCTTGCGGATTTCGTCGAGGTAGATCGCATCGGCCTTGCGCAGAGCCTCCAGCTTCTCCCCTGTGATGGTACCGGGGCAGCGGATGGCGAGGCCCGGTCCCGGGAAGGGATGGCGGCCGACGAAGGCGTCCGGCAATCCGAGTTCCTTGCCAAGCACCCGGACCTCGTCCTTGAACAATTCGCGCAGGGGTTCGACGAGCTGCATGTTCATGCGCTCGGGCAGGCCACCGACATTGTGGTGGCTCTTGATGGTCACCGAGGGACCGCCAGTGAACGACACGCTCTCGATCACGTCCGGGTAGAGGGTGCCTTGGGCCAGGAACTTGGCGCCGCCGATCTTCTTCGCCTCGGCATCGAACACGTCGATGAACAGGCGGCCGATGGTCTTGCGCTTGATCTCCGGATCACTGACCCCCTCGAGCTCGCCGAGGAACAGACCTTGCGCCTCCACGTGGACCAGCGGGATGTTGTAGTGGTCGCGAAACAGACGCACGACCTCGTCGGCCTCGCCCATGCGCAGAAGCCCGTGATCGACGAAGACGCAGGTGAGCTGCTCGCCGATGGCCTCATGGATCAGCACCGCCGCCACGGAGGAATCGACGCCGCCGGACAGGCCGCAGATCACCTTCTCCGAGCCGACCTGTTCGCGGATCTTCGCGATGGCCTCTTCGCGATAGGCGCCCATGGTCCAATCGCCGGAGCATCCGGCGATGTCGCGGACGAAGTTGCGGATGAGCAGCGCCCCGTGCGGGGTGTGGGCCACCTCGGGGTGGAACTGGACCGCGTAGTAATTGCGCGATTCGTCGGCGACCGCCGCGAAGGGGGCATTCTTCGACATGGCGACGGTGGTAAAGCCGGCCGGCAGCTTCGTAACCCGGTCGCCGTGGCTCATCCAGACGGGGTAGTGCTCACCCACATGCCAGACGCCCTTGAACAGGGGGCAATCCGACAGAATCTCGATCTCGGCACGGCCGAACTCGGCATGGTGTCCGGCCTCGACCTCGCCGCCGAGTTGGGCCGCCATGGTCTGCTGACCGTAGCAAATGCCGAAGACCGGGACGCCCGAATCGAAGACGATCTGCGGCGTTCGCGGCGAAGCGTCCGTGGTCACCGATTCTGGCCCGCCCGAAAGGATCACGCCCTTCGGCTTCGACTCGGCAAATGCCTCGGCGGCTTTGGTGAAGGGGACGATCTCGCAGTAGACGCCCTCCTCGCGCACACGTCGCGCGATGAGTTGCGTCACCTGGGAGCCGAAATCGACGATGAGGATCTTGTCGTGGTCGGTGATCATGGAACCGGAGTTAGACGAGGCTCACGCACGGTGCAACGGATGGAGCGATGTGCGCCGTGCAGGAACCGCAACCGTCTGGGGATTCTGCGGTTCGGGTGTCAGCTGCCCGCCTTGCGTTCCAGAGTCGCAACGTAGAATCCGTCCGTGCCCGTGAGAGCCGGGCTCATCTGCAAACCGTGCTCGGTGAACCGCAGGAACGGGCCGAGATCGGGCTTCTCCCCAGCCACCACGGCCGTTGCCGGCACCACCGCGAAGGCGTCGCCAGCGCGCGCGAGAAAGCCAGCGACCGCCGCATCGTTCTCGTCCGGCAGCAGGGAGCAGGTGACGTAGGTGATGCGTCCGCCCGGACGCACCAGGGCAGCAGCGCGGTCGAGCACCGTGGCCTGCTCGTTGACGCGGGCGGTAAGCGCTCCCGGCCGCATCCGCCACTTCGCATCGGGATTGCGGCGCCAGGTGCCGGAGCCCGTGCAGGGCGCGTCCACGAGAACGCGATCCGCGGTACCGTCGAGGTCCGCCAAAACATCGGTCCGAGCCCGGCCGCCGCGTGGGGTCCGGATCTCGGCGCGGGCTCCAGCCCGGCGCAGACGCTCGTGAATGGGTGCAAGGCGACGTGGATCGTCGTCGCTGGCGACCAGTCGTCCGTCATTGCCCATCATCGCCGCCAGGCTCAGGGTCTTGCCGCCGCCCCCCGCGCAGAGATCGATCACGGTCTCGCCGGGCTTCGCGCCGGACAGCAGGCTCGCGAGCTGCGAACCCTCGTCCTGGATCTCGTACCACCCGTCGAGGAATTCAGGCTCGACATGCAGAGCGGGGCCGCGCCCATCCTCGCCGATGGGGATACGCAGGCCGTTGGGCGCGTGGGGCGTCGTCGCCGGGGCGAGATGGGTCAGGCCCGCCATGGCCGATTCGCGGCTCTGCCTGAGGGTGTTGATCCGGATATCGAGGGGCGCGCGGCGCGCCAGGGCCCGCAACTCGTCGAGCAGCGCGTCGCCGAATGTCGTTGCGAGGGCGGGCAGCACCCATTCCGGCACGTCGCCGGCGACGTGGTCGGGCGCCTGCGCCAAGCTCGCATCGGTGAGGCGGGTCCGTTCGTGATCGGACAACGGCGCGGGGGCGAAGCGATCGCCCGAGAACTGGGCTGCGATGGTGGAGGCCGCGAGCCCATGCTGGAGGCGCAGCATGCCGATGACGAGGGCGCGCGGACTCTCGTCGTCCATGATCCAGGCGGCGGACGCCCGCCGGCGCAGGGCATCGTAGACGAGGCTGGCGATGGCCGCCCGGTCGCCCGAGCCGGCGAAGCGGTGGGCGAGGCCCCAATCCTTGAGGGCATCGGCGGCGGGGCGACGGCGTCCGGCGATGTCGGCAAGGACTTCGATGGCGGCGGAGAGGCGGGCGGGGGGCGTCAGGGCGAAGGTCCTCCGGGCGGGATCACGAGGGTTGGGCGAATGCCGTGATACGGCCACGCTTAAAGCGCGGCGGGGTCACAGGGGTGTCGAGCTTCTGGCACTATTCCGGGGCACGAAGGCAGCGGGACCACATCGGTTGGTGCCCGGAGCTTTAGAGAACCCCATGCCCCCCGTCATCCATCTTGGCCTTGCCGGACTCCTGTTGCTCTTCGTCGCCGCTTGCGCGACGGCCCCGGCCGCCATCGATCCGACCCCGCCGCCGCGCCGGCTCGACGCGAAGACGCAGCTGGAATACGGCAATCCACCGCCGCCCGGACCGCGCTACTGAACCGTCGTGGCTTCGCGGGTGCGCCGGGCCTCGTAGGCTTTCAGATGCGTGTGGACACGGTCGAGCAAGGGATGCCCGGCCGTGTCGGGCGCCCGTGCGATGAGGTCGCCGATGATCTGGTCGACTTCGATCCGGGCCCCGTTCTCGATGTCGCGAAGCATCGAGGCGGTGAACCCCGACCCGTCCGCCGTCAGGGTGGCGCGGGTTCGCGCCACGAACTTCTCGCGGGGGGCATGGCCAGCGCTCGCCGCGATGCTACGGCACTCCTCAAGCAGGGCCTCGATGAAGTCCCGCCCGCCGGGGGCCGAGACGATGTCTCCAATGGTCGATCGCATGAGGCAGGTCGATCCGGCCAACGTCGCCAGGAAAGTCCACTTCTCCCACATTTCCAGCATCATGGTCTGGCTCAGGCGAGGGTCGAAGGTCGCGCCTTGCATCAGGGCGTCGATGGCTTCGATGCGCGGCGACAGGCTGCCGTCGCGCTCGCCGTAGGTCAGGGTGTGCAGTTCGTTCATCTGGTGGACGGTGCCGTCCGCTCCGAGCGTCGCCGCAATGGCGCAGGTTCCTCCGAGAACGCGCTCCGACCCGAACCGGGCTTCGAGGGCGTCGAGGTGGCGCATGCCGTTGAGCACGGGCAGGATCGCCGTCTCCGGGCCGATGCCGGGGGCGACGTCCACGAGAGCTGCGTCGAGGTCGTAGGCCTTGCAGCTGAGGAACACGAGGTCGAAGGCGCCGGCCGAGGCCAGCTGCGCCGCCGTCACGGTCTTCGGCGACGAAAGCGTCAGGTCGCCGTGTGGACTCTTCAGGCTCAAGCCACGCGCAGCGAGCTTCTCCGCGCGCGCCGGGCGAACGAGGAACGTCACGTCCCGGCCGATCGCGGCCAGCCGGGCGCCGAAATATCCTCCGGTGGCTCCGGCACCAACGACGAGTACGCGCATGGGACGATCCCTTTCGATTCGAGGACGTTCTCTCTGGAAAGTTTCTACACGCTCCGGGCGTATCAGCTCGCCAGAATTCGTATGGCGAACACACTCCACATCACCAGGAGGACCACCACGCCGGCGGCGAAGGCTTGGAAGCGATACGAGAGCGGATTGGTCGTGACGTAGAGAACCGCGTGGACCGCCCGCGTCGCGACGAAGACCCAGGCCAGCACCACGAACAGCAGGTCGGCTTTCCGGGTGTACAGTGCCAGCGGCACCAGGGCGTAGAACAGAACCGGCAGTTCGAACTGGTTCGCGTAGGCGTTGGCCGCCCGTTGGGCGCGATCTGGCCAAGCCCTCTGGCCGACGGCGATGTCGCCGACCCGAACGGTGCCGGCCCTCAACGCGGCGAAGCGGACATGCCCCATCCAGAACAGCAGCGCGAAGGTGAGGAACACCTGCGCGAAGGCCGGTGCGAGGATGGCCGGAACCGTCATGGTCGAGTCATCCGCGCGTGATGAAACTCCCGCGCCCGGGGCACGCGGGAGACTGGACGGGGCGAGATTGTTCGCCGGGTGGGGTTCAACCGCGTCCGGGGTAGTTCGGGCTCTCGCGGGTGATGGTCACGTCGTGGACATGGCTCTCGCGCAGGCCCGCATTGGTGATGCGGACGAACTGCGCCTTGTCCTGGAACTCCGGGATCGTGGGGGCGCCGACATAGCCCATGGCGGCGCGAAGGCCCCCGGCAAGCTGGTGCAGCACCGCGGCCACCGGTCCCTTGTAGGGCACCTGCCCCTCGATGCCCTCGGGGACGAGCTTGTGCGTGTCGTTGACCTCCGCCTGGAAGTAGCGATCGGCCGAGCCACGGGCCATGGCGCCGACCGAGCCCATGCCGCGGTAGCTCTTGTATGAGCGGCCCTGGTGCAGGAAAACCTCGCCGGGCGCCTCGTCGGTACCGGCCAGGAGGGAGCCCAGCATCGCCACGGACGCGCCGGCCGCGATGGCCTTGGCGAGGTCACCCGAGTACTTGATGCCGCCATCGGCGATCACCGGCACGTTGGCGCGGTCGGCCGCCTCGACGGCCTCCATCAGGGCGGTGAGCTGGGGCACGCCGACACCGGCGACGATGCGGGTGGTGCAGATGGAGCCCGGGCCGATGCCGACCTTGATGGCGTCGGCGCCCGCGTCGATGAGGGCCTGGGCGCCGTCGCGAGTGGCGACGTTGCCGGCGACGATCTGCACGGTGTTGGAGAGTTGCTTCACCCGGCGCACGGCGTCGAGCACCTTGATCGAGTGCCCGTGGGCGGTGTCGACCACGACCACGTCGCAACCGGCATCGATGAGACGCTCGGCCCGCTCGAATCCGCTGTCGCCCGTGGTGGTGGCCGCCGCCACGCGCAGGCGGCCCTGCTCGTCCTTCACGGCGCCTGGATACGCGACCTGCTTCTCGATGTCCTTGACGGTGATGAGGCCGATGCAGCGGTAGTGGTCGTCGACCACCAGGAGCTTCTCGATGCGGAACTGGTGCAGGAGGCGCTTCGCCTCGTCCTGGTTCACGCCTTCGCGCACGGTGATGAGCCGGTCGCGGGTCATCAGTTCGGCGACGGTTTCGGAGGAATTCGTTGCGAAGCGCACATCGCGGTTGGTGAGGATGCCGACGAGCTTGCCGCGCGAGCCGTTGGGGCCGCGCTCCACCACCGGAATACCGGAGATGCGGTTCTGCTTCATCAGCGCGAAGGCGTCGGCCAGGGTCTCGTCGGGGTGGATGGTGATGGGGTTGAGCACCATTCCCGACTCGTACTTCTTGACGAGGCGGACCTGCTCGGCCTGCTCGTCCGGCTCGAGGTTGCGGTGGATGACGCCCATGCCGCCGTTCTGCGCCATGGCGATGGCCATGGGCGCTTCCGTCACGGTGTCCATGGCGGAGGCCAGGATCGGCAGATTGAGGTGGATGGTGCGGGTGAGCCGGCTCGCGACGCTCACCTCGGTGGGCATTACCGAGGAGGCGGCGGGGCGCAGGAGGACGTCGTCGAAGGTCAGGCCTTCGATGATGGAATCTGCGGTGATGCGGGCCATGAACCAACTCCCAGAAGGGGTGAGACGCCGGGTCCGTGGACCTCTTCAGCGTCATCGAGTTGGCAAGGGCCAGTATCATGCGGGCCCGACCCGCGCAAAGGCGGAATCCGCGGGCGGCACGAGGATATCCCCCGTCCGCATGGCTCACCGGCCGCGCGGTCCGAGCCGTTCGGTCACCGGACGGGCGCGAGAGGGCCCTTGTCGGTGTATTCCGGCGGCAGGCCGATGTAATCCGCCGCGATGCCGTCGACGCCCGGCGCACGGCCGAAGGCCTCGCAATCGGGGTCGAGGGGCGCCTCGCCGAGGGTCGTGATGCGGATGCGGTCGTAGCTCGGGATGGCCAGCGGTGCCTTGAATGGATCGACGCCGGTGGCGAGGTAGCCGCCCCAATCCTGTCCGAATTCGCCAGCGAGGTCGTAGGCGTCGCTGATGGGCGAGAAGCGCGGCTGGCTCGTGAACGAATTGGCGGCCCCGCCCCACACCATGGCGGCCCGCTGTTCGTGGCGGCCGTCGAGGGCCTCCGCCTCGATGGTGATGCTGCCGAGGCCGATGGGAATCCGCGGGATCGGGACGCGGCCCACCGACGTGGCGAATCCGACACCGACCTGCGATGCGATGCTGACGCCGGCCGAGGTGGCGATGGTGGCCCCCGCAGCCGGCAATCCGGTGAGTTCGACGCGGGTGACGGCGGCGCGCACGGTCAGGTCCGCCTTGCGGCCCGAGACCACGTCGTAACGCAGAGACAGTTCGTAGCAGAGCGCCCGGTCCGCGGCGTTGGCGACGAGGCGACGCTCCACGGACGTCAGGCCGGGACCTGAGACGGCCTCGGAAAACGTTGTCGGGATGATCCGGATCGTCCGTGCGGCGGCGGTGGCGGCACGGTCGATGTAGAGCTTCGCCCGTGTGGCGACCTCTTCGCTGCCGACGAGACGGTCGTAGCGGGTGAGTGAGCCGGAATCGTTCAGGAGGACCGTGCCGCAGCCGGCCATGGCGAGCATCAGGGCGAAACCGGCGGTCATGCCGGGTACCCTGAGACGACGTTCGAAGCGCGAGGGCATCCAGGAACCTTGACGGAAGAACGGGAACGGCGGCTCGGCGCATCCGGGGCAGACATGCCCTCGAACGGCACCAGACGGTCCGTGTTGGGCGACAGCTTAGCTGCGGGGACGACCACGTGGAAAGGCGCTCGACGCCCCGCCGCCCGCTGTTGCGGCTGCGTGTGGCGGAAGCGCCACGCAGTTCCGGCACGGTTCCGGCTGCGATTTTCATCCACCATACGCCAACAGAACGGCACACCGCTCTCAGGAATCGGGACGTAGCCGATAAGTTTCTCTCGCCGCAGGTGCAACCCGATGGCCCATCCGGGACTTGTTGCCCTCCGATGCGCCCGTCTCAGATCGTCCCCCTCGTCGTCGCCACAGCCCTGTTCATGGAGAACACCGACGCGACGGTGATCGCCACGGCGCTGCCCACCATCGCCCGGAGCCTCGGCGAAGACCCTATCGCCCTGAAGCTCGCGCTCACCGCCTACCTCGTGAGCCTCGCGATCTTTATTCCCATCAGCGGCTGGATGGCCGACCGCTACGGCGCCCGTACGGTGTTCCGGGTGGCGCTCGGGGTGTTCATGGCCGGGTCGCTGGCCTGCGCGTCATCCGATTCCCTCGTCGGCTTCGTCGGCGCCCGGTTCTTCCAGGGCCTCGGCGGCGCCATGATGGTACCGGTCGGCCGCCTCGTCATCCTCCGCAGCGTGCCGAAGAGCGAGCTCGTCAGTGCGCTCGCCTACCTCACCATCCCGGCCCTCATCGGTCCGATCATGGGGCCGCCCCTCGGCGGCCTGATCACAACCTACCTCGACTGGCGCTGGATCTTCCTCATCAACATCCCCATCGGGTTCGCCGGGATCGTGCTGGCAAGCGTGTATTTCGAGAACGTACGCGAGACCGCGCGGCCGCCCCTCGACCTCGTCGGGTTCGCGCTTTCGGGTCTCGGGCTTGCGACCCTGATGCTCGGGCTTGCCTCGACGGGGCGCCACCTCCTGCCCGAGGGTGTCTCTTGGGGGTGCCTCGCCGCCGGCATCGTCCTGCTATCGCTCTATCTCCGCCATTCGCGCAGGGTGGCGCATCCGGTCATCCGCCTCGATCTCCTGCGCTATCCGACGTTTCGCGCGGCCGTGACCGGGGGCAGCTTGTTCCGCATCGGCACCGGGGCGATTCCGTTCCTGCTCCCCCTGATGCTGCAGATCGGGTTCGGCCTCGATCCCCTGCAATCGGGCCTGCTGACGTTCGCCGCCGCCGCCGGCGCGCTCCTGATCAAGCTCATCGGTCCGCGCATCCTGCGGGCCTACGGCTTTCGCCGGGTGATGCTGATCAACGCCGCCGTCGCCGCGGGCTTCCTCGCCGCGAACGGCCTGTTCACGGCGCAGACGCCGCACGCGATCATCGTCTGCACCCTGCTGCTCGGCGGCTGCGTGCGCTCGCTTCAATTCACCTGCGTCAACGCCATCGCGTATGCGGATCTCGAACCGCGGGACATGAGCGCCGGAACGAGTCTCGCCAGCGTCGCCCAGCAACTGTCGCTCAGTCTCGGCGTCTCGCTCGGAGCGCTCGCCCTGGAAGGCAATGCCGCCTGGCACGGACGAACGGATCTCCACGCGGAGGATTTCGGACCGGCCTTCCTCGCCGTCGCGGCGATCTCGGCCCTGTCGGTCTTCGCCTTCCGTCGTCTCGCGCCCGATGCGGGCGCGGAGGTATCGGGGCATCGCCGGGTCGCGCCGGCGCCGTGATCTACGCCGCCGCGCGGGTCGGACTGCGTCCGGCGGGACGTTTGCCGCGCGAGGCCGCCTTCGGTGCCGCGGCCCTCGCCGCGGTGGGTCTCGGTTGAGGCCGCGCGCCCTGGCGCCAGCCCTGCCAGCTCCATGCGCCGGGACCTGTCGCAGCGTACAGGAGGAACCCGCCGGCGAGCCCCAGATCCGCGAGCATCAGGGTGCGCTCGGCCACCGCGGCGGGCCCGGAGAACTGCCAGAACGGGTGCAGCAGGACCGCCATGGCGACCGCGAAGCCTCCGAGACCAAGACCGGTGAGGCGCGGCAGGACGCCGACGAGAAGCGCCAGGGGACCGAACACCTGAACGACGACGGCTGCCGTCGCCACGAGGTTCGGCGAGGGCAGGCCTGTTCCGGCGAGCGTCAGGGCGAAGCCCGAGACGTTCAGCGCCCGAGCGATGCCCGTCGGAAGGAGGGCGGCGGCGAGCAGCAGCCGGGCGAGGAGAAGCAGTCCGTCATGAGTACGGCCGGGCACGTCGCGGGCTCCGTCTGGATTGGTTTGAGAACAAACCATGTCCTGGGGGGCTGAAGACGGGGTTAAAGCGCGGAAAGCCGCTGGTGAAACGGGAAGCTCATCCCGAAACGCCCCCGCGATACAGGCGTCCGCGCTCCGTCCAGGCGACGACCAGGAGGGCGAGGGCACCGAGGGCCGCATAGCCGAGACCGATGGGCAGGACGGTGCCGTCGAAGGCCTGGCCGATGAGGAATCCGCACAGGGCACCGAGAATCGTAGTGTAGAAGCCGAGGAAGGACGAGGCCGTCCCGGCGATCTCCCCCAGAGGTTGCAGGGCCAGGGCGTTGAAGTTCGGCATGGCGAAGCTGATCAGGAACTGATTGGCGGCGAGAAGTCCGAGGAACAGGCCGAGGGGTGGGCGCCCGCTATAGGCAAGGGCCGCCATCACCTGGACCATCGCGACGGCGACGAAGGCGGTGAGCCCGGCATGGGAGAGGGGTCGCATGCCGAGGCGGCGGACGAGGCGGGCGTTGACCAGGGTCGCCGCACCCATGGCCCCGGCCACGAGCCCGAAGGCGAGGGGAAACAGGGCACCCAGATGATAGAGGCCGGTGTCGAACACCTGCTGGGCCGAGCCGACATAGCCCATGATGCAGCCCGTCAGCAGGCCGAGCGCCGTGGCGTAGCCCACCGCCACCCGGTTGCGGAACGTGACTGCCACAGCCTGGCCGACGACGCGCAGGGAAAACGGGCGTCGGTATTGCGGGTGCAGGGTCTCGGGCATCCGGGCGGAGAACCACACGACGAGGAGGCCGGCGAGCACCAGCATCGACACGAAGACGTAGTGCCACGAGCCGAGGAGAAGCATCGCCCCGCCGATGGCCGGCGCGATCATAGGCACGATGAGGAATACCATCATCACGAGCGACATCACGCTCGCCATCTCGCGCCCGGCGAACCGGTCGCGCACGATGGCAGTGGACAGCACCCGGCCGCCGGCCGCGCCGATGCCCTGGATGACGCGCGCTGCGAGCAGCCAGGCGAAGGACGGGGCGATCATGGCGAGCACGGTGCCGGCGACGTAGATCGAGAGGCTCACGAGCAGCACCGACCGGCGCCCGTAGGTGTCCGAGACGGGACCGTAGACGATCTGCGCCGCCCCGAAGCCGATCATGTAGACGTAGATCAGCCATTGCAGCCGGTTGGGATCCGCAACCGCGAACTCGGCCTGGATCTCGGGGAACGCCGGCAGGAGATTGTCAATGGAAATGGCGGTCACCGCCATCATCAGAGCGACGATCCCGACGAACTCACCGAAGCGCGGGCCGCTCCAGACCGAAGGCATCGGTGCTACGGGGGCGGGTGGGGGTGTCAACGACAAGGCGATCCTCGACGCGGGAGCGGAAGTTGGGAGCGGAACGGATCGGAATGCGTGACCGTACCCGCACGAAAGGACAGCCCTGGCCTAACGGCCTGCATGCGAGCTTGATCCCAATCGGCCGGCCGTCGGTCGTGCAGTGGCATGGGTCGAAGGCATGACGGGGTGACGGATGCCGCGCCAACCCGGGTCGCAACGATCCGCGATCGGGTCTACCATTGCACCCCCTGCCCGGACGCCATCCGGTGCGCGGACGCCGATCCGGGTTGGCCAAAGGTCCACCTTGCGTCGGCCGGTCGTGTGGCCTTGTCTGCCGCACGCATAAAAGCAAGATTCGGAGGAAGCACCATGAACAAGCCGGAATTCCTGAACCAGGGCGCCAAGTCCCCGTTCTCCGCCCGCTACGAGAACTTCATCGGCGGTCAGTGGGTCGCACCCATTGCTGGCCGCTATTTCGAGAACACCTCGCCGATCACCGGCCGGGTCATCTGTGAGGTCGCCCGCTCGGACGCTGCCGACGTCGACAAGGCGCTCGACGCCGCGCACGCCGCAAAGGAGGCCTGGGGCCGCACCGCACCGAACGAGCGCGCGCGCATCCTGAACAAAATTGCAGACCGGATGGAGGACAACCTCGATCTCATCGCGCTCGCCGAGACCTGGGACAACGGCAAGCCGATCCGTGAGACCACACACGCCGACATTCCGCTCGCCATCGACCATTGGCGCTACTTCGCCGGCTGCCTGCGCGCCCAGGAAGGCTCGATCTCCGAGATCGACCACGACACCGTAGCCTATCACTTCCACGAGCCGCTGGGCGTCGTCGGCCAGATCATCCCGTGGAACTTCCCCATCCTGATGGCAGTGTGGAAGCTGGCGCCCGCGCTCGCCGCCGGCAACTGCGTGGTGCTGAAGCCCGCCGAGCAGACCCCCGCGTCGATCCTCGTGGTGGCCGAACTCATCGCCGACCTGCTGCCGCCGGGCGTGCTCAACATCGTCAACGGCTTCGGCCTGGAATGCGGCAAGCCGCTGGCCTCCTCGCCCCGCATCGCCAAGATCGCCTTCACCGGTGAAACGACGACGGGCCGGCTGATCATGCAGTACGCCTCGCAGAACCTGATTCCGGTGACGCTGGAGCTCGGCGGCAAGTCGCCGAACATCTTCTTTGCGGATGTCGTCAACGAGGACGACGACTTCTTCGACAAGGCGCTTGAAGGCTTCACGATGTTCGCCCTTAACCAGGGCGAGGTCTGCACCTGCCCGAGCCGGGCGCTGGTGCACGAATCGATCTACGACCGCTTCATGGAACGCGCGATCAAGCGCGTCGAGGCGATCACGCAGGGATCTCCCCTCGACCCCGCCACCATGATCGGCGCCCAGGCCTCCTCCGAACAGCTCGAGAAGATCCTGAGCTACGTCGATATCGGCCGGCAGGAGGGCGCCGAGTGCCTCACCGGCGGCGAACGCAACGTCAAGGACGGCGAGTTCGCGGACGGCTTCTACATGAAGCCGACGGTGTTCAAGGGCCACAACAAGATGCGAATCTTCCAGGAGGAGATTTTTGGGCCCGTCCTCTCGGTCACGACCTTCAAGGACGATGCCGACGCCCTCGCGATTGCCAACGACACCCTCTACGGCCTCGGCGCTGGAATCTGGACCCGCGACGGCACCCGCGCCTACCGCTTCGGCCGTGCCATCCAGGCGGGGCGCGTCTGGACCAACTGCTACCACGCCTATCCGGCCCACGCGGCCTTCGGCGGCTACAAGCAGTCCGGCATCGGACGTGAGAACCACAAGATGATGCTCGACCACTATCAGCAGACCAAGAACATGCTGGTGAGCTACTCGGCAAAGAAGCTCGGCTTCTTCTAACCGTCGACCGCGAGACCACCTTGCCCCGGCCGAAAGGCCGGGGCTTTTTCGTTATTCGCCCCATATCTTCGGCAGATCGCCCGAGCGAGGACAGACCGATGAGCGACGTTGCCACCCCCGAACAGACCACCGCCGATCAAGTGGGCAACGACGGCACGCCGCTTCGCGTCACCGCGACACCGGCGGCCCTCGCCCTCATTGAGGAGCTGCGCGCCGAGCACGGCCCGGTGATGTTCCACCAGTCCGGCGGCTGCTGCGACGGGTCCTCGCCCATGTGCTACCCGCAGGGCGAGTTCCTCACGGGCGACAGCGACGTGCATCTCGGGACCGTGGCGGGTGCCGATTTCTGGATCAGCCGGCCGCAGTTCGAGGTCTGGAAGCACACCCACCTCATCCTCGACGTGGTGCCGGGCCGCGGCGGGATGTTCTCCCTCGAAAATGGCCGCGACAGGCGCTTCCTCATCCGCTCGCGGCTGTTCACGGACGCCGAGAACACGGCGCTCGCCGGAGCCTGCAAGCTCTGATCACGGGTCTCACGGCCAGACCTTGATGGCGAGGGGCCGGCGCACGAGGTCGCGATCCGACGTGATGGCGCAGCCCTCCGTGCGCAGGGTCACATAGGTGAGGAGCGCGGTGTCGCCGGTGTCGTCGAAGTTACGGCCCATGGCGGCGGGGTCGAGCAGCGACGGATACGCGATCAAACCGGCCGACGCGCCGCAGGGATCGTCGTAGAGAGTCGCACCCGCCAGAAGCAGGCGCGGACGGTCCCAAGTCACGAGATCGCGTGAACTCGTCCAGTAGAATCCGGATTCGGGGAAGTCCGCCGCCTTTCGCGCCATGAACACTGCGATCCAGGCGCCACTGCCGCGATGGCGCACCACCGCACCCACGGGGGTGGGGAAGGGCGCCACGGGCTTGCACGTCGCCGGATGCATCGCCGGTTTGGTGTAGGGGTCTGGGAAAGCTGCAGTGAAGCCGGTGCCGGTCCAGGCGCGCCAGCGCGACGGGTCGGCGGGATCGTCCGTGCGGAACAGGCAAACCCCCGCCGCCTGGTCGCTGCCCTTGAGATCCCAACCGGTGGTCGAGGCGAACATGTAGCGCCAGCGCCCATCGCCAAAAATGTTCGACGGGTTGAAGAAGCCGCGATGACGGCCCTGTTCGACTTCCTGGCGGAACGGTGCACCGGCCACAACCACGGGCGGCGTCGCCCGCGAGAAGCGCTGTCCGCCATCCGTCGAGGCGGCGGCCACCACCGTGTTGTACCAGCACTCCAGGTAGACCTTGGAGCGGCATCGGCCCGGATGCTCGTTGGCTTGGTATTCATGGTGGAGGAGAGCGGCGACGGCTTTGCCATCGTCGGTCCAGGTGGCGGCGACCCACGAACGGTCGTCGTACAGAGCCGGGTCGGGCTTCTCACCGGACTCGAGGACGATGGCGCAGTCGAGCTTGAGCGCGTCGAGGGACGGACCCCGCAGGGCGCGGTTCCGGTAATGCATCCCATAGAGCGCGACAGCGCTGGAAGCGTCTCGGAACGCCCGCGCCGAGGCATCCGGCACGTCTGCTCCATCGCAAGCGTCGCGGCCCGCCTTGAAGACCACGGTCGGGGGTCCGACGAGTGTCAGCGCCGAGAGCGGCGGCTCCAAGGCCGCGCCAGCCGCGCCCGTGAGGCTCGCCAGCGCGAGGAGGGTGCGAAGAATGAGGCGCGTCATCGCGTATGCCTGGACATCCCGTCGAGTTTGGGTTTTGAACCGTTACAGACTGATTGCCGCGACGCCGCGTTTTCGGCGGCCGTCCACATCCCGATGCACGAAAGCCCACCATGCTGATCCTGATCCTCGGCCTCGTGCTGTTCCTCGGCATGCACGCCTTCTCCATGGCGCGGGCCAAGCGCGCGAGCGTCATCGGCGATGTCGGCGAGGGCCGCTACAAGCTCGTCTACACCGGCGTCTCGGTGCTCGGCCTCGTGCTCATCGCCTACGGTTTTCACCTCTATCGCCAGGCCGGCTACATCGCCGTCTGGAATCCGCCGGTCTTCACACGCCACCTCTCCCTCGTCCTGACCTTGCTGGCCTTCATCGTCCTGGCCTCGGCGTACCTGCCGGGCCATATCCGAGCCAAGGCCAAGCATCCGATGTTGCTCGCGGTGAAGATCTGGGCGACCGCCCACCTCCTCGCCAACGGTGATCTCGGCTCGATCCTGCTGTTCGGGAGCTTCCTCGCCTGGGCTGTGGTCGCCCGGATCAGCGCCAAGCGTCGGGCCCTGAACCCCACGGCCGTGGCTGCCCAACATGGCGTCGTCGCGGCCCCGGCCGGATGGCGCAACGATGCCATCGCGGTGGTTGTAGGTCTCGCCGTGTGGTTCGTATTCGGCAAGGTCCTCCACCCGATCCTCATCGGCGTCGCCGCCTGGCCGGGTCAGGCCTGAGCACGACGGCCCCGCGGCGAAGACCGGTCGCCAACGGCGCGGGCCTGTGCTAGGCGCAGGCCTTCCTCTTCCTTTGAGCGGTCGGTCGCGTCTCGGCCGGCGTGAGACAGCATGGCCGAGAACAACGAGTTCATCCGCGAGGTCAACGAAGACTATCGCCGGGATCAGGTCGCCGAGATCTGGCGTCGCTACAGCGGCGCGATCATCGCCGTGGCGATCCTCGTCGTGGCCGCCGTCGGCGGCTGGCGCTACTGGCAGCACGACCAGCGCGTGCGCGCCGATGCGGCCTCCGAACAGTTCGACGCCGCCAACCGCCTTGCCCGCGACGGCAAGAACGCGGAGGCCGACAGGGCGTTCGCGGCGCTCCGCAGCGACGCACCGGGCGGTTATCGCCTCCTCGCCCGCTTCCGCTCGGCCGCCGAGACGTCGAAGCGCGACGGGGCTGCCGCCGCCACCGAGTACGACGCTCTTGCGGCCGACACCGGGGTGAGCGATGCCCTGCGCGACCTCGCTCGCCTCCGCGCCGCCCTCCTGCGTCTCGACGGGCCGCAGCCCGACGCGGCGCTCGCCAGCCTCCAGGGCCTCGCCGCGCCGACCGGCGCCTTCCGCCACACCGCCCGCGAGATGCTCGGTCTCGTCGCCCTCAAGCGCGGCGAATACGAGGCGGCCGGACGCTGGTTCGACCAGATCAATGCCGACCCGCAGGCGCCGCAGAACCTGCGCCAGCGCATCGAGGTCTATGCCGCCCTCGTGGCCGGCGGTCCGGTCTCCGTGACGGCTGCGACGCCGGAGCCTGCCGCGCCACTGCCCGTGACGCGCTGACAAACACCTTTCCCCATCCTGTACGACTGAATCGAGCACACCATGGACATGCCGACCGTCGCGATCGTCGGACGGCCGAATGTCGGCAAGTCGACCCTCTTCAACCGCCTCGTGGGCAAAAAGCTCGCCCTCGTGGACGACCGCCCCGGCGTGACCCGCGACCGGCGCGAGGGCGACGTCAACTTCGGTGGCCTCGTCTTCCGCATCATCGACACCGCCGGCCTCGAACAGGCCGATGCCGATTCGCTGCTGGGCCGCATGCGCGCCCAGACGGAGGCCGCGATCCTCGAGGCCGACGTGGTGCTGTTCGTCATCGACGCCCGCGCCGGGATCCTGCCCGCCGACCAGCCCTTCGCCGAGCTCGTGCGCCGGGCCGGCTGCCCCGTCATCCTCATCGCCAACAAGGCGGAGAGCGGCGCGGGCCTGAGCGGCGCCTACGAGGCGTTCTCCTTGGGGCTGGGCGATCCGATCCCGTTCTCGGCCGAGCATGGCGAGGGCATCGGCGAACTCCACGACGCCCTGACCGAAGCCCTGCCGGCGCAGGACGAGGAGGATGCGGACGAGGATCCGTCCGACCGCTCCCTCAAGGTCGCCATCGTCGGCCGCCCCAATGCGGGCAAGTCGACCCTGATCAATCGGATGCTCGGGGAGGAACGCCTCCTCGTCGGCCCGGAAGCCGGCATCACCCGGGATTCCATCTCCCTCGACTGGGTCTGGCGCGGGCGCCGGATCAAGCTCCACGACACCGCCGGCATGCGCCGCAAAGCCCGCATCGACGACAAGCTCGAGAAGCTCGCCGTGTCGGACGGGTTGCGCGCCGTGCGCTTCGCCGAGGTGGTGGTGGTGCTTCTCGACGCCACCATCCCGTTCGAGAAGCAGGACCTCACCATCGTCGATCTCATCGAGAGCGAGGGCCGGGCGCTGGTCATCGGCCTCAACAAGTGGGATCTCGTCGCCGACCAGAACGGCCTCTTGAAGAAGCTGCGCGAGGACTGCACCCGCCTGCTGCCGCAGGTGCGCGGCGTGCCCGTGGTGCCGCTCTCGGGCCTCGCCGGCGAGGGCATCGACAAGCTCATGCAGGCAGTGACGGGCGCGGAGGTGGTGTGGAACACACGCGTCTCCACTTCGCGGATCAACGACTGGCTCAGTGCTGCGACCCAGCGCAACCCGCCGCCTGCCGTCTCGGGCCGCCGCATCAAGATCCGCTACGCCACCCAGGTGAAGAGCCGCCCGCCGCACTTCGCCCTGTTTGGCAACCAACTCGACGGCCTGCCGAAATCCTACACCCGTTACCTCGTCAACGGCCTACGCGAATCCTTCGAGCTCCCCGGCGTGCCGATCCGTCTGTCCCTGCGGACCTCGAAGAACCCGTTCGACAAGGACAACAAGGGCTGAGCCGGTACTCCGTCGCACGGTAGATTCAACTGTCGCCCCGCGTGATGGCCGCTAGCCAATCCACCACCGCGCCGAGGGAGCTTCGGTCATCGGATCGGACCGTTTCGAAAGCGGCGATCTGGCATTCCGCGCTCGTGCCGTCACGGACGATCCTGCGGGCGGCCTCGACCTCCGCCACACAGCCCAGGGCTTCGGCGTCCTCGACGATCAGCGTAAGCAGCCTGTCGAGGGCTTCACCGAATGGCACGGCCTGCTCGCTCGCCTCGTCGATCATCTCCGCCTTCGTACCCCCATGCTGCGCCCGCCAGAGGTTCTCCTGCGCCAGCGCCCGCGAGACGCCGTCGAGGCCGGCGTTCAGGTCCGGGCGGCGCACGGCGCAGCGAACGAGGCAGCGATAGAGCGCCGCGATGGTGATGGCGTTGTCGATCCGCGTGCAGGAATCGGCGATGCGCAGTTCCAGGGTCGGGAATTTGATCGAAGGGCGCAGGGACCACCACAGAAAGCTCGCATCCTGGATCGAACCGGCTCGGGTCATGATCCGAACGTAGCGCTCGTAGGCTTTCGTATCGGCGAAAAGCTCGGGTAGGCCTGTCCGCGGAAGTTCGCCGAAGGCGCTGAGGCGATAAGAGGCGAGTCCCGTCGGCTGGCCCTGCCAGAACGGCGACGAGGCCGAGAGAGCGAGCAGGATGGGCTGGAATGGCAACAGCCGGTTCATGAGGTCCACCCGCGCGTCGGGGTCCGGCACCTCGACATGGACGTGCATGCCGCAGATCAGGCTGCGCCGACCCGCCAGACCCACATCCTCCAGGATACCGGTGTAGCGCTCGCCTTGCGTCGCCACCTGCCTCGCCCAGGCCGCGACCGGATGGGTGCCGGCGGCGAAGACGAGGACGCCGTGCTCCCGTCCGATCCGCGCCAGAATCGCCCGGTGATGCGCGAGGGTCTCGCGGGCCTCGCTAAAGCTTTCCAAGGGCGGCGTGCAGGCCTCGATCTGTGATTCGAGGAGCTCGCGGCCGATCTCCGGCAGGGCAGCCCCGGCCGCGTCGTGGAAAGCACCGAGCCGCCGGTCCGGCGTGCCGCGCGTCTCGGAATCGGCCAGAAAGTACTCTTCTTCGATGCCGAAGCGGTACGAATGCGAGCTCATCGGGGACCTTGGGGCTGGAGGGCTCATCTCAACCCGCAAGCGTAGTCCTTTGTGCCGTCAGGTGCGGAGCGGGCCGCCGACGAGCCACGCGGGATCGAACCAGCGGTCGGCCTCGCCGTCATAGGGCAGGCGGGTCACGTCCCAGTGCTGGATATACTTGGCGTACACGTTCCAGACGCTGATCCCGCCACCCACGAAGATGCGCCGGCCGGGATACCGCTTCAGCACCGCCTCGGGATCCTCGTGGCTGCGGATCACGTCGATGGTGCGGTCCTTGAACGCGAAGTCGGGCACCGACGCGATGGTTTTCGGTCCGGCGATGAGCACGTGGCCCATGGTGATGGCGAAGAACCGCGTGACGTCCTCGACGAAGAGGGGATCGGTGTTGCCCTCCCAGGGGAGATGCCCGTTGAGCCCGAGCTGGCCCCGTTGGCCGATGGCGCAGATGCAGCGAACGTCGATCATGGTGGACCTGGCACTTAGTGATGAGACGGTGATCCGAACCGAAGACTTGTCGGGAGAAGTCAGGGCACGTCGGTTGCGTGGGTCATGCCCCGGAGGACTTTTTTAGCGCGCTCTCCGCCAAAGTGGATACCGGTTCGGCGGGGAAAGCGCGGCAAAACAAAGGCCGCGCGATGTGTCCCGACCCAACGTGGTCGGGCACAGCTCTAGCGCGCCATCTGGGGCGTCAGCACGCGGTCGCTCGGAAAATCGAAGATCTTGCCGGTTTCGGTCCAAGCGGGGCTCGCCAACCGGACGATGTGCGGCGCCAGATCCTCCGGTGTCCTCAAGGTCTCGGGATCCTCGCCCGGCATGGCTGCGCGGCGCATGTCCGTCCGCAGGGGGCCGGGATTGAGCAGCATGGCACGAACCGGCGTCGTCTCGGTTTCGGCGGCGTAGGTCCGGACCAGGGCATCGAGGGCGGCCTTGGAGACGGAGTAGGGGCCCCAATAGGCCTTGCACTTCTGGGCGGCACCTGAGGTCACGAAGATCGCCCGACCGGCATCGGACATTCGCAGGAGCGGATCGAACGAGCGGATCAGGCGCCAGTTCGCCGTGACGTTGATGTCCATCACCTGGGTCCAGGTTTTGGGGGTGACGTGGCCGAGCGGCGTGAGGTTGCCGAGAATGCCCGCATTGCCCACCACGATGTCGAGGCGCTTCCAGCGTTCGTGAAGTCCGGCGCCGAGGCGGTCGATGGCGTCGTAATCGGTGAGATCCAGCGGCACCAGGGTGGCGCTCGAACCCACCGCGCGAACGGCATCGTCGAGTTCTTCCAGCGCACCCTGGGTCCGGGCGACGGCGACGATGTGGGCGCCTGCCTCCGCCAGGGCGAGGGCGGCGGCCCGGCCGATGCCGCGCGACGCACCGGTGACGACGGCGACGCGCCCGGCCAGGGGTTTTTGCGGGTCGATCATGGGCGCGCGTTCAGTCGGCTTCGGCCAGCATCGCCAGCCGGCGCGGACCGGCGATGGCCATGTCGGTCAGGCTCGTCGGGTAGTCGCCGGTGAAGCAATGGTCGGTGTATTGCGGGCAGGCCTCGTCGCGGCGTTCCTCGCCCATGGCCTTGTACAGCCCGTCGATGGAGAGGAAGGCAAGCGAATCGGCGCCGATGTAGCGGCGCATACCCTCGAGATCGTGCGTGGCAGCGAGGAGCTTCTCGCGCTCGGGCGTGTCGATGCCGTAGAAGTCCGGGTAGGTGATCGGCGGGGAGGCGATGCGAAAATGCACCTCGCGGGCGCCGGCTTCGCGCATCATGCGGACGATCTTCACGGAGGTGGTGCCGCGTACGAGGCTGTCGTCGACGAGTACGATGCGCTTGCCCTCGACCACGGCGCGGTTGGCCGAGTGCTTCATGCGCACGCCGAGTTCGCGCACGGACTGCGTCGGTTGGATGAAGGTGCGCCCGACATAGTGGTTGCGGATGATGCCCATTTCGAAGGGCAGGCCGGTCTCCTGGGCGAAGCCGAGGGCGGCGGGCACGCCGGAATCCGGCACAGGGATCACCACGTCGGCGTCGGCCGCCGATTCGCGGGCGAGTTCGTGACCGATGTTCTTGCGAACCGAATAGACGCTCTTGCCGTTCACCACGGAATCGGGCCGGGCGAAATAGATGTACTCGAAGATGCACGGGCGCATGGGCCGGGCCGGCGCGAAGCGAATCGACTGGATGCCCTCTTCCGAGATCACCACGATCTCGCCGTTCTCGACGTCGCGGATGAACTTGGCGCCGATGATATCGAGGGCGCAGGTCTCGGAGGCGAGGATGTAGCGGCCGTCGAGTTCGCCCAGCACCAGGGGCCGGATGCCCATGGGATCACGGGCGCCAATGAGCTTCTTGTTGGTGAGCGCGACGATGGCGTAGGCGCCCTCGATCTGCTTCAGGGCTTCGGTGAACCGCTCCACGATCCGCGGCGCGCGGGAGCGCGCGGCGAGGTGCAGGATCACCTCTGTGTCGGAGGTCGACTGCGTGATGGCGCCGTCGCGCACGAGGTCGCGGCGGATCGACAGGGCGTTGGTGAGGTTACCGTTGTGCGCGACCGCGAGACCGCCGCTGGCCAGTTCGGCGAACAGGGGCTGCACGTTGCGCAGGATGGTGCCGCCCGTGGTCGAGTAGCGCACATGCCCGATGGCGGCCCGGCCCTTCAGGCGGGCGATGGTCTCGCCATCCGAGAAGGAATCGCCGACGAGGCCGGGGCGGCGCTCCGAATGGAAGACTTCGCCATCGAAGGAGACGATGCCGGCTGCTTCCTGGCCGCGATGCTGGAGGGCATGGAGGCCGAGCGCCACGATGGCCGAGGCATCGGGATGGCCGAAGATGCCGAACACCCCGCATTCCTCGCGCAGGGTATCGCCGTCGCGATCGAGGCCGTCCACGGTCCCGGCGGTCGGACCGGCACTCGGTTTCACTGCCAACATGGTGCGGTCGATCCCTGATTGCCCGGTACTGGGCCAGCCGGCCTCGTCACGAAGCCGTCATGCGCGAAGCCAGCATGTAAGCGGCGTCCGCCCGGGCACCAAGCGCCG
Source organism: Methylobacterium sp. Leaf100 (assembly GCF_001422845.1). Taxonomy (NCBI): domain Bacteria; kingdom Pseudomonadati; phylum Pseudomonadota; class Alphaproteobacteria; order Hyphomicrobiales; family Methylobacteriaceae; genus Methylobacterium; species Methylobacterium sp. Leaf100. Next base: position 258,949 of record NZ_LMMW01000045.1, on the reverse strand, counting down.
GCACCGCAGATCAGCGTCGCGAGGCGGGCGTGGCTGGGGACGGTGCATCGCTGCGGCGCTGGGCCGGCACGTCGCCCTCCGGCGGCTCGACGGGGTCGGACGGGCTGTCCGTCTTCGGCTTCTTGAACTGCTTCAGCAGGCCTTCGGGATTCTCGGGCAGCTGAGCCACCAGGGCCTCGCCGGACTTCTCCAGCATCGGGCGGCTGCGGGCCTGGGCTGCCCAATCGGGCATTTTGCCCTGGACGAGCCAGGCCAGGAACACCCAGCCGATGACGCAGATCAGGAAGCCGCGCCCAGCGCCGAACAGGAAACCAAGAGACCGATCGATGGCGCCGATGCGCGAATCGAGGATCATGTCCGACACCTTCACGGTGATGATCGAGACCACGATGAGGGTGCCGAGGAAAATCGCCGCGATGGACGCCACCAAGGCCACGGTGGCGTTGGTGACGTGCTGGCTCACCGTCGGCAGTAGCAGGGGATAGAGCTTCCAGGCAACGGCGGCGGCGGCGACCCAAGCGATGATGGCCAGCACCTCTCGGGTGGCGCCACGCACGGCCGCGAGCAACGCGGACACCACGACGATGCCGAGCACGACGAGATCGAGAACGGAGAACGGCATCGTGGGCGATTGTCACTTCAAGGGAGTTGCTTCGGCAAAGCGTATCCTGCGGCTTCCCCCGGCCGCGCCCCTGTATATCGTGCCGAATCCTGGCCGTCACCCTCAAGCCGACCGGCATCCCGGCCGGGACGGGCTTCAATCCTCGTCGTACTCCACCCCACCGCGTCCCCGGCCGGACCCGACCCGGCGCGGGCCGTTGCTGGCGATGCCGGCGACGAGGTCGGCGATGTGGCGCAGGGCTTCGGTGGGAAACCCGTCGTTGCCGCCCTCGCCGCGCCCCTGAGGCGTCACCGCCTTGGCAAAGCCGAGCTTCAACGCTTCCTTCAGGCGGGCCGGCGCCTGGGCCACCGGGCGAATGGCGCCCGACAAACCGATCTCCCCGAAATACACCGTCTCGGACGGGAGTGCCGAGCCCGACAGGGACGAGACCAGGGCGGCGGCGACAGCCAGATCCGCCGCCGGTTCGGTGATGCGCAGGCCGCCGGCAACGTTGAGGTAGACGTCGTGGGTGCCGAGCCGGATGCCGCCATGGGCCTCCAGCACCGCGAGTACCATCGAGAGCCGGTTGGGGTCCCAGCCGACCACGGCCCGGCGCGGCATGCCGAGGGAGGAGGGCGCGACGAGGGCCTGGATCTCGACCAGCAGCGGCCGCGTCCCCTCCATGCCGGCAAACACCGCCGTGCCGGGCGCCGCGTGGTCGCGCCCCGCCAGGAACAGGGCGGAGGGATTCGGCACTTCGGCCAGCCCCATATCGGTCATCTCGAACACGCCGATCTCGTCCGTAGGTCCGAAGCGGTTCTTCACCGCGCGCAGGATGCGGAAGTGGTGGCCCTGGTCGCCCTCGAACGAGGCGACCGCGTCGACCATGTGCTCGACCACGCGGGGGCCCGCGATCTGCCCGTCCTTGGTGACGTGACCGACGAGGATCACCGCCGTGCCGGTGGTCTTGGCGAAGCGGATCAGAGTCTGGGCCGAGCCGCGCACCTGGGTGACGGTGCCGGGCGCCGATTCCACCGTCTCGGTCCACATGGTCTGAATCGAATCGATGATGCAGAGCGCCGGCGGGGTGCCCTGCGACAGGGTCTCGACGATGTCCTCGACGTTGGTCTCGGCTGCCAGCTCCACCGGCACGTCGGCGAGGCCGAGGCGCTCGGCGCGCAGGCGCACCTGGGCCACCGCCTCCTCGCCGGAGATGTAGACGACGCGCTCCCCCGTGCGCGCCATGGCGGCGGTGGCCTGCATCAGCAGTGTGGATTTGCCGATGCCGGGATCGCCGCCGAGCAGGATCACCGAGCCGCGGACGAAGCCGCCGCCGGTCACCCGATCGAGCTCGTTGATACCCGATGGAATGCGCGGCGCCTGCTTGACCTCGCCGGTGAGCCCCTCCAGCGGGAACACCCGGCCCTTCGCGCGGCTCGGCCGCGTCTTGACCGGGCCGGACTGGGGGCCGGCGGCACCGGTCTCTTCGGCGATGCAGTTCCAGCCGTTGCAGGCTTCGCAGCGCCCGCGCCAGCGGTTGTAGACCGCGCCGCAGGACTGGCAGACGAAGGTCTGTTGGATCTTGGCCATGACGCGTCCGGAAGAGGCCCCTCAGGCCTCGGTTCCTGTCACATAATGGCGAACATAGCGAGAACCCAGCCCCGTCAGGATCTCGTAGCCGATGGTGCCGGCAGCGTGCCCGACAGTGTCGATGTCGAGGGCGTCACCGATGAGCGTCGCGGTTCCACCACGCGCTGCGCCGGGGGCGCCGGTGACGTCGAGAATGACGAGATCCATGGAGATGAGCCCGACGATTGGGCAACGTACGCCGTCGACCAGGGCCATACCCCGTCCGCTCGCCGCACGCGGATAGCCGTCGGCGTAACCGAGTGAGAGGGTAGCGAGGCGGCGGCGGCCATCCGCACGCCAGGCGGCGTTGTAGCCGGCGGTCTCGCCGGCCACGACGGTACGAACCTGCACGATGGTCGCCTCCAGGCGCACCACCGGACGCATGGGATTGGGTGTACCCGGCTTGGGGTTGCCACCGAAGAGCGCATAGCCGGGGCGCAGCAGGTCGTGGTGGGCTCGCGTACCCAGGAAGACGCCGGATGAATTGGCGAAGGAGGCGGGGATTCCCGGCAAGGCCGCGCGCAGGCGGGCGAAGTCCGCAGCCTGCCGCGCATTGATGGCCTCGTCCGGCAATTCGGCACTGACGAGATGGGTCATCAGGAGGTCGATGCCCGCCCGGGCCACGAGGGGATCGTCGACGAGTCCCAGCGCCTCGGACACGCAGAAGCCGAGGCGGTTCATCCCGGTGTCGATATGGAGCGCGGCTGGCCTCGGAGCGCCGGACTCGGCGGCAAGCGCCGCCCACTCGATCATCTCCTCGCGCGATCCGAGGACCGGGCGCAGGGCATGGGCGATGAGCGCGGGGCCGATGCCGGGCAGAAGCCCGTTGAGGACGTAGATGGTCGCGTGCGGCAGAAGCGCGCGCGCCGTGACGGCCTCGCCGAGGTGGGCGACGAAGTAGGTTCGGCACCCGGCCGCCCACAGGGCGGGCGCGACTTGGGTGAGGCCGCAGCCATAGGCGTCGGCCTTGACCACCGCCGCGCAGGTGAGGCCGGGCGCCTCGTCCGCGAGGCGGCGCCAGTTCGCCGCGATGGCCCCGAGGTCGATGGTGAGGGTGGCGCCGTGGCCTGCTTCGATCACGCTGTCCAGCTTTGTTCGGTCATTGATTCGGCAGGGTTCGTTCCGAAGCAGACCCTAAACAAGGGCCGGAGGCTTCCACCACCAGATCGCTCGTAGGAATTGGCACCGAATCGCCTGACATGCGATCACATATGCTGGTCGGGGATTCGGTCCGACTGGGCAAGGTTCGAGAACCGCGTGATGTTTGCGTCGAACTGGAGCTCAACCGTGCCGGTGGGGCCGTGGCGCTGCTTGCCCAGGATCACCTCGGCCTTGCCGTGGACGCGGTTCATCTCGGCTTCCCAGGCGAAGAACTCTTCCGTGCCCTCACGGGGTTTCTTGTTGTTGACGTAGTACTCCTCGCGGAACACGAACATCACCACATCGGCGTCCTGCTCGATGGAGCCCGATTCGCGCAGGTCCGAGAGCTGCGGACGCTTGTCCTCGCGGTTCTCGACCTGACGCGAGAGCTGCGACAGGCCGATGATCGGCACGGCGAGTTCCTTGGCCAGCGCCTTCATGCCCGTGGTGATCTCGGTCATCTCCTGCACGCGGTTGTCCGAGCGCTTGCCGGAGCCCGACAGGAGCTGGAGGTAATCGACGATGAGCAGGTCGAGACCCTTCTGGCGCTTGAGGCGCCGGGCACGCGCCGCGAGCTGGGCGATGGAGATGCCGCCGGTCTGGTCGATGTAGAACGGGATCGTCTGCATGTCCCGGGCGGCATCGGTGATCTTGTAGAAATCCTCCGGGCGGATGTCGCCGCGGCGGATCTTGTAGGAGGGCACGCCGGACTGCTCGGCGATGATGCGGGTGGCGAGCTGCTCGGCCGACATTTCGAGGGAGAAGAACCCGACGATGCCGCCGTTGACCGTCTTCATGACGCCATCGGCGCCCTTCTCGCCCTTATAGGCCTTGGCGATGTTGAAGGCGATGTTGGTCACCAGCGAGGTCTTGCCCATGGCCGGGCGGCCCGCGAGGATGATGAGATCCGACGATTGCAAACCGCCCATCTTGGCGTCGAGGTCGGACAGGCCGGTGGCGATGCCCGAAAGCTTGCCCTCGCGCTGGTAGGCCTTGGCGGCCATGTCGACGGCGGTGGTGAGCGCCTCGGAAAATTTCTGGAAGCCGCCGTCGTACTTGCCCGATTCGGCGAGTTCGTAGAGCCTGCGCTCGGTGCCCTCGATCTGGTCGCGGGGCGAGGATTCCACCGGGGCCTCGTAGGCGCCGTTCACCAGATCCTCGCCGATGGTGATGAGCCGGCGCCGTATAGCCAGATCGTAGATGGTGCGGCCGTAATCGCCCGCGTTGATGACCGTGGTCGCCTCGGCCGCGAGGCGGGCGAGGTACTGCATCACCGTCTGGCCACCGAGATCGGCGTCGCCGAGATACGTCTTCAGGGTGATCGGGGTCGCGAGCTTGCCGCCCTTGATGAGCTGCGAAGCCACCTCGAAGATCTTGCGGTGGACGTCTTCCATGAAGTGCTCGGCCAAGAGGAAGTCCGAGATGCGATAGTAGGCGTCGTTGTTGACTAGGATCGCGCCGAGCAGGGCCTGCTCCGCATCGATGTTGTGCGGCGCGACGCGGAATTCCTGCGTCACCTGTTGAAGGTTGGCCACGAGGGCGTTGGGCAGGGCCATGGGCTGACTCGAGGCTCCGACTTTTCCAAGCGCGCGGGGATGTGGTCACCCAACCCGCCTTCATTCAGAGGCCAACCATGGCGCACCGTGGTTAAGAGCCTCTGATCACGATCGACCGATCCGCGTGCGAGCCCGGCCAGAGCCGGACGCACGAACGCCCGCGACTCAGGCGAGGCGCGGGCGTCTATTTTGGAACAAAGGAGGAACAAGTCAAACCGTGAACGCTATCGCTCCCCGTTCTCCACCGCCCCGAAGGGCCGTGAATCGGCTTACTCGCGGTCGTCGCCGGCCTCGGCCAGCGCCGCGCCGACTTCGAGGCCGAGGTCGTCGAGGTTGAACGCCTCGCGCTCGGTGGTGGACTCGCCGCGGGCCTGACGCTCGGCCTCCTCGGGGGAGCGGGCGACGTTGACGGTCACGGAGACCTCGACCTCGGGGTGCAGCACGACGGGGACGACGTGCAGGCCGAGGGTCTTGATCGGCTGGTTCAGCGCGAACTGGTCGCGACCGACCGAGAAACCCTCGGCGGTGACGACCTCGGCGAGATCGCGGGTCGAGACCGAGCCGTAGAGCACGCCGGTCTCGCCCGACTGGCGGATGAGCACGAAGCTCTTGCCCTCGAGGGTCTCGGCGACGGTCTGGGCCTCGGACTTCTTCTCGAGGTTGCGGGCCTCGAGCTGGGCGCGCTGGGTCTCGAAGTGCTTCTTGTTGCCGGCGGTGGCGCGCAGGGCCTTGCCGCGGGCGAGGAGGAAGTTGCGGGCGTAGCCCGGCTTCACGTTCACGGTCTCGCCCATCTGGCCGAGCTTGGCGACGCGCTCGAGGAGGATGACTTCCATGGTTCTGGTCCTTCGGTTGGGGTTGGGATGGAAAACCGCCGGCCTCGGCCGGCGGCAGGCTCAAGGTCGCCCGGGCACGTCCTTCGGACGGCGCCGGTCGAGGGCGGTGTCGGCGATGCCGAACAGGGTCAGGGCCACGAAGGCGATCCCCTGGGTCACGAACAGGATGAGGTACAGGCCGAACAGTAGGGCGAGGCGCCCCGGGCGGCCCCGGCTTCGGTCGTGGAAGGCGGCAAGTCCCTGGATGGCGAAGGCCGCGCTGAGGGCGCCGGCCACGGCCACGCCGAGCACACCGGGATAGCCCGGCGTGAAGGTCAGCAGGAGGGCGACGGCCAGGATGCCGAGGACCCGGCGCGGCATTCGCGTGGAGGGCAGGTCGGGCCAAGGCCGGGGCAGGCGGCCCGACATTTTTACGATTTTCGCGGCGGCCCATAAGTAGAACACGAGGAGGACGGCCAAGCCCTGCGCGGCGAGACCCGGCGCGATGCGGGCCAGGGCGTCGGACACGTCGTCCTTCAAGGTGTCGTCGGGCTTGCTCGCGTCCGGTTTCGGAGCATCCGGGTCCGCCGCATCAGGGGCGGTCTGGGCCGGGACGGCCGCGCGCCCCTGGGTCTGGATCTTCACGATGGTGCGCGTCATGTCGCGCAGCTGCGTGTGGAAGGTCTCGTAGTTCGGCGCCGCGATGACTGCGATGGCGACGAAGGCAAGGCCGGCCGTGCCGGCGGTCCACGCCAGCAGCCGGCCTGTCGGATACCATTCCATGGTACCGTCGGCGCCGGGCCGGCCGAGGAGCGCGAGGTAGGCGAGCCACCAGGCGGGCAGGGCCAGATAGGCGAGAAAGCCGAGGCCGAGGAAGGGCTGCACCACGAGGGCCAGCGCGAGGCTGCCGGTGACGGCCGCGACGAGGGCGGCCTTGTGGCTCCAGCCGAGCCCGACGATGAGGATCGGGAGCGGGGCGAGCAGATAGAGGATGATGGCGAGTGCCGTCGCCTTCAGCAGCACGCCGAAGAGGAGGGCCGAGACGAGGCCCGCGCCGATACCGATTCCGAGAAACTGACCCATCGATCCCGCTGTCCCACTGTCCCGGTGCCGGGCAGGGTTAGAGGCACGCATCGCCCCAACGTCTCCCAGCCCTCACCATCGAAGGCCGGTACGAAACACTTCTACCGGTGAACCGGCATGTGCCTCGGCTCCATCGGAGCCGAGGCGGTCGTGACTACTTGATCACGTAGGGCAGGAAGCCGAGGAAGCGGGCGCGCTTGATCGCCTGGGCGAGCTCACGCTGCTTCTTGGCGGACACCGCCGTGATGCGCGACGGGACGATCTTGCCGCGCTCGGAGACGTAGCGCGACAGGAGCTTGACGTCCTTGTAGTCGATCTTGGGCGCGTTCGCGCCCGAGAAGGGGCAAGTCTTCCGACGACGGAAGAAGGGACGGCGTCCGCCGCCCGCACCACCACCAGCACCGCCAGCGGCGGGTGCACCGGGTCCAGCACCAAACGCCATAGCTTAAGCCTCCCCGCCGAAGCTGCGCTCGGGGCGGTCGCCCCGGTCGCCGCGATCACCACGGTCGCCGCGATCGCGGTCGCCGCCGAATCCACCACCACCGCCGAAGCCTTCGTCGTCACGACGACGGCCGCGCTCACGATCCTTGCGGTCGTCGCGGTCGCGCTTCTGCATCATCGCCGACGGCTCGGACTCGAGCTCTTCGACGCGGACGGTCATGAAACGCAGGACGTCCTCGGAGATCTGCATCTGGCGCTCCATCTCAGCCAGGGCGGCCGGGGGGGCGTCGACGTTGAGGAGCGTGAAATGCGCCTTGCGGTTCTTCTTGATGCGGTAGGCGAGGGACTTCACGCCCCACATCTCGATCTTCTCGACCTTGCCGCCATTGGCTTCGATGACGCCCTTGTAGGTCTCGACCATGGTCTCGACCTGCTGGGTCGTCACGTCCTGGCGTGCCAGGAAGACGTGTTCGTAGAGAGGCATTAACGGGCCCTTCATATCCAAAGGGACCCGACGGCACATGGGAGTGCGGGATAAGAAGCGTCGGGCCGGTTCGTACGCGAAATCGCCCGGCGCCAAGCCCTTCGAGCCGTTTGAAGGCCCGAGCGGTTGATCGAAGGCGGAGACACGGGACGACGGGAAAAGCCCTTGCGGAACCTCGCCCTATGCCGAACGAATCGGCATCGTCCGTTCAGCCCCCAGCCGGAGCGAACACGAGGGGTGGCGGATAAACCAGTTGTTCGGGCTTGGCAAGGCAGCCGCCATTCGGGCCCAGAGCGGTGAGAAGGGCCGACCTTCGGCTCGGCATCTCAGACGCTGGGATCCCGCGTGGTGGTTTCGCGGTGGATCGTCTCCACGCTCGCGACGGCTTCGTGCCGGCGCAGCCGCTCGGTCAGCGCATTGAGGGTATTGCGGTCCACATGCACGAGGCAAAGGGTGATCTCATCGCTCGCATCGACTCCGCGCTGGCGAATTACGATCTGCCGCAGCTTCGGCGCACACGGCCCGGCGAGGGCGCGCAGGTGTGCGAGGGTCAGCGCATTGTGTCGAGCGACGATGCGCAGATCGTATTTCTGGCGCCGCTCGCGGTAGCGTTGTTCCAACGGCTTCATGCCCGCCAGGATACCCAGCACGATGGCAGTTGTGGCGATGGCCGGTACGTAGAGCCCGCCCCCGGACGCAAGACCAATGGCGGCCACCGCCCAGAGGCTCGCGGCGGTTGTGAGGCCCTTCACAACCTCACCGCGCAAGAGGATCGTGCCGGCACCGAGGAAGCCGATGCCGGACACCACCTGGGCGGCGACACGCGACGGATCGAGGGTCACGTTCGGTCGGCCCAGGATGTCGGCGAACCCGAAGGCCGAGACGATCATCAGCAGGCACGAACCGACGCAGACCAGCATGTGCGTCCGCATGCCGGCCGCCCATACCAGTCGCTCCCGTTCGAAGCCGATGACGCTGCCGAGCAGCGCGGCCACGAGCAAGCGGCCAACCATGTCGACGTTGCTCAGCACGATTCGACGCTCATCGTCCGCTCGTGGGCGTCCGGTTATTTGTTCGGCTTTTCGGACAGGAGTGCCCCCGTCTTCGGATCGGCGTGGAACTGCATCTTCGTGCCGTTCTTCACGCCCTCGCCCTCCCAATGGCCATCATCGGCCTCGAACTCCGTGATGCTGGTGTAGCCCTCCGCCATCAACTTCTGTTTCACCTGCGCGGCGGGCATCCAATCGGCTCCGGGCTGATCGGCGAGTGCTGCCGTCGATGCGGCAAGGGCGAGCGCCAGGGCGAGGGGAATCGAGCGTGACATCCAGAACTCCATGAGCCGGCAAAAAATCTAGACGGTTCAACGGGAATGCCGGGGGTGGGTTCCTGCGCGGCCTACCGAATCGATGCCGCGATCGCCTGCTGGATGCCCAGGATGTTCGCGCCCCGCTTCAAGGTCTTCTGGATCGGCTCGGCCCTGCCGGACACCCAGATCTTGAGTTCGGAATCGAGGTCGAAACTCCCGGCCGTCTCGACGGAGAAGCAGGTGATCGCCCGGTACGGCACCGTCATGTACTGGACCTTGCGGCCGGTGATCCCCTGCTTGTCCACGAGGATCAAACGCCGGTCGGTGAAGACGATGAGATCCCTCAGGAGTCGGAAGGCGACCTGCACGCTTTCACCCTCAGTGAGGATGCCGGCGAGCTGCTCGCTGACCTCCGCCGCCGAGAGGTCGCTGCCGTGGCCGAGAAGGCCGTCGAGAAATCCCATCGTATGCCGTATCCCCGTTCGTGCTTGCGAGGCCTATATAACGATGGTGCTGGCCTGGTGAAACGACCGGGCCGTGTTGATCTCCGTGGGGATCGCGTTTGGAGTCCGCCGGAAACATGACTCATCGTTCCTTGCGTCTCGGCGTGAACATCGACCACGTCGCCACCGTTCGCAATGCGCGCGGCGGCGGGCAACCCGATCCGATCCGGGCGGCGCGCATGGCCGTCGAGGCGGGGGCGGACGGCATCACGGCGCACTTGCGCGAGGACCGGCGCCACATCCGCGACGCCGACATGGAGACCTTGGCCCGGGTCCTGACCGTCCCCCTCAACTTCGAGATGGCGGCCACCGACGAGATGGTCGCCCTGGCGATTCGCCTGAAGCCCCATGCCGCCTGCCTCGTGCCGGAGAAGCGCGAGGAGCGCACCACCGAGGGGGGGCTCGACATCGTCGGCGGCCACGAACATCTGGCGCCCCGCATCATTGCCCTGAGCGCGGCCGGCATCCGCGTATCCCTGTTCGTCGAGCCCGATGTCGCGGTGATGGACGCCGCACACCGCCTCGGCGCCCCCGTGGTCGAGCTCCACACTGGGACCTATTGCGAGGCGGTGGCGGCCGGAAACACCAAACGGGTGTCGGTGGAACTCGCTCGAATCGCCCGCGCGGCGACGCATGGCGCCAGCCTCGGCCTGGAGATCCATGCCGGTCACGGCTTGGCCCTGGACAGCGTCGGACCGGTGGCGGCGTTGGCCGAGATCGCCGAGCTCAACATCGGCCACGCCCTCATCGGCGAGGCGATCTTCACGGGGTTGGATCAAGCCGTCCGCGACATGCGGGCGGCCATGGACGCCGCCCGGGGAGCGAGCGCCGCATGATCGTCGGCATCGGCTCCGATCTCTGCGACATCCGCCGCATCGCACGCTCCCTCGAACGCTACGGCGAGCGCTTCACCCACCGGGTCTTCACCGACGGAGAGCGGGCGAAATGCGATGCCCGCGCCGCCCGCGCGCCGTCCTACGCCCGGCGCTTCGCCGCCAAGGAGGCCTGCGCCAAGGCGCTCGGCACCGGTCTCAGCCAGGGCGTATTCTGGCGGGACATGGAGGTGGTGAACCTGCCCGGCGGTCGCCCGACCCTACGCCTGACCGGCGGGGCCGCGACGCACCTCGCCGGGCTGATTCCGGCGGGTCATGCCCCCAAGGTCCACATCACCCTTACGGACGATCCTCCCATGGCTCAGGCCTTCGTGATCATCGAGGCGGTGCCGCTCGGCACCCTCCGGGCCTAGCCGGCGGCCCCTCGCGTTGCGGCTCCTCCGCGCATGGTCTATGCCGCCGCTCGACCGTCGATGACGGACGGGGCCTGGATGTCGGCCTTCCGTGTCGAATCGGAGAGGCCAGCCAGATGGAACGTGCCCGCGTGGACCACCAGACGAAGCATGACTTGAAGGCGGCCGAGACCGGAACCTGGGCCAGCATCAAGGAAACCCTGAAGGTCGGCGGCCAGGCGCTGCTCATCGCCCTCGTGGTACGGACGCTGCTGTTCCAGCCGTTCAACATCCCGTCGGGGTCGCTCGTGCCGACGCTCCTCATCGGCGATTACCTCTTCGTCTCGAAATATTCCTATGGCTACTCGAAATACTCCCTGCCCCTGAGCGAGTACCTGCCGTTCACGGCCGACGGCCGGGTCTGGGCGGCGACCCCGAAGCGCGGCGACATCGCGGTGTTCAAGCTGCCCAAGGACAATGCCACGGACTACATCAAGCGCGTCATCGGCCTGCCCGGCGACAAGATCCAGATGAAGGCCGGCCTGCTCTACATCAACGACGTGCCGGTCAAGCGCGAGAAGATCGCGCCGTTCGAGACCACCGGCCCCTACGGTGAGCAGGCCAAGGCCGAGCAGTACCTCGAGACCCTGCCGGGCGGCGTCACCCACAAGGTGATCGAGCGCGACGGCGACAACGGTTACTGGGACAACACCGAGCCCTACACCGTGCCGGAAGGGCGGTTCTTCATGATGGGCGACAACCGCGACAACTCCACCGATTCGCGCGATCTCGCCAATGTGGGCTTCGTGCCATTCGAGAACTTCGTCGGCCGGGCGGAGATGATCTTCTTCTCCATCGACGAGGGCACGCCGGCGTGGCAGATCTGGAACTGGCCGGCGAAGGTCCGCTGGGGCCGCCTGTTCACCACCATTCAGTAGGGCGATTGCGAACCGTGGACGAAGAGGCGCGTCCCTCCAGCCGGGCGCGGCGCGCGCCGCGTCCGAAGCCCGGCCTCGCCGTGCTCGAAGCCGCGATCGGCCATGCCTTTGCCGACCCGAACCTGCTGGTCCTGGCGCTGACCCACGTGAGCAAGGCGGGCGGCAATGGCCGTCTCGGCAGCTATCAGCGCCTCGAATTCCTCGGCGATCGTGTGCTGGGTCTCGCCATCGGCGATCTCCTCTACGCCGCGTTTCCGGGAGCCGACGAGGGTGACCTGTCGCGGCGCCTCGCCGGCCTCGTCCGGCGCGAGACCTGCGCCGCCGTGGCCACCGCCTGGGATGTCGGTCCGCACCTGTTGCTCGGCCCCGGCGAGGTCCAGAGCGGCGGGCGCCGCAACCAGACCATCCTGGCCGATGCCTGCGAGTCGATCCTCGGCGCCGTGTTCCTCGACGCCGGCTATGCCAAGGCCAAGGCCATCGTGGAGGCCGCCTTCACTCCGGGCGTCGACACGGCCGCCCCGCGGGGACGCGACGCCAAGTCGTCGCTCCAGGAGTGGGCGATGGGCCGCGGCCTGCCGATCCCCGCCTACGAGGTGGTGGAGCGCTCCGGCCCCGATCATGCCCCCCTGTTCCGCATAGCCGCCCGGGTCGAGGGCTTCGCGCCCGGCATCGGTTCCGGCCCGTCCAAGCGCCTTGCCGAGCAGGAGGCCGCCCGCCTCGTGCTGGAGCGCGAGGTGCTCGGTCAGACCCCCACCCCAACCATGGAGACGTCGGCGGACGTCCGCGAAGGAAATTCCCCCGATGTCTGATCCCGATTTCGAGACCGACCACGACGACGACGATCTGCCGCCCCTGGTGCCGATCCCTTCGGCGCCCATGCCGGAGAACACCACCGCCGGCTTCGTCGCTCTCATCGGCATCCCGAATGCCGGCAAGTCGACACTTTTGAACAGCCTCGTCGGCACCAAGGTGTCCATCGTCTCCCGCAAGGTGCAGACGACGCGCGCACTCGTGCGCGGCATCGTCATGGAGGGCACGGCGCAGATCATCCTCGTCGACACCCCCGGCATCTTCGCGCCGAAGCGCCGCCTCGACCGCGCCATGGTGCATTCCGCCTGGAGCGGCGCGTCGGACGCCGACGCCGTGTGCCTGCTCATCGATGCCCGCAAGGGCGTCTCCGACGAGGTCGAGGCGATCCTGGCCAAGCTCCCCGATGTGAAACGCCCCAAGGTCCTGATCCTCAACAAAATCGATCTCATCCCGCGCGACCGCCTGCTGGCGCTCTCCGCCTCGCTCAACGAGCGCATCGCCTTCACCCACACCTTCATGATCTCGGCGCTGAACGGCGACGGCATCGACGTGCTGAAGGCGACCCTGGCTTCAATGATGCCGAAGAGCCCGTGGCTCTACCCCGAGGATCAGGTCTCGGACGCCCCGATCCGCATGCTGGCCTCCGAGATCACCCGCGAAAAGCTCTACGACCGCCTGCACGAGGAACTGCCCTACCGCTCCACCGTCGAGACCGATCAGTGGCAGGTGCGGACCGACGGATCGGTGCGCATCGAGCAGACCATCTTCGTCGAGCGCGAGAGCCAGCGCTCCATCGTGCTCGGCAAGGGCGGCCAGACCATCAAGGCCATCGGCCAGGCGGCGCGGCGGGAGATCGCCGAGGCGGCCGAGCAGACGGTTCACCTGTTCCTGCACGTGAAGGTGCGCGAGAACTGGGCCGACGATCCGGCACGCTACCGCGAGATGGGCCTGGAATTCCCCCGCGGCTAGCAAGGTTTCACCCATGTGGTCGCCGGTTTCCCGTCGAGGATCGGCGACCTGTCAGGAAGCCGAACAGGGTGAAGCGTTGGCTTGCCGACGCGAACCTGCTTCGGCATCGGCTATCACCGACCAGCTCAGGTCACCCGTCACGCTCTCAGCCGTCGAGGCGCGCACCATCCGCGCCGGATCGTATCATCATGTCCGTCACATCGTTCTTGCACGCCGTCTACGGCCTCCCGCCCGCTGAACTCATCGATGGGCCGGAGGGGGCCGCCGACGGCGCCGTTCAACTTTCGCCGCTGATCCCGGGGTCGCCACGGATCGAGGATGTCGATCTGGGCAGCCTCGAACGGATCGACGTGCTGGCGCCGGCCGGCACCATCGAGCGCCGCTACGTCCTGGCCCAGGCGCTGCGCGCGCTGCGTCCCGGAGGCCGCCTCACGGCCCTCGCCCCGAAGGACCGGGGTGGCTCCCGCTTGGCCAAGGAACTCGCGGGCTTCGGAGCGCCGGCGACGGAGAGCGCCCGGCGCCACCACCGCATCTGCGTGGTCGATCGGCCGGAGGCCATCGGCGATCTGAAGGCGGCCCTCGATGAGGGTGGTCCGCGTCATATCGACAACCTCGCCCTGTGCTCGCAGGCCGGCATCTTCTCCTACGACCGCCTCGATCCGGGCTCGGCCCTGCTCCTGTCGCTGCTCCCCCCGCTCTCCGGCAGCGGTGCCGATTTCGGCTGCGGCCTCGGGGTCCTGGCGCGCTCCGTCCTGCATTCGCCCAAGGTCACGACCCTGACCCTCATCGACATCGACCGGCGTGCCGTGGAAATGGCGACGCGCAACGTCGGCGATCCGCGCGCCACGATCCGCTGGGCCGACATCCGCGCGGGCCATCTCGGCCTCAGCCGCCTCGACTTCGTGGTGATGAACCCGCCCTTCCACGACGGCGGTTCAGAGGATCAGGCCCTCGGCCAGGGCTTCATCGCCCGTGCGGCCGAGGCCCTGCGCCCGGGCGGGACCCTGTGGCTCACCGCCAACATGCACCTTCCCTACGAGAAGCCCCTCAAGGCCGCATTCAAGACCGTCGAGCTGAAAGCATCGTCCGGCGGCTACAAGATCTTCGAGGCCCGGAAATGAGCAAGGCGGGCAAGACCCCGACCCTGCGCCTCGACCGCCTGCTCGCGAACATGGGCTACGGCTCGCGCCGTGAGATCGGGCTCCTCACCGGGGCCGGCCTCGTCGTCCTCGACGGCGCCCCCTTGCGGGATTCGGACCAGCGCATCCCGGTCACACCCGATCTGGCGCAGCGCATGATGGTGGACGGCGCCCCCCTCGATCCGCCGCCGGGCGTGACCCTGATGCTGCACAAGCCGCTCGGCGTCACCTGCTCGCACAAGGAGGCGGGGCCGCTGGTCTACGGTCTGCTGCCCGACCGCTGGCGCCGGCGCGACCCGGCCCTGTCCACCGTCGGCCGCCTCGACAAGGAGACGTCCGGCCTCCTGCTGCTGACCGACGACGGCGCCCTGCTGCATCGGATCATCGCGCCGAAATCCAACGTCGCCAAGCGATACCAGGTGACTCTGGACCGCCCGCTCAAGGGCAACGAAGCCGCGATTTTCGCCTCCGGCACCCTGATGCTGGAGGGCGAGGACAAGCCGCTCCTGCCGGTGGAGACGGAGGTTCACGACGAGACCCTCGCCGCCGTCACCCTGCACGAGGGTCGCTACCATCAGGTCCGGCGCATGTTCGCCGCCGTCGATAACCACGTCGTCGGCCTCCACCGCGACCGAATCGGCGGGCTCGACTTGCCGGCCGATCTCGAGGCCGGCGCGTACCGGGTGATGGACGAGGCCGCGATCGCCGCCGTTTTCGGCGGCGCACAGGCCTGACGGGCTCCGCCCGCCCCAAAACCTTGCCATCGCAAAAACCGTCTGGTAAGGCCCCGCCCATTCCACACGCGGAGTTGGCCTCATGCCTGAATGAGGCGTTTCCGGTGACCGGTGCCCCACGGGACCCTGGTCGCTTCCTCCGCGGCGGCATAACCGGAGAGACAAAAGATCATGGCCGTTGATTTCAGCATGCGTCAGCTTCTCGAGGCCGGCGCCCACTTCGGGCACCAGGCCCACCGCTGGAACCCGAAGATGCAGTCCTACATCTTCGGGACGCGCAACAACATCCACATCATCGACCTGGCCCAGACCGTGCCGGCGCTTCACCAAGCCCTGCAGGCCGTGAGCGACACCGTGGCCAAGGGTGGCCGCGTGCTGTTCGTCGGCACCAAGCGCCAGGCCGCCGACACCATCGCCGAGGCCGCTAAGCGTTCGGCCCAGTACTACGTCAACTCCCGCTGGCTCGGCGGCATGCTGACCAACTGGAAGACCATCTCGGGCTCGATCTCGCGCCTGCGCAAGGTCGACGAGATCCTCGATGGCGGGGCCCAGGGCCTCACTAAGAAGGAGCGTCTCATGCTCGCCCGCGAGAAGGACAAGCTCGAGAAGGCCCTCGGCGGCATCAAGGACATGGGCGGCGTGCCCGACCTGCTGTTCGTGATCGACACCAACAAGGAGCAGCTCGCGATCAAGGAGGCCCAGCGCCTCGGGATCCCGGTGGCCGCCATCGTCGACACCAACTGCAACCCGGACGGCATCACCTACGTGGTTCCGGCCAACGATGACGCCGGCCGCGCAATCGCTCTGTACTGCGACCTCATCGCCCGCGCTGCCATCGACGGCATCTCGCGCGGTCAGGGCTCGAGCGGCATCGATCTCGGTGCCTCCGAGGAGCCGACCGCCGAGGAGCTGCCCGCCAACGACGAGGGCGCGGCTTCCATCGAGTCCGGCTCGGTCACCCAGGCCGATGTGGCAGCCCTCGTTGAGTCCACCGAGCACTTCGAACTGCTCTCGGCCCCGCGCGGCGCCCCCGACGACCTGTCGAAGCTCCACGGTGCCGGTCCCCAGATCGTTCAGAAGCTCAACGAAGCCGGCGTCTACCATTACTGGCAGATCGCCGCGATGAGCGAAGCGGACGTCGCGAAGGTCGATGCCGATCTCAAGCTCAATGGCCGCATCGGCCGTGACGGCTGGGTCGAGCAGGCCCGTGGCTTCGCCGAGGCCGCCGCCGCCGCCTGAGACCGCCACGGCGGCCTCGAGCCAGGGCCGCCACCGACGGATCGACACCATCATCCTGAAGCCCGGTGCTTTTTCCAGAGCGCCGGGCTCCTTCACTTCAAGAATCCCCCACATCAAGAGTCCCGGAAAGGACAGGCCATGGCCAACATCACCGCCGCACTGGTGAAAGAGCTCCGCGAAAAGACCGGCGCGGGCATGATGGACTGCAAGGGCGCACTGAACGAGACGGACGGCGACATCGAAGCCGCCGTCGACTGGCTGCGCAAGAAGGGCCTCGCCAAGGCCGCCAAGAAGGCCGGCCGCGTCGCCGCCGAGGGCCTCGTCGCCGTCGAGTCCGCCGGGCACCACGCCGCCCTCGTCGAGGTGAACTCCGAGACGGACTTCGTCGCCCGCAACGACAGCTTCCAGGGCTTTGCCCGCGAGGCCGCCAAGCTCGCCCTGGATACCGACGGCACCCTCGAAGGCCTCGAGTCCGCCAAGTTCCCCGGCGCCGAGACCACCGTCAAGGAGAGCCTCGCGAACCTCATCGCCACCATCGGCGAGAACATGACCCTGCGCCGCGTCGCCAAGCTCGACGTGACCAAGGGCGTCATCGCCTCCTACGTCCACGGCCAGGTGGTCGACGGCCTCGGCAAGATCGGCGTCCTCGTCGCCCTCGAGTCCGAGGGTGACGTCGAGGTGCTCTCCACCCTCGGTCGCCAGATCGCCATGCACGTCGCCGCCACCAACCCGGTGGCCCTCGATGCCGCCGGCGTCGACCAGCCGACCCTCGACCGCGAGATCAACATCCTGCGCGAGAAGAACGCCGGAAAGCCCGAAAATGTGCTCGCCAAGATCGTCGAGAGCGGCCTGAAGAGCTACTACAAGGAGGTCACCCTCCTCGAGCAGCCCTTCGTGCACGACGGATCGAAGACCATCACGCAGGTCCTCAAGGAAGCCGAGGGCAAGGCCGGCGCACCGGTCAAGCTCACCGCCTTCGTTCGCTACGCCCTCGGTGAGGGCATCGAGAAGGAAGAGGCCCCGGATTTCGCCGCCGAGGTCGCGGCCGCCGCTCGCGGCTGATCACGGACCGACGGTCTGACGAAAATGTGAGGGGGGCGGTGGCAGCGATGCCGCCGCCCCTCGACGTTTCGGTCCCGCCTGCGCTAGACACCCCTCCGCTTCCGATTGGCTCSCCGCCCCGATTTCGGGACGGCTTTGAGGGGACTGGCTCGATGCCGGAGACCACACCGTTTCGCCGCGTCCTCGTGAAGCTGTCCGGGGAGGCGCTCGCTGCGCCGGACGGTTACTGGCTGCACCCCCCGACGCTCGCCGGTATCGCCGACGACATCGCCCGTACGCGGGAAGCTGGAATCCAACTCGCCCTGGTGGTCGGCGGCGGCAACATGATCCGCGGTGCGCGCATCTCGGCCGCGGGCTGGATCGACCGGGCCACCGGGGATTCGCTCGGCATGATGGCGACGGTGATGAACTCGCTGGCCCTCGAGACCGCACTGAACGCCGCCGGCGTACCCGCCCGCACCATGTCGGCCGTGTCGATGCCGACGATCTGCGAGACCTTCGCGCGGCAGCCCGCCCTGCATCACCTCGACAAGGGGCAGGTCATCGTGCTCGCGGGCGGCACCGGCAACCCGTTCTTCACCACCGATACGGCCGCCGTTCTGCGCGCGGCCGAGCTGCGTTGCGATGCCGTGCTCAAGGCGACACAGGTGGACGGGGTCTACTCTGCCGATCCGAAGATCGACCCGTCCGCCACCCGCTACGATCGCCTCACCCACGACGAGGCCATCGGCCGCGACCTCAAGGTGATGGACACCGCCGCTTTCGCCCTCGCCCGCGAGAGCCGTCTCTCCATCGTGGTCGGGTCCGTCCATGCGCCGAGCTCGATCCGGGCCATCCTCACGGGGGAGGCACCGGCCACCCACGTGGTTCCTTGATCCACGCTCCCGCGATCCTCGGATGCGAAACGCCGAAGGGCCGCGAACACATTTGCGGGCCACAGGGTTTTGGTTCATTGAAGCCGCAGAACGGGCCCCGGCGGCCCGGCTTCCCTCCCTCTCTGTTCGCGTCGGGACACTGAACGCATGGCTGCTATCCCCGAATTCGATCTGAACGACATCAAGCGCCGCATGCAGGGGGCCGTCACCTCCCTCAAGGGCGACCTCGGTTCCCTGCGAACGGGCCGCGCGACCCCGAGCATCCTCGATCCGATCCAGGTCGATGCCTACGGGGCGATGATGCCAATGGCGCAGGTCGCCACCGTGAGCGTGCCGGAGCCCCGCCTGCTGAGCATTTCGGTCTGGGACCGGGGCATGGTCAGCGCCGTCGAGAAAGCGATCCGCGAATCCGACCTCGGCATGAACCCCCAGACGGAAGGCCAAACCATCCGCCTGCGCGTGCCGGAGATGAACGAGCAGCGCCGCAAGGAAATGGTCAAGGTCGCACACAAGTATACGGAAGAGGCTCGTGTCGCCGTCCGCCACGTGCGTCGCGACGGGCTCGACCATCTGAAGAAGCTGGAGAAGGACGGCGCCATCAGCGAAGACGACGAGAAGCGTCAGGCCGGTGAAGTCCAGAAGGTCACCGATCAGCACATCGCCGAGATCGACGGCGTGCTGGCGTCCAAGGAAAAGGAAATCATGCAGGTCTAGCGCATCTGCCCGAGAGGTGGACACCGGCTTTCGCAACAGCCGATGCGTGACCGAGGATCGGGAGCATCGTCTTGGAGCGGGTATCCGAGACGATGCTCCCCTGCGCTCTGCGACGACTTGGATGTTGAGTTCGTCGTAAGGACGCAGGACGAGGGAAGGTTCTGGGACCGCGGTTCGATTTGATCGATCACGGTTCCAGCGTTCGGCGGATTGCCGTCCGAACGGGACGAAGCACGGGGGAGGGGCGCGTTGGGTCGAACTGAGGGCGCGCGTCACATCGAAGCCGGGATGGTGGGAGGGCAGGGCGCGTCGGCGTTCGAAGTCCGCTCGCCGGCCGTGTCCGGTGCGGCACCGGTGCTGCCCGCCGGCCTCGCGCTGCCAGCGCCTGCGCACGTCGCCATCATCATGGACGGCAACGGACGCTGGGCGGCACGGCGGGGTTTGCCCCGCGTCGAGGGCCATCGCCGCGGCGTCGAGGCCGTGCGTCGGGCCGTGCGGTCCTCCATCGACCTCGGCGTACGCTACCTGACCATCTACACGTTCTCGTCCGAGAACTGGCGCCGTCCGCCGGCGGAGGTCGCCGACCTCATGGGCTTGCTCAAGTTGTTCGTCCGCCGCGATCTGGCCGAGCTTCATCGCAACGGCGTGCGCGTGCGGATCATCGGCGACCGCGAGGGCCTGAGCGCCGATATCGTCGCCCTTCTGGACGAGGCCGAGGCGATGACCCGGGCCAATCCCGGCCTGACCCTGGTGGTCGCGTTCAACTACGGTGGTCGCCAGGAGATCGTCCGCGCCGTGCGCACCCTCGCCCGGGCCTGCGCCGAGGGCAGTACGAGTCCCGACGACATCGACATCGACGCCATCACGGCGGCCCTCGATACCACCGGCATTCCAGATCCCGATCTGGTGATCCGCACCTCGGGCGAACTGCGTCTGTCGAACTTCCTCACGTGGCAGACGGCCTACGCCGAGTACGTGACCACGCCCGCCCTCTGGCCGGACTTCGACCACGATGCCTTCGTGGCGGCCATCGGCGAGTACCATCGCCGCGACCGGCGCTTCGGCGGTCTCAGCGACAAGACCGGCTGATGGGAAGCCCGAGCGAGGCGGCCCCGGGTGTGCGGCGCAATCCCCTGAGCGGGCGCGAGTTCCAGCTTCGCCTAGTGTCTGGGGTGGTGCTGGCGATCCTCGTGGTCTCGGCCCTGATCCTCGGTGGCGGACCGTTCGCCTTCATCTGGCTGGCCGCCGCCCTAGTCGGCGCCGCGGAGTGGATCGGCATGAGCCGCACCGGCCCGCGCCGGCTGCTCCTGACGATCATCGGCGTGACCCTCGCTGGCCTCTCCCTGTGCCTCCGGGAGGGAGCCACCCCCCTCGTATTCCTCGCCGTCGCCGCGACGGGGACCCTCGGTCTGCTCGTCCTGGCCCAGGACGGTCCGGCGCGGGGCCGCGCGGTGGCGGGCCTTGCCGGCGGCGCCGTGGTCGCCCTCGTTCCGCCGGGTCTGCGCGACGATCCCGGCATCGGCATCCTCGGGCCCGCCTGGATGTTCGCGGTGGTGTGGTCCACCGATGTCGTCGCCTACATCACAGGCCGCACGTTCGGCGGCCCGAAGCTGATGCCGAGTGTCAGCCCGAAGAAGACGTGGTCGGGCGCGCTCGGTGGTCTCGCCGCCGGGACCGCCGCGGGCATCGGCCTCGTCGCCCTGGCGCGGGGCTACGGCTGGAGCCCGCTCGCGGCGACCTCACTTGCCATCGTGGGCGCTGTCAGCGCCGCCGCCTCGATCTTCAGTCAGGCCGGCGATCTGGCCGAATCGGCCCTGAAGCGGCACTGGGGCGTCAAGGATTCCGGCCGCTCCATCCCCGGCCACGGCGGGGTCATGGACCGTCTCGACGGTTTCGCCGCCGTGGCCTTGCTGGCCGGATTGTATCTCCTCGCGCATCGCATGGGCGCGGTCTGAAGGATTGTCTCCGTTGAGTCTCACCGTTTCCATCCTGGGTGCCACCGGCTCCATCGGCCGATCCACCACGGACCTTCTCGGCCAGCATCCCGAGCGCTTCCGCATCGGCGCCCTGGTGGGCGGCCGTGACGCCGTCGCGATCGCGAAGCTCGCGCGCGAAATCGGTGCCGACTTCGTGGCGCTGGCCGACGAATCACAGGGGGCGGCCCTGCGCGATCTCCTCTCCGGCACCGGTATCCCCAACGGCGCCGGCGAAGGCGCGGTGCTGGAGGCCGTGGCACGCGATGCCGACATCGTCGTGGCCGCCGTGAGCGGAGCCGCCGGTCTTCGCCCGACCCACGCCGCGCTCCGCCTGGGTCGCACGGTGGCGCTCGCCAACAAGGAGAGCCTCGTCTGCGCCGGCGACGCCTTCATGCGGGACGCCGTTCGCTACGGAGCCACCCTCCTGCCGGTGGATTCCGAGCACAACGCCCTCGCCCAGGCGCTCGGTGACGGCAAGGTCGCGGATATCGCCACCATGACCATCACGGCCTCCGGCGGGCCGTTCCGCACCTGGACCGCCGAACGCATCGCCGCCGCCTCGCCCGCGGAGGCCGCCGCCCATCCGACCTGGTCCATGGGCATGAAGATCAACATCGATTCGGCGTCCCTGATGAACAAGGGCCTCGAACTCATCGAGGCGCATCACCTCTTCGCCATCGAGGCGGCGCGCCTCGACGTGATCGTCCACCCACAATCCATCGTGCATGGCCTCATCACCTGGCGTGACGGCGCCGTCACGGCGGGGCTCGCCATGCCCGACATGCGGGTGCCCATCGCCCATTGCCTGGGGCTCGGCGAGCGGCTGACCATCGCGCGGGGCCGTTCCCTCGACCTCGCGGCGGTGGGGAGTCTCACCTTCGAGGCCGCCGACGAGACACGGTTCCCGTGCCTTCGGATCGCCAGGGCCGCCCTGCGCGACGGCGGTGCGGCCCCGACGGTGATGAACGCCGCCAATGAGATCGCGGTGGCGGCCTTCATCAGTGGCGCCATCGGTTTCTACGGGATCGCCGATCTGGTCGAGCGCGCTTGTACCCATTTCGCAGGGCTCTACCGGCAGGCACCGTCGGATGTCGACGAAGCCCTGGCCATCGACGCCGAGGTGCGGGCCTGGAGCAGCGAAGCCCTGGCGGCTTGATCCCGCCCGGAGCGCGTCGCGGCGAGCTTCGGGTCAAGCCCTCCCTCTTTACCCAAATCGCAGGAATACCGGCTTTCCGGCTGGTCTTTGCCCCAGTGCGACGCCAGAACCACGCTGGCGCATTTGCGTTCGCCGGCCCCGGCCCCGATCTGCTACAGGCGGATTGGCTTGCCGGCAGGACGCTTCGAGGATCGACGATGGACTTTCTGAACGCGATGGGCGGGACAGCCGCCGGATTCTTCGGCAACGTGATCCCGTTCCTGATCGTGCTCAGCGTCGTCGTGTTCGTTCACGAGATGGGGCACTTCCTCGTCGGACGCTGGTGCGGCGTCGGCGTCCACGCCTTTTCCCTCGGGTTCGGCCCCGAACTCTTCGGCTTCAACGACCGTCACGGCACACGCTGGAAGCTTTCGGCCGTGCCGCTCGGGGGCTACGTCAAGTTCCACGGCGACGCGAACGGTGCCAGCGTGCCGGACCCCGATGCGGTGGCGCGGATGAGCCCCCAGGAGCGCGCCACCAGCTTTCCGACGCAGCCCCTGGCCAAGCGCGCCGCCATCGTCGCCGCCGGTCCCATCGCCAACTTCCTCCTCGCCATCGTGCTGTTCTCCGGAGCGATCTACTTTGGCGGACGCTACGAGACACCGGCCCGCGTCGAGGCGGTGATGGCAGGGAGCGCGGCCGAGCGCGCCGGCTTCCAGCCCGGCGACATCATCCGGGCCATCGGCGGCACCACCGTCAACAGCTTTACCGACATGCAGCGTTCGGTCACCACCAGCGCCGGTTCCAGCCTCGCCATCACCGTCGAGCGCAACGGCGAGCGGCAGGTGCTCACCGCCGTGCCGGACGGCGTCGAGGAGCGTACCCCGTTCGGGCGGCACCGTTTCGGTCGCCTCGGCATCCAGGGTCCGAAGGGCAGCGAGGCCAAGCTCGTCCATTACGGCCCGCTCCAGTCCGTGGGTCAGGGCGTCTCCGAGACCTACTTCGTGGTCGACCGGACCATCGATTACATCGGCAAGCTCGTGACCGGGCGTGAATCGGCCGATCAGCTCTCCGGGCCCATCGGCATCGCCCGGGTCTCGGGCGAGGTCGCCAAGGTCAGCGGTGCGGGCGGACTCATCGGCCTCATCGCCCTTCTGTCGGTGTCCATCGGCCTTCTCAACCTGTTTCCGGTGCCCCTGCTCGATGGCGGACACCTTCTGTTTTACGCCTTCGAGGCCGTGCGCGGGCGGCCACTGAGCGAGCGTACGCAGGAAATCGGCTTCCGGATCGGTTTGGCCCTGGTGCTGTTCCTGATGCTGTTCGCCGCCTGGAACGACGTCCTCAATCTCGGTGCCTCCTGGGGGTCGCGCGGCACCTGATCGACGTTCCCAGGCAATCCTCAAACTCGATCAAATCACTGGCCGCGCTGGCGCATCCGCCGCGCGGCCAAGTCGCGTTGTGGCTTCGTTCACCATGTTCGGCGATGGCGTTTCGGCGTTAAGTGACCGGAAGGCCACGTGTCCCCAAAATCCCCTGTGAGCGGGTGACCCCAACGTTTGCTTCGACCGGGAAACCCGCTAGAAGCTGAGCTTGGGACCAGACGACGGGACGACCGGGCAAACCGGCGCCTGTCCGCGGGTGCGAACCCGTACTGATAATAAAAGAGACGGGCGATTACATGATGTCGATGACGGGAAAGCGCCGACGTAAGTCGGCGGAGCGGACCATCGTCCTAGTCGCCACCACGGCCGCAGGGCTGGTTCTCGGCGGCGTGGCGCAGGCCGAGCAGATCGTCGTCCAGGGTAACAAGCGCGTCGATTCCGACACGATCCGGTCCTACGTGACCGGCACCGCCTCCGGTTCGCCCGAGGAAGCCCGCCGCAACCTCCTGGCGAGCGGCATGTTCTCCGACGTTAAGGTGTCGCGCAGCGGCGGCAGCACCGTGGTGAGCGTGCGCGAGAACAACATCATCAACCGGGTGGTGTTCGAGGGAAACAAGAAGGTCGAGAAGGCCACCCTCGAGGGTGAGATCGAAGCCAAGGCGCGTGGTCCCTACAATCAGGGCATCGTCACCGCCGACATGCAGCGCATCCGCGAGATCTACCGTCGCTCGGGCCGCGGCAGCGCCAAGGTCAGCTTCCGCACCGTCGATCTGCCCAACGGCCGCCTGGACGTGATCTATGTCATCGAGGAAGGCGACAAGACCGGCATCAAGGCGATCAACATATCGGGCAACAAGGAATACTCCGAGTCGAAGATCAAGGAGCTGATGTCCTCCTCGGAGATGAACTTCCTGTCGTTCATCAAGACCTCCGATGTCTATGATCCCGACCGGATCACCAACGATCTCGACCTCGTGCGGCGCTTCTACCTCAAGAACGGTTACGCCGATTTCCGCGTCGTCAAGGCCGATGCCCGCTACGTCGAGGCCGAGACCGATGCCGGTTGGGTGATCGACGTGGTGGTCGAGGAAGGCCAGCAGTACAAGGTCGGTGCCGTCGCCATCGATTCGCGCCTTCCCGGCCTCGACACGCAGGGTCTCGATGGCGAGGTTCGCGCCCAGGTCGGCGATGTCTACAACGCCGAGGATGTCGAGCGCACCCTCAGTGGCGTGACGAACCAGGTTGCCCGCCAGGGCTTCCCCTTCGCCCAGGTGCGTCCCACCGGGCAGCGCGATCCGGCCACCGGTACCGTGGCCCTCGGCTTCGTTGTCGAGGATGGTCCGCGCGTCTACGTCGAGCGTATCAACATCCGCGGCAACACCCGCACCCGCGACTACGTCATCCGTCGCGAGCTCGATATCACCGAGGGTGATGCCTACAACCGCGTCCTCACGGACCGGGCGGAGCGTCGCCTGAACGGTCTCGGCTTCTTCAAGAAGGTCCGGTTCTCGAACGAGCCGGGCTCCGCCGCCGATCGCGTGGTCATCAACATCGACGTCGAGGATCAGCCCACGGGTTCGTTCTCGGTCGCCGGTGGCTACTCGACCCAGGACGGCATCATCGGTGAAGTCTCGGTCTCCGAGTCGAACTTCCTCGGCCGCGGCCAGTATGTCCGCGTCGCCGGCACCGCCGGCCAGTACGCCCGCGGCGTCGACTTCTCGTTCACCGAGCCGTACTTCCTCGGCTACCGCCTCGCCGCCGGCTTCGACGCGTTCTACAAGTACAGCGACCAGACCCGCTACTCGCGCTACGAGACCACCGTGTACGGCGGCCAGCTCCGCGTCGGCCTGCCGATCACCGAAGAGTTCGGTATCACCCTGCGTTACTCGCTCTACAACACCGAGCTGCGCGTCCCGAACACCATCCGCCGGCCGTACAACGACTGCTCGAACCCGATCCCGGGCTACACGGCGGTCTATCCGAACAACACGTTCACGGCCAATGGCCAGAACGTGTCGGGCCTCGCGGCCTACCCGAACTGCGCCTTCGACGGTGAAGCCTCCATCGCCCTCAAGGGCTCGCAAGGCAACACTCTCACGTCGCTGGCCGGCCTCACGCTGGCCTACTCGACCCTCGACAACATCGGCCTGCCGCGCAACGGCCTCTACGCCGAACTCAAGCCTGACCTCGCGGGCCTCGGTGGTGACTCGAAGTTCTTCCGCGTGACCGGCGACGCCCGGTACTACAAGGAGTTCTACGAGGACGTGGTCGGCTTCGTCCGGCTTCAGGGCGGTCACATCTCGGCGCTCAACGACGAGCCCCTGCGCATCACGGACCAATTCTTCCTCGGCCCGTCGCTGGTTCGTGGTTTCGCGCCCAACGGCATCGGTCCGCGCGACGTCGGCATAGCCGACAGCCGGTCCAACGCCATCGGCGGCAGCACCTATGTGGGCGGCACCGTCGAGGTCCAGTTCCCGATCTGGGGTATTCCCAAGGATCTTGGCCTGAAGGGCGCAGTCTTCGCCGATGCCGGTACCCTGTTCGGCTACAACGGCCGCACGCAGTTCAACGTCAATGGCGACGCCTTCATCAACGGCATCGCACCCGGCGGCGTCTGTAACTTCAACTCGGCCACCATCGGTGTCGAACCGGAGTGCGTGAACGTTCACGACAAGGCGGTCATCCGGTCTTCCATCGGTGCCTCGATCCTGTGGAACTCCCCGCTCGGACCGATCCGCTTCGATTATGCCTACGCCCTCACCAAGGACGAAGGTGTGAAGGTCCCGGGCACCAACTTCCGCATCGGCAAGGATCAGCTACAGGCGTTCCGGTTCTCCGGCGGCTCGCGCTTCTAACGACAAAGGCGTCGCCCTTTTCCAAGGGCGGCGCGTTTCCGGTCATGGCAGATCCGATCTTCATCACGCCCGACACCGCCCTCAGCCTCGGCGCCATCGCCGAGGCTGCCGGCGTTTCGCTCCCCCCCGCGGCGGACGCGCAGGCAATCTTCAACGGTGCCGCGCCCCTTGAGAGCGCCGGCCCGAGCGATATCGCCTACATGGACAATGCCCGCTACGGTGACGCCCTGGCTCAGACGCGGGCCGGAGTGTGCCTCGTCTCGCCGCGTTTCGCCGCCCGTGTGCCGACCGGCACCATTGCACTGATCACCCGTGATCCTTACCGCTCCTATGCGGGCCTCCTGGCCCGGCTCTACCCGGAGGCGATGCGTCCAGCCTCCGTCTTCGGTTCAAAAGGGGTCGCACCCGGTGCCCATGTCCACCCGGAGGCCCGCCTCGAAACGGGTGTCCGTATCGATCCCGGTGCAGTAATCGGTCCGGGCGCCGAGATCGGCTCAGGAACGGTGATCGGTCCGGGCGCGGTGATCGGCCCGAACGTCCGGGTCGGGCGGGATTGCGCCATCGGCGCGGGTTCGACGGTCACCCATGCCCTGCTCGGCAATCGCGTCATCGTCCATCCCGGCGCCCGCATCGGCCAGGACGGGTTCGGCTTTGCCATGGGGCCGGGCGGCCACCTCAAGGTGCCCCAGATCGGTCGGGTCATCGTTCAGGACGATGTCGAGATCGGTGCCAACACCACCATCGACCGGGGTGCCAGCCGCGATACGGTGATCGGGGAGGGGACCAAGATCGACAACCTCGTCCAGATCGCCCACAACGTCGTCATCGGACGACATTGCGTCATCGTTTCGGGCGTCGGCATCTCCGGTTCGACCACCCTGGAGGATTACGTGGTCCTCGGCGGGCAGGTCGGCGTCGTCGGCCACCTGCGCATCGGCATGGGTGCACAGATCGCCGGGTCGTCCAACGTCAACCGCGACGTACCGCCCGGTTCTCGCTGGGGCGGCACGCCGGCCAAGCCGGTTCGCGCGTGGTTCCGCGAACTCACCACCCTCGCACGACTCGCGGAACGCTCCGGCGGCGACGGGTCGAAGGAGCCGAAGGCCTGACGCTCAGGCCATTTCCCGCAGGCGGAGATAGCCGGCCTCAAAGCCCGCCAACGCTCGGAGCGAGGGCCGGTCGTGGATCGTCAACGCGCGTCCCGTCAGGGTGATCAGGCCCTGACGGCGCAACTCCTGCAGGGTCCGGTTGACGTGGACGCTCGACAGGCCGGCGGTATCGGCGAGATCGTATTGCGTGATCGGCATGTCGCAGCGGTCGTTCTCGACCAGCCCGACGGCCCGAAGGCGAAGCTCGATTTCACAGAACAGGTGCGCGATCCGCTCGAGAGCCGGGCGGGCTCCGATGTTGACGAGCCACTCGCGCAGGGTCGCCTCCTCCACCTTCTCGGCAGCGCGCAAGGCCCCTGCGATGCTTGGGTGATCCTGCACCAACGCCTCGATCGTCGACGACTCGGCGCGCACGATGCGAGCCGAGGTCAACGTCGTCACGCCGTGGTCCATCCGGTTCGACGCGCCCGCATCGAGATCGTAGCTGTCCCCGGGGACGAGGTAGGCCGTGATCTGGCGGCGCCCCCCCGTCAGCAGACTGTAGCGGCAGGCGAACCCTTCCATCAGGATCAGGCGTCCGCCCTTCGTTTCGTGCCGGGCGGTCAGGTCGGACCGTGCGGAGAAAGTTTCCGACGAAGCGGTCAGCCGCTCGACGGCTTCCCCATCCTGGCTCCCGAGTGCGACGTGACTCTCGAGTTTGCGCCTGAAACGGTTCACGCCTTGGCGGATGCCGACGCGAAGCGATCCGACGTTCTCACCGGTTTGGGCTGTCGAGAAGCCGGTCGACTGCAGTGCCGAGCCGAAACTCACGTCGGTCGTTTGATGACCCCAGGTGGCTTCCGGCTGTTGCGAAGCGACGGGGCGGCCGGTGCGATCACGTGAACGCCGAACCGGAACAGCGGACGGGTGGTTGACGGACATGAGACCCATATCTTGATGGCGCACGGTCCAGAGATGCCTTCCGCCATCCTATGGTACGATTTCGCACTGAAGCTTTGGCTGGTCAACGTGCGTGAGCTGGGTTCACGGCGGAACACGCGCGACCGGTTGTCCGACAGGGACGCGTGACTTCCCCCGCCCGGGGGTTGCATCCGGCGAAGTTTCTGCCGAAAGACTTCACCTCAACCACAAAGACTTCGCCTTTTTTCGAATGGCGGATACGAGAACGAGCGGGGCGAAGCGCCGGAAGCGCCGCCGCGTGTCAGGGAGATGATCCGATCGATGAACGAGATGCCGCGCGAGCTCGGCTCGGCCGATATCCAGAAGGTTCTGGAACTCCTGCCGCACCGCTATCCCTTCCTCATGATCGACCGGATCGTCGAGATCGACGGTGACCGCTCCTGTGTCGGCATCAAGAACGTCACGATCAACGAGCCGCAATTCACCGGGCACTTCCCCGGTCTGCCGGTATTCCCCGGCGTGCTCCTCATCGAGGGAATGGCTCAGACTGCCGGCGCCATCTGCTGCCAGCACATCATGACCGACGATCTGCGCGCCAAGCAGGTGTTCTTCATGACCATCGACAAGTGCAAGTTCCGCAAGCCCGTCGTGCCCGGAGACACCGTGCGCTACCACATGACGAAGCTGAATCAGCGCCGCACCATGTGGTGGTTCCGGGGTGAAGCCCGTGTCGGTGATACCCTGGTGGCGCAGGCCGAGATCGGCGCCATGCTGGTGACGGAATGACCGCTGTGGTGGGCATCCACCCGAGTGCCGTGATCGAGGACGGCGCGATCCTCGGGGCCGATGTCCGCATCGGCCCGTTCTGCCATGTCGGCCCGGAGGTCAGGCTCGGCGATGGCTGCGAGCTCGTCAGCCACGTGGTCGTGGCCGGCTCCACCACCATCGGATCGCGCACCCGCCTCTATCCCTTCGCCTCCATCGGCCATCCACCACAGGACCTGAAATTCCGCGGGGAGGCGTCGACGCTCACCATCGGCGCCGATTGCCTTATCCGCGAAGGCGTCACCATGAACCCCGGCACCGCCGGCGGCGGCCTGGAAACCACGGTCGGTGACACCTGTACCTTCCTGGCCAACTCCCATGTCGGGCACGATTGCCGGGTCGGCAACGGGGTCGTGTTCTCCAACAACGTCATGCTCGCCGGCCATTGCACGGTGGGCGATTTCGCCATCCTTGGCGGCGGCGCGGCGGTGATCCAGTTCGCCCGCGTCGGGGCGCACGCCTTCGTCGGCGGTATGTCGGCCCTCGAGAACGACTGCATTCCCTTCGGCATGGCACTGGGCAACCGAGCCTATCTGTCGGGTCTCAACATCATCGGGCTGCAGCGCCGGGGCTTCGCCCGCGAGGATATCCATGCGTTGCGCCGCGCCTATCGCCTCTTGTTCGCCCCCGAGGGAACGCTGATGGAGCGAGTGGAGGACGTGGCGGCGGAGTTCGATACCCATCGGGGCGTCGCCGAGATCGTCGCGTTCATCCGAGCCGGCGGCAAGCGTTCGATCTGCACCCCGCGCGAGACGCCGGGCGCGCCTTGAGAGCCCTGCCGGCTCCCCTCGTCCTTGTCGCCGGAGCAGGACGTCTGCCCGAGCTCGTGGCCGAATCCCTGGACCGGGCCGGGCGTCCGTTCCGCATCCTCGCGATCCGGGGCTTCGCAGAGCGTGGCATGCGGGCTCGGGCGGAGGCCACCGTCGATCTCCTCGACATCGCCGGGGTGCTGGCCATCCTCAAGGCCTGGGGGCCGGTGAGCGTGGTGCCGGCCGGCGGCGTCTCGCGGCCGAACCCGGCCGCCATCCTCAACGCCGCCGCGGCCTTGCGCAATCGGGACGCCCTCAAGGCCATCGCCGGTGGCGGCGACGACCGGCTCTTGCGCGGGGCCCTGGCGCTGCTCGAAGAGAACGGCCACGGCGTCGTCGGCGTCCATGAGGTGGCCCCCGATCTCCTGAGCCCCGAGGGCGTCATGGGACGGCACGTGCCCGATGCCGCCGCCCGTGAATCCATCGACACGGGGCGCGCCCTCCTGGGCGCCCTGGCGCCCTACGACGTCGGGCAGGCCGCCGTGGTGGTGGCCCAGCGCGCGGTCGCCGTCGAGGGTCCCGAGGGCACCGACCGGATGCTCGCCCGCGCGCGAGCGCTCGGCCGCAAGCCGTTCGGTCTGGGAGCGAGCCAGCCCGGCACCGTTCTCGTCAAGGTGGCAAAGGTCGGGCAGGATCTGCGAGTCGATCTGCCGGCCATCGGCCCGCGTACCATCGCGGCGGCGGCGGCGGCGGGCTGCGCCGGCCTCGCGATCCAGGCCGGGTTCACCCTCATCATCGACCGGCCCGCGACCATCGCAGCCGCCGATCGCGCAGGCCTGTTCCTCGTCGGTCTGGGGATCGACGCATGAGCGACAAGACCGCGCCAAGGAAGATTTGGCTCGTCGCGGGCGAGGATTCGGGCGACCAGCTCGGCGCCAAGCTCATGCGCGGCTTGCGCGACCTGTCGGACCGACCGATCCGGTTCGGCGGCGTCGGCGGCGAGGCGATGACGGAGCAAGGCTTCACGTCGCTGTTTCCCATCGATGACGTGGCGGTGATGGGCTACCTGCCCGTGGCCGCACGGCTGCGAACCCTGCTGCGCCGCATCCGCCAGACCGTGCGCGACGTGGTGGACGCCCGCCCCGATATCCTCGTCATCATCGACAGTCCGGGCTTCACCCATGCGGTCGCGTCACGCGTGCGCAAGCGGATGCCGGACCTGCCCATCGTCGATTACGTGTCGCCCAGCGTATGGGCGTGGCGGCCCTGGCGCGCGGCGAAGATGCGGCCGTTCATCGATCACGTCCTTGCCCTGCTGCCGTTCGAGCCGGAAGCCCATCGCCGCCTCGGCGGTCCGGCCTGCACCTATGTCGGTCACCCCCTGATCGAGCGTCTGGAGGAGCTACGGCCCGACGCCCGGGAGGCGCAGGCGCGCGCGGCGACGCCGCCGACCCTGGTGATCCTGCCGGGGTCACGCCGCTCCGAGATCGAGCGGCTGATGCCTGTGTTCGGCGCGACCCTGGGGCAGCTCAGGAAGCGCTTCGGTGAGATCGAGGCGGTGCTGCCTGCCGTGACCCGCCACCGCGCCCTCATCGAACGCCTGGCGCGAGCGTGGGACGCCCCGGTGCGCCTCGTGTACGGCGAGGCCGCCAAGCATGAGGCCTTCAGGCGTGCCCGCGCGGCGCTCGCGGCCTCCGGCACCGTGACTCTCGAACTTGCCTTGGCCGGCGTGCCGATGGTGGTCGCCTACAAGGTCTCGCGTATCGAGGAGGCTGTGGCCCGGCGCCTGATCCAGGTGCCCACCATCGTGCTGCCGAACCTGATTCTGGCGCAGAACGCCATGCCGGAGTTCATCCAGGCCGATTGCACGGCTCAGCGCCTCGTCGAGGCCTTGGCGCCTCTTCTGGCCGGCGGGCCGGCACGCGACGCGCAGATCGAGGCCCTGTCGCGGATCGACGGCCTGATGCGGCTGCCCGGTGGCGAGGAACCGAGCCGGCGTGCGGCCCGAATCGTGCTGGGCGCGACGCGGGTGACCTGATCGACGGGGTGTACGGCGTACGATAGGTTTGCACGGACCCAATCGTACGGCGGGCTCGGTACGGTGCGACGCACGCTCAAATTCCTCCACACCATGGGGGCCATTGGCGTCATGGGGGCGATGGCCTGCCTCGTCGTGATGCTGAGCTTCACGCCCCCGTCCTCGTCCCTCGCCGGCTATGCGCTGATGCGCGGAGCCATGGGCGCGGTGGCGTCCTGGATCTTCCTCCCTTCTCTCGCTCTGACGCTGCTGGCCGGCCTACTCGCCCTCGCACAACGCGCCTTCCACAATGCGGGTTGGGCCTGGGTGAAGCTTGCCACCGGCGTGCTGATGTTCGAAGGTGGCCTCGTCTACGTTCAGGGACCGATGCAGCAGGAGGCGGACCTCAGCGCCGGCGCCCTGATCGGCAAGGCCGATCTCGCCATGCTGGGCCAATCCCTCGGCGCCGAGGCGAACACCCTCTGGGTTCTCCTCGCGGTCGCGACGGCCAACGTGGTTCTTGGTATCTGGCGCCCGCGCCTCATCCGCTTGTCGGCGCGATCGGATCCGGGGCGACGACCTTAGCGAAGATCCAAACCACGTAAGGTCTGCACGACGCGGTCCCGTGCGCGATCCGGAAGGGGTAGGATCGGGCGTGGCGGGTCGGTGTGGCAGACCCCGAGGGCATCGGCATAGGCATAGATCACGCGCAGGCTCGAGAACTCCTTGAACAGACTCCAGAGCGGCTGCAATCGTACGTCCAACTCCCGCGCCGCTGTATGGTCTCCCGTCCGGATGGCCCTCACGATCGCCATGGCGGTCTGCGGAAACAATCCGCCCATGACGCTGTACCAGGTGTCGGCCCCAGCCAGCAGAGCCTCGACGGTGTTCCAGTCGCCGCTGTAGCCGAGGGAGAAACCGGCCGTGACGGCCTCGCGCAAGCCTTGCAGATGTGCGGTGATCTCCGGCGGTGCGCAGGCCGGACTTTTGACGGCGATCACGCCGGGTTCACGGCTGAGGCGTCCGACGAGCGCGGCCGTGAAGGCGAAATGGGTGGTGCCGGGATTGTCGTAGATGCAGAGCGGCAGGCCGCTCTCCCGGGCGACGGTCACGAAATGCGCGAACACCTCGTCTTCGGTCAGGGGCGTATAGGAGATGGCGGCCAGCAGCCCGGCCGCGGCCCCCATGGCTCTGGCGTCCTGGGCCAGCGCCACGGCCTCGTCCGTCCGCAGGGCGCCGACGCCGACGAGGATCGGAACATCGGTGCCGACTGCATCCAGGGCCGCTTCAACGGCGCGACGCCGCTCCTGCCGGCTAAGATACGGGTACGAGCCGGTGCTGCCGAGAAGGCCGATGGAATCGACCCCGGCATCGCGCAAGGGCGTAACCAGCCGACGCAACGCCCCGACATCGACACATCCGCTCGGATCCGCCGGTGTGATCGGAAAGGCCGACAGCCCATTCGGAAGGATCATGGGTGCCTCCGGGCGGCGAAGGCCGCATGCCTCCGCCCACGTAGCGGGTACGGCCGGGCGGGATAAATCCTACCCGGCTGCACTGTCCCTGGCTCGCCCTCTACCGGATGAGCCGCCCCGCCTTCAGGCGCGCTGATCGATGGGCACGTATTCGCGCTTGTCCGGGCCGATATAGAGCTGACGCGGCCGGCCGATCTTCTGAGACGGGTCCTCGATCATCTCGGCCCACTGGGCGATCCAGCCCGTGGTGCGGGCGAGCGCAAACAGCACGGTGAACATCGAAGTCGGGAAGCCCATCGCCTTGAGGGTGATGCCCGAGTAGAAATCGATGTTCGGGTAGAGCTTCTTCTCAATGAAGTAGTCGTCTTCGAGGGCGATCTTCTCGAGCTGGACGGCGACCTCCAGCAGCGGATCGTCCTTGATCCCGAGTTGGCCGAGCACCTCGTGGGTGGTCTTCTGCATGATTCGCGCACGCGGATCGTAGTTCTTGTATACCCGGTGACCGAAGCCCATGAGCCGGAACGGGTCGTTCTTGTCCTTGGCCTTGGCGACGTACTTGGCCACGTTCTCAGGGTGCCCGATCTCCTCGAGCATCTTGAGGGCCGCCTCGTTGGCGCCGCCATGGGCCGGTCCCCACAGGCAGGCGATGCCGGCGGCGACGCAGGCGAACGGGTTGGCCCCCGACGAGCCGGCGAGACGCACGGTGGAGGTCGAAGCGTTCTGCTCGTGATCGGCGTGGAGGATGAAGATCCGGTCGAGCGCCCGGGCGAAGATCGGATTGACCTTGAATTCCTCGCACGGCACCGCGAAACACATCCGCAGAAAGTTCGACGTATAGTCGAGGTCGTTCTTGGGATAGACGAACGGCTGACCGATGGAATACTTGTAAGCCATCGCAGCGAGTGTCGGCATCTTGGCGATCATGCGCAAGCTCGCGATCATGCGCTGCTTGTCGTCCGAGATGTCCGTCGAGTCGTGATAGAACGCCGACAGGGCGCCGACGCAGGCGACCATGATCGCCATCGGGTGCGCGTCGCGGCGGAACCCCTGGAAGAATCGGTTCATCTGGTCATGCACCATGGTGTGGCGCGTGACCCGGTAATCGAAGTCGGCCTTCTGGGCCGGCGTCGGCAACTCGCCGAACAGCATGAGATAGCAGGTCTCGAGGAAATCGCCGTTCTCGGCGATCTGGTCGATGGGGTAGCCGCGATAGAGTAGCACGCCGGCATCGCCGTCGATGTAGGTGATCTTGGATTCACACGACGCGGTCGAGGTGAAACCCGGGTCGAACGTGAATTTGCCGGTCTTGGCGTAGAGCTGGCCGATATCGATGACGTCGGGGCCGATGGTACCGGTCTTGATCGGCAACTCGACCTGCGCGTCGCCCACGGTGATGGTGCTGGTGGCGCTCATGGAGACGTGGACCCTTTCGTGGCAGCGGGGCGGCGCCGGCCCGTGTGGCGATGGTTCACCAACCCGGTTCCGGGGCGCAAGGGCAACGCATGCTGCACTTGCTCACACGAGCATCGGGTTAGCGGATCGGTCGACCGCCTTCAACCGAGCGTCCGCATCACGAACGCCACGAAGCGAAATCCAGGCCGGTTTGTCATTCGGCCCGGGCGTTCCGCGTCGACGCCAGCGAAACCCGCCGCGTCAGGCGGTGGCCTGATCACGCAAGCGACTGAGGCACTCTTCGCGCCCGAGCACGGCCATTACGTCGAAGACCGGCGGCGAGGTCGCCCGCCCGGTCAGCGCCGCCCGCAGGGGCTGCGCGATCTGCCCGAGCTTCACGGCCGCCGATTCGGCGAAAGCGCGCACGGTGCCTTCCGTTGCGGCAGCGCTCCATTCCGGAAGCGCTTCCAGGGCGGGCAGGATCGCGGAGAGGCGGGTCCGCGCCTCCGGGCCGAGGAGGGAGGCGGCCTTGTCGTCGAGGGCCAGGGGCCGGGCCGCCGTGAGGTAGTAGGCGCTGTCGAGGAGGTCGACGAGGGTCTTCGCCCGCTCCTTCAGGCCGGGCATCGCCGCAATCAGCTTCTCGCGGAGTTCGGGTGCCATGGGCGAGGCGATGCCGCGCGACGGGCCCAGGGCCGGCAGCACGCCGTCGAGGGCTGCGACGAGATCCGCGTCGTCGGCGCCTCGGATGTAGAGCCCGTTGAGATTCTCCAGCTTGGCGAAATCGAAACGCGCGGGCGAGCGCCCGATGGACTTGAGATCGAAGGCCGCGATCATCTCGTCGGTGGAGAACACTTCCTGGTCGCCGTGGCTCCAGCCGAGGCGCACGAGGTAGTTGCGCAAAGCCGCCGGCAGGTAGCCGAGATCGCGATAGGCGTCGACGCCCAGCGCCCCGTGGCGCTTCGACAGCTTGGCCCCGTCGGCCCCATGGATGAGCGGGATGTGCGCCATGGCCGGTGCGTCCCAGCCGAGGGCATCCGAAATCTGGCGCTGGCGCGCCGCATTGGTCAGATGGTCGTCGCCGCGGATAACCTGGGTGACGCCCATGTCGTGGTCGTCCACCACCACGGCGAGCATGTAGGTCGGGTTGCCGTCGGAGCGCAGGAGCACGAGGTCGTCGAGGTCTCGGTTCTGCCAGACGACGCGTCCCTGCACGCCGTCCTCGACCACGGTCTCGCCTTCGAGCGGCGCGCGCAGGCGGATCACCGGCTTCGCCCCGGCGGGCGCCTCGGACGGGTCGCGGTCGCGCCAGCGGCCATCGTAGCGAAGGGGCCGGCCCTCGGCCCGCGCCGCCTCGCGCATGGCCGTGAGTTCGTCCGGCGTCGCGTAGCAACGATAGGCGTGCCCCGACGCGAGCAAAGTCTCCGCCGCCTCCCGGTGCCGGTCGGCCCGGGCGTACTGGTAGATGACATCGCCGTCCCAATCGAGGCCGAGCCAGCGCATCCCGTCGAGGATCGCGTCGATCGCCCCCTGGGTCGAGCGTTCGCGATCCGTATCCTCGATGCGCAGCAGCATCCGGCCGCCGAAGCGACGGGCATAGAGCCAGTTGAACAGGGCGGTGCGCGCGCCGCCGATGTGAAGATAGCCCGTTGGGGAGGGCGCGAAGCGCGTGACGACGGTGGACGACATCGATCTTGGCTTAGACTCTGTAGGGAAGCAGGCGGACGGCGGATCGACCGGCCCGGGGATGGGCATGTAGCATGCGCGAAGGCAGGCGTTAAGAAATCGTCACCCCCACCCCTAGGAATGGTGAAGGGTCGCACGCGGGTCACGCCCGGAGGTGTCGTGGGATGGGGCAGGGAGGCGCACGGACCGCCGGACGGATGTGGGTGCGCGCCGCCGCCCGCGTTCCCGCGCCGTCCCTGTGGCTCGGCACGCTTCAGGAGGGTGTCGCCGCCGGATTCTGCCGGGAGGTCGAACAGCGCCGACTCTTTCCCTGGCTCGCGGTGGCGTTCGGCCTCGGGGTGCTGCTTTGCTTCACTGCGACCTCCGGGCCGCCATCCCTGGCGGCACCGCTCGCCGTTGCGGCGATTTTCATCGCTCTGACACCCGTCTTCGCGGCCAGACCCGTGGTCCTGGCCGGTCTCGTCGGGCTCGTCGCCGCATTCCTTGGTTTTGCGGCCGCCACGTTCCGCCTCGTGCAGGTGGCGAGCCCGGTGCTGGCCAGAACCACCATCGCGCCCCTCGTCGGGCTCATCGAAGCCCTCGACGAGAGGGAGGAGGGCGCACGCCTCATCGTTCGGGTCGAGAGCTTCGGCACCCTCGCGGCAGAGCAGCGGCCCCGTCGGGTGCGGGTGTCGTTCAAGAAGGCACCGCCGCTGAAACCCGGTGATCGCATCGCCGCGACGGCGCGCCTGCTTCCGCCTCCCGAAGCGGCGCGGCCGGGCGGCTACGATTTTGCCCGCGATGCCTATTTTCGCGGGATCGGGGCGGTGGGCTCCCTCGTCGGCACGATCCAAGTGCGGCCGCCCCCGGAGGATTTGCCACGGTCCTTGCGGCTCGCCGCTGCAGTCGACGACGCCCGCAACGCCCTGACGCGCCGCATCACCGACGCCAACGGCGGGCAGGCCGGCGCCGTCGCGGCCGCCCTGGTGACGGGCAAACGCGGCCTCATCAACGCGGAGACCAATGATGTCCTGCGCGCGGCGGGAATTTATCACGTCGTGTCGATCTCAGGTCTTCACATGGTGCTGGCGGCCGGGGTGGTGTTTTGGCTCGTGCGCGCGCTTCTCGCGCTGGCGCCGGCGCTGGCCCTGCGCTGGCCGATCAAGAAGATCGCCGCCGCCTGCGCCATGGCGGGTGTGACGGCCTATTGCGTGTTCTCCGGCTGGGATATCGCCGCCGAACGGGCGCTGATCATGACCCTGGTGATGCTCGGTGCGATCCTGGTGGACCGACCGGCCCTGAGCATGCGCAATCTGGCGCTGGCGGCCCTTATCGCCCTGGCGCGTGAGCCGGATGGGCTCCTCGGCCCGAGTTTTCAAATGTCTTTCGGGGCGGTGGCGGGCCTCATCGCCTGCGCTCCGCTCATCGGCGCCGTGAGCTTGCGCGGGCAAAGCGCCGGTCCCCTCGGACGCGTTGCAATCTGGATCGCCACCGCGATCATCGGCACACTTGCGACGACCCTGGTCGCACAGTTCGCGACGGCACCGTTCGCGACCTACCACTTCCAGACGGTCCAGCCCTTCGGCCTCGTCGGAAATGCCCTGACCCTCCCCCTGGTCTCGCTCGCCGTGATGCCGGCGGCGGTCCTCGGCATCTTGGCCTACCCCTTCGCCCTCGATCAGCCGGTCTGGTGGCTCATGGGTCTCGCCGTGCGGGGGATGCTGACGATCTCCACCTGGATCGCCGGGTTCGATCGCGCCACCTACGTGATCCCGGCCTTCGGACCCGGCGCCCTCGCGGCGATGGCCCTTGGCCTCGTCACGCTCACCCTACCGGTGTCGCGGCTGCGCTGGCTCGGCCTCCTACCGATGGCCGTCGGCGTCGCCCTGGCCGCGAGCGCGACGCGGCCGGATCTCTATATCGACCGCGAGGGAGCTGGAATCGCCATTCGCGCCCAGGACGGACGCCTCGCAACCCTGGGGAAACCGCCAGCCTTCGTCCTGGAGCAATGGCTGAAGGCCGATGGCGATGGACGCCGGGCCGGCACCGTCACCGCCCTCTCGACCGCTCGGTGCGATCGGCTCGGCTGCACGGCGCATTTGCCGGACGGAAGAGTGCTTGCACTCGTCACCGACAAACGCGCTCTCCACGAGGATTGCATCCGTGCCGACGTTCTAATCACCCGTCGCGATGCACCGCCGGCCTGCGCCGCCAAACTCGTGCTCGACCGTCCATTCCTGGCTGCTCACGGTGCCGTGACGATCCGCTTCCCGCCAAAGGCCGATCCGATCATCACCACGGCACGACGCGCCGGCGAGAGTGTACCCTGGCGCCCGGTGCGGGAAACGGTACCGACGCGGACCCCGACGCCGGCTGTCCCGACCGCGCCGACAGCGCCAGATACAGACGAACCCGAACCTCCCTCCGAAGGCTCGGGCGAGACTCTTCAGTAGCGACGGACCAGACTGACGAGGCGTCCCTGGATCTGAACCCGATCGGGCCCGAGCACCCGTGTCTCGTAGGCGGGGTTCGCCGCTTCTAGAGCGATGGACGATCCACGCCGGCGCAGGCGCTTGAGGGTCGCTTCCTCGTCGTCGATGAGAGCGACGATGATGTCGCCGGTGTTGGCGGTGTCCTGCTTGCGGATCACCACCAGATCACCGTCGAGGATCCCGGCATCGACCATGGAATCGCCGCGCACCTCCAGGGCGTAATGCTCGCCACCCGAGAGAAAGTCCGGGGACAGGGTGACCGAGTGGCTCTGCTCCTGGATCGCCGAGATCGGCGTACCGGCCGCGATCCGGCCCATGACCGGAATGGTGATGGCACGACCGTCGCCATCCGTCGCTCGCGTCGTCGGCAGGCGTCCAACCGGCATGCGCTCGACGGTGCCCTTGCCCTTGCCCCCCTCGACGACGCTCGGCGTGAAACGACGCGACTCCGTCGGTGCCGCAGCGCCCGCGCCCGACTGCCCTCCGAGACTCTCGGGCATCCTGATCACTTCGATGGCGCGGGCGCGATTGGGGAGGCGCCTGAGGAAACCACGCTCTTCCAGCGCCGTGATCAGCCGATGGATGCCCGACTTCGACTTCAGGTCGAGGGCATCCTTCATCTCATCGAACGACGGCGGTACGCCCCCCTCGTTCATCTTCTGTTGAATGAACTGGAGCAGATCCAGCTGCTTACGAGTCAACATGAACGGCACCCGTCCTCGAACAGTACAAAGCGGCACTAAGCCACAGAAACAAATCGCGAACAGGTTATGCGTTCCGGAAGTGTTCTGCAAGGGTTCTCAGGAAAGATACATGATGGAGTGGCCGGGCGAAATTGGCGATGAGCCTGTCATCGCCAATTGGCGGCGAACCGATAATATTGTTTATCATTAATTATTTAGCAGGGTTTGGGTGCCCCCCCGCTGGTCCCTGCTTTGGCCTGCCCCCGTGCGGTGGCCCAAGTTCGAAGTTAGTGCATCGTCGGTCGGGTGACGATGGCAAGGCGAGCGGACGGCACTGATCCGCTCGGTTCCGTTGGCCAGATGACGACCTCGGGCGCAGGTGGCTGGTATCCGAGCGACGAATGCGGCCGGATGCTGTTGTCGTGCCTTCGCCATTGCTCGATCACGACGCTGGCTTCCTTGAGGGTGTAGAACACCTCGCCTTTGAGGAGTTCGTCCCGCAGCTTCGCGTTGAAGCTCTCGCAATAGCCGTTCTCCCACGGACTGCCCGGCTCGATGTAGGCGGTCTGCGAGCCAACCGCCGCGATCCAGTCCTGGACCGTTTTGGCAATGAACTCCGGCCCGTTGGCCGAGCGGATATGGCCTGGCACGCCGCGCAGACTGAACAGGTCCGAGAGTACGTCGATCACGTCGAGGGCCTTCAGCTTGCGGGATACGCGGATCGCGAGGCACTCGCGAGTGAACTCATCGATCACGTTCAGCATCCGGTACTTGCGACCGTTATGCGTACGGTGCTCGACAAAGTCATACGACCAGACGTGGTCAGGCCGCTCTAGCCGCAGGCGCAGGCACGAGCCGTCGTTGAGCCAAAGGCGTGCCCGTTTCGGCTGACGCGCGGGAACCTCGAGCCCTTCGCTGCGCCAGATCCGCTCGACCCGCTTCACGTTCACCGTCCAGCCGTCACGCCGGAGCAAGGCCGTGATCCGGCGATAGCCGTAGCGCCCGTACTGGAGAGCCAGCGCAACGATGGCGACCGTCAGAGCGGCCTCGTCCTCGACTACGACGGCGGATTTGCGCTGTGTCGAACGATGCTGCCCCAAAACTCGGCAGGCGAAGCGTTCGGACACACCGTGCTTGGCAACGACGGAGTCGACACAAGCCCGGCGGCGAGCCGGGCTCAGAAGTTTTGCTGGCGCTGCCCTTCGGGTCCCGCAGCTGCCTCCTTCAGGATGAGCTTCTCCAGGGTCGGATCGGAGATCGCCCGGCGGAGGCGCTGATTCTCGGTCTCCAGAGAATTCAGCCGCTTCACCTGATTGCCCTTCAGGCCACCGTACTCGGACCGCCACCGGTAATACGTGACCTCGGTGACCTCGATGGACCGGATTGCTTCGGCGACCTTGCGACCTTGCGAGACCAGAACATCCACTTGGCGCAGCTTGGCGACAAGCTCTTCAGCCGTATGCCTCTTCCGTCCCATGATGACATCCTCCTCATGGCTCAGAGCCATACCTCAGGGAGGACCACTTTTCGGCTCTTTGCCAAGTTTGGTGGATTGGGTTGGTGGGGGGATGCCGGAAGGTAGCTGCTGGCTGAACCGGGCGGGGATTCTCAGATCAGGGCATGACCCTNGGCTCTTTGCCAAGTTTGGTGGATTGGGTTGGTGGGGGGATGCCGGAAGGTAGCTGCTGGCTGAACCGGGCGGGGATTCTCAGATCAGGGCATGACCCTTCTCTGTCACATCCCCGGTTGTCGTCTTCTCCACGTCACGCGTGAGGAGAGCACTGCCCTTCGCATTTCCGCTCAAGCGAAGTGCGATCATGCCCGYTGCCCACGCTGTCGTACGGTCAGCCGGTCGGTGCATAGTCGCTATCACCGGCGTCCCGCCGACCTGCCGACGAGCGGTCAGGAGGTGCGTCTGACCCTGACGATCCGACGTTTTTACTGCCACGACCCTGCACGCACGCGCGTTTCGTCGAGNCTGTCGTACGGTCAGCCGGTCGGTGCATAGTCGCTATCACCGGCGTCCCGCCGACCTGCCGACGAGCGGTCAGGAGGTGCGTCTGACCCTGACGA
Source organism: Methylobacterium sp. Leaf100 (assembly GCF_001422845.1). Lineage (NCBI taxonomy): Bacteria > Pseudomonadati > Pseudomonadota > Alphaproteobacteria > Hyphomicrobiales > Methylobacteriaceae > Methylobacterium > Methylobacterium sp. Leaf100. The sequence continues at coordinate 216,964 of NZ_LMMW01000045.1, read as the reverse complement.
TCCGCCGGTTCTACTGCCACCATCCTGCTTGCGCGCGTGGGACCTTCGCCGAACGCCTGCCTCGTCTCCTCGACCGCTACGCTCAGAGAACCTGCCGGCTGGCCGAGGCCCAGGTTCGGACCGCGTTGGCGCTCGGTGCCACACCCGCCGCCCGGCTGCTGCCGCACCTGGCGATGCCCACCAGTGCCACGACGCTGCTGCGCGGCATCCGCAAATGGCCGCTGCCGACCCGATCCAAGCCGGTCATCGTCGGGGTCGACGACTGGGCCCTGCGCAAGGGCCGAACCTATGGCACCATCCTGGTCGACCTTGAACGCCGCCGTCCCATCGGCCTGCTGCCGGATCGTTCGGCCTCGACGCTGGCGGCCTGGCTCCGGCGCGAACCACAGATCCAGGTCGTGGCTCCAGGTCGTGGCACGGGACCGCTCGACCGAATATGCGCGTGGGACCACCATGGGTGCGCCCGATGCCGTTCAGGTCGCAGACCGCTGGCACCTCCTGCTCAATACCCGACAGATGGTCGAGCGCTGGCTCGCCCGCGTCCATCCGCGTCTGAAGCTGTTACCGGCCGTGGCCCCGTCATCGCCATCGATCCGGCGCATCACGGCCTACCCACGCGCACCGTCCGAGATGCTGGCGCGGGCCGCGGCCCGTAGCCGATGGAAAGCGGCCTACGATGACGTCCGTCGCCGCCATGCGGAAGGACACTCGCTTCGGCGCATCAATCGCGAGACGGGCTTGGCCCGCGCCACGGTGCGCAAGTACGCCTTCGCCGCGAGCTTTGCGTCGCCGCCATGCGGAAGGACACTCGCTTCGGCGCATCAATCGCGAGACGGGCTTGGCCCGCGCCACGGTGCGCAAGTACGCCTTCGCCGCGAGCTTTCCCCGGAACGGCATGCGCGAGCCGAAGCCGAGCATGCTCGATCCTTATCTCGGGCATCTGCATGGCCGCCTCGATGAGGGCTGCGAGAACGCTGCGCAGCTTTGGCGCGAACTTCAGGGTATCGGCTTTGCCGGCACCTCGAAGCAGGTGCATCGCTRGTTGTCCGAGCGGCGCGCAGGCCCGGCTGGAACGACTATCCGGTCGTCGCCAGCACCGACCGACACCCGTGTTGTGACCTCCACCGCATCACCCCTGGCCTCATCCAAGCAGCTGTCCTGGTATCTCCTGCGGGAGCCCGAAGACCTCGGCCCTGAGGCGGCCGCGGTCGTCTCGCGCGTCCTGCAGGATACCGAGGCGGCCAAGGTGGTCGATCTCGGCCGCCGGTTCTGCCGAATCNGAAGACCTCGGCCCTGAGGCGGCCGCGGTCGTCTCGCGCGTCCTGCAGGATACCGAGGCGGCCAAGGTGGTCGATCTCGGCCGCCGGTTCTGCCGAATCKTCCGGAGCCGCTGTGGCCRGCAGCCGTCAGGAAAATCAGATGTCACGGCGTTCGATCAATGGCTGGGCGAAGCGYAAACCTGCGGTGTCCGGATCGTCGAAAGCTTCGCTGCTAGCCTCGGTCAGGATAGAGATGCTGTTCGGTCCGCGCTGACGCTGCCTTGGAGCAGTGGGCAGGCCGAAGGGCAGATCACGCGTCTCAAGCTCTTGAAGCGCGCCATGTACGGCCGCGCCAACCTCGATCTCCTCCGCCAACGGTTCCTCCTCGCAGCCTGATCCACCAAACCCGGCGAAGAGCCTCTTTTCAGGGGGCAGGCCAGTTCGGCGAAACCGGCCGGCCTGGGTCAGGCGATGATGTCCGGCGTGATCTGGTCTTCGATGTAGGAGATCCGGTCGCGCAAGGAGAGCTTGCGCTTCTTGAGGCGCTGGATCTGGAGCTGGTCGCCGGCGACGCTCAGTTCGAGGGCGTCGATGGCGCCGTCGAGGTCGCGGTGCTCCTGCTTGAGCCGCTCCAGCTCGTCGGCGAACGCCGTCGGTTCGTCGTCGTTCAACGCACTCGCCATCGCACCCTGTAGCCCCGGGATTCCCGTGCGCCGACCATGCGGCACCGCTCCGCCGACGGCAAGAACCCCCGGCGCGGCCTGCACAGGCAAGGTCTCACAGGAGCCGGTTAACCACGCCCGAGGCCGGTCCGGAAAAACCCGCAAGCCTGGCCGCCAATAGCCTTCGACAGCCGGCTTCACATATGTCAGTCTCCGATTCGTCGAAACGAGACAGGAGAAGACACTCATGTCACTGCAGACGCACCTCACCCAGCTCGCCCGGAAGCACGAAGCCCTCGAGCGGGAGATCCACGACGCCAAGCACAGTCCCTCGGCGAACGACCTGCGCATCGCAGAACTCAAGAGAAAGAAACTCCTTCTCAAGGACGAGATGAACCGGCTTCGAAGCGACACCGATTCGCTGCATTGAGCCCGTACAGGCCCAAATTTTTCTCTGAGCGTTCGCCGCCGCCCCTGGTCTCCAGGGCGGCGGTTCTCGTTTGCGGGAAGCCCGCCGTCCCGCATAAGGTCCGGCTCAAGCCGTCGACCACGACCGGTCCGACGACCGGAGGATTCGATGGACGCCCCCGCCAACGCCCGGCCCGGCAACGCCGCCTATTCCGAGATCCACGCCGCCTCCCTCGCCGACCCCGAGGCGTTCTGGCTCGCTGCGGCGCAGGCCCTCGACTGGGCGAGCCCGCCGACCCGTGCCTTCGACGCATCGGCCGGGGCCTGCGGCCGCTGGTTCCCCGACGGACGCCTCAACGCCTGCCACAACGCCGTGGACCGCCACGTCGCGGCCGGTCGCGGCACGCAGGCGGCGATCCGGTACGATTCGCCCGTCACCGGCACCCGCCGCACCATTACGTACGCGGACCTGCTCGACGAGGTGGCGACCCTCGCCGGGCTCCTGGCCGCGTGCGGGGTGGGCCCCGGCGACCGTGTGGTGATCTACATGCCGATGGTGCCCGAAGCGCTGTTCGGTATGCTCGCCTGCGCCCGCCTCGGGGCCGTCCATTCCGTGGTGTTCGGGGGATTCGCCGCCAACGAACTCGCCATCCGCATCACCGACGCCACGCCCAAGGTGGTGCTCGCGGCCTCGTGCGGGATCGAGCCGAACCGCGTCGTCGCCTACAAGCCGCTGCTCGATGCCGCCATCGCGGCGTCGTCGCACACGCCGCATGCCTGCCTGATCCTGCAGCGCCCGCAAGCGGAGGCGACCCTGGTGCCGGGGCGCGACCGGGACTGGGTCGAGGCCGTCGCGACCGCCAGGGCGGCGGGTCTCCGGGCGGCCTGCACGCCGGTGGCGGCCACGGACCCGCTCTACATCCTCTACACCTCGGGCACGACGGGCAAGCCGAAGGGCGTGGTGCGGGACACCGGCGGCTACTGCACGGCGCTGGCCTGGACCATGCCCAACCTCTACGACGTGGCGCCCGGCGAGACCTATTTCTGCGCCTCCGACATCGGCTGGGTGGTGGGGCATTCCTACATCGTCTACGGCCCGCTGCTGCACGGCTGCACCACGATCCTGTACGAGGGCAAGCCCGTCGGCACCCCCGATGCCGGCGCCCTGTGGCGGGTGGTGTCGGAATACGGCGCCGCCTGCCTGTTCACGGCGCCCACGGCCCTCCGGGCGATCAAGAAGGACGATCCGCGGGCCGAGCGCGTGCGGGACTACGACCTCTCCCGCTTCCGCAGCCTGTTCCTCGCCGGCGAGCGGGCCGACCCGGATTCCGTCGCCTGGGCCGAGCGGGCGCTCGATCGCCCCGTCATCGACCATTGGTGGCAGACGGAGACGGGCTGGGCCATCGCGGGCAATCCGCTGGGTGTCGGCCTGCTGCCGGTCAAGCACGGCAGCGCCTGCGTGCCGATGCCGGGCTACGACCTCGCCGTGCTTGACGAGGCGGGACGTCCGGTGCCGGAGGGCACCATGGGCACCATCGCGCTGAAGCTCCCCCTGCCGCCCGGCTGCCTGCCGACCCTGTGGGGAGCGGACGACCGCTTCCGCACGAGCTACCTCACCACCTATCCGGGCTGGTACGACACCTCGGACGCGGGCGTGGTCGATGCCGACGGCTACGTCACGGTGCTGGGGCGCACGGACGACATCATCAACGTCGCCGGCCACCGCCTGTCCACGGGCGGGATGGAGGCGGTGCTGGCCGCGCACCCCGATGTGGCCGAATGCGCCGTCATCGGCATCCGCGACGCCCTGAAGGGCGAGCAGCCCTGCGGCTTCGTGGTGCTGAAATCCGGCGTCGACCGCGACCCCGGTGTCATCGAGACGGAGCTCGTCGCCCTGGTGCGCGAGCGCATAGGCCCCGTCGCCGCCTTCAAGCTGGCGTTGACGGTCGCGCGCCTCCCCAAGACGCGCTCCGGAAAAATCCTGCGCGGCACCATGAAGCGCATCGCCGACGGCGAACCCTGGACCCTGCCGCCGACCATCGACGACGCCGGCACCCTCGACGAGATCGACGCGAGCCTTCGGGAGCGTGGCTTGGTGTCCGACGGGCAGACACCCTGACGGGCAGATGCCCCGGGGGATACGGGCCCCTCCCGGGCGCGGAACCCTAGCGGGCGCCGCGGGGTTCGGCCAAAAGCACGGGACCGCCCGGGAGAGCCACGCATGACCGTCCGCCTGTTCGAGCCCCTGCGCCTCGATGACCTAGAAATCGAGAACCGCATCATCGTGGCGCCCATGTGCCAGTACTCGGCCCATGCCGGTCAGGCGGGCGACTGGCACCTCATGCATCTGGGGCAGATGGCGCAGTCCGGCGCCGGGCTCCTGACCCTGGAGGCGACGGCAATCTCCCCCGAGGCGAGGATCTCGCCGACCGACCTCGGCCTCTACTCCGATGCGACGGAACTGGCGCTGGGACGCGTCCTCGATTCCATCCGGGCCTCCGCGCCGATCCCCCTGGCGATCCAGATCAACCACGCCGGCCGCAAGGCCTCGAGCCACGCCCCCTGGGACGGCGGCGCCCAGATCGCACCGGACGCCCCCGACGGCTGGCGTACGGAAGCACCCTCGGCGGTGGCCCACGGCGCCGACGAGGTGCCGCCACACGCCCTCGATGCGGAGGGGCTGAAGCGCATCCGCGACGGCTTCGTCGCCACCGCGCGGCGCGCGCTCAGGCTCGGGATCGACGGGTTCGAGCTGCACGGGGCGCACGGCTACCTGCTGCACCAGTTCCTCTCGCCCCTATCGAACCGGCGGACCGACCAGTACGGCGGCGATCTGGCCAACCGGATGCGGTTTCCACTGGAATGCTTCGAGGCCGTGCGCGACGCCGTGCCGGCGGGCAAACCCGTGTGGATGCGCGTCTCGGCCACCGACTGGGTCGAGGGCGGCTGGACCGTGGAGGAGACCGTGGAACTCACCCACGCCCTCAAGCGCCGGGGTGCGGCCGCCATACACGTCTCCACGGGCGGCCTCTCGACGGAGCAGAAGATCCCCCTGTCGGCCGGCTATCAGGTGCCGTTCGCCGAGCGGATCAAGGCCGAGACCGGGCTGACCACCATCGCGGTCGGCCTGATCACCGAAGCGGCCCACGCCGAATCGATCCTCGCCGCGGGCCAGGCCGACGCCGTCTCGCTCGCCCGCGCGTTGCTCTACAACCCGCGCTGGCCCTGGCACGCGGCGGCCGAACTCGGCGCGAAGGTGCGGGCGCCCAAGCAATATTGGCGCTCCCAGCCGCGCCAGTACAAAGACCTGTTCCACGAGACCCGTCACGGACAACGCTGAGCATGGACGACGACATCACCACCTTCTCGGTCCAGCGCGTCCGCTACGACGAGGAGAACGGCATCTGCCTCATCTCCGGCGCCGACGACGAGGAGGAGCCGGCGGGCTACTTCATCATCCAGATCGAGAAGGGCGACCCCGACGGTCCCCTCATCGAGATCTTCGGCGAGGACCTGACCCAGGCGGACGGCGTCGAAGCCTTGGAGATCGGCCTGCGCTCCCTGCAGTTCACCTTCGACCCGAAAAGCCTCATCGGTGCGGAGATGCCGATGGTGCGAATCGAGTCGCAGACCGAGATTCCCGAACGGGCGCGGACGCGGTTGGCGGTGGCGTTCGGCAAGCGCGCCAAGCGGGCGTGAGCCGGGTTTCGGCGGATCGGTTTTGCAAGACGGCCGCGCAGGAGAAACGCGATGGCACCGGTCAGGGACCGGGCCGCGCTCGTCGGTCGCGTGAAGAGACCGTCCTCGTCGTAGGCAGAAAACCGCGCGCCGGCGCACAGGCGGGGCGTTCGAGCCGAGGCCCGCGTCTCCTCTGGTACGTCCTCGGGGGCGCAGTCCGCAAGCGACCGACCGAATTTGGGTGGTCCGCCGTCAGGATCGAGGATTGGAACGACGGCAAGCGATTTTGAAACGCGCAGGCAACGGGCGTCCGTTGCCGCGACCAAACCGAATTCCTGGGAAGCGTTCGTCATACGTTCGGAACGAAAGGCGTTCGCGCGTGGCAGACCAGTCCTCCCGCGCCCTGCAGCCAGCCATGTGAGGGTGGCACTATGCCTTCGTCGTGGGCGCCCCGCTCCGGCCACGCACCCGACGCCGAGCTTTCACCTCGCGAGCTCCCCCCTCGACAGATCCGTGGCGCGCTGAGTCGAAACAGTTCATCGCCGGTCGGAAGTATCGCCAACAATTTTTCGTGATGTTCCGTGATGAGGGACACACGCGAAGTGAGCTGTCGGCTCTGAGGACACACCTAAAAATTTCGTTAATTCGAACGCCGATATCACGTTGACGGCACCTTCGAGTTGTATGCATCTGCACACAGACATGACGACGGACCATCGAAAATGAACTGGTCGCTCTTTGGAAAATCCAAAGCTTTGAAGAACGATGGCAGAAGCATCGATTTTCGTAGCGCCAGCGATTCCGAGATAGAGGATGTCGAGGACGCCTCGCACGAGACTTCGCAGCGATCGGCTCAGCCCATCCCTTTTCTGATGAAGAACGATAAAGATTTTTCCATCGACTCCGTCGGACAGAAATCGGAAATCATTCGGTTCCGGATTTCCGAGATGTCGGACCGCCTCGAAGATCTCCGGTCCCTGAAGGACGATTTCGCCTCGATCCTCGAGCCGATCATCGAGATCACGGATGAACTGCCCAAGGCGAAGATTCGAATCTCCGAGATCGAAGCGCTTCTCGCCCTCGAACAGGCGAACACCTCCGGGATGCGGCGCGAGTTGGCCGACAGGGCGGAACGGCTCGTCGATGTCACCAACAACTTCTCCGCGGCCACCATCCAGTTGCAGCACCTCGAGGCCAGCCTGCGGGACCGGGATACGACGGGCGAGGAATTGCGCGTCGGCTTGCGCGACAAGACGCTCGTCGCCGAGAATCTCGAGCGGCAACTCCATGCAGAAACCGAGCAGACCCGGGCGCTCCAGGGTGAAAGCAAGGCCCTGCGGAGCGAGGCGAAGGCTCTCGATCAGGCACTGGCCCGTTCCGAGAGCGAACTTCAGGATATCCGCGAGACGCGCAGCCTGCTGGAGCAGGACAATCAGCGCCTGCAGGCCCTGAGCGAGAACCAAGTCGTTCGCATCGAGGAGCTCGCGGTTCGCGCCCAGGACTCCGAAACGCAGCTCGAACTGTCCCGGATGGGGCTTCGAAACCTCGAACAGCAGCTGTCGAATGCCGTCGCGGCGGCGCAGAAGGCCGATGTCCAGTACGAGACCGAGATCGCCGCCCACCGGACCGAGCGCACCACCCTGGCGATGCGGCTCGAAGCCGCCACGAGCCGCCTCGGAACCACGGACCAGATGCTTCAGCAGGTCCGCAATCAATTGCGCGACCGTGACGAGGCCGGCCGGGTGGCGGAGCGGGGTCTCAAGGAATCGTCCATCGAGCGGCTGACCCTGGAGCGCCGCCTGGAGAGTACGCAGGCCGACCTCGCGCGACAGACCGAGCGCTTCCTGGAGATGCAGCGCCTGCGCTCCGAACTCGATCACCGGTGCGAGATGTTCGCCAAGGCTATCGCGGCGAAGGACGCGGCCCTCGATCAGGCGACCGGTCGGGTCGCCAGCCTCATGGAGCGCATCGAGCAGCTCGTGCATCGCCAGGAAGCCGAGCGTGCGGATTTCGAGACCGTCAATCACCGCCTCGTCGAGGAACTCCAGCACGAGCGCTCCGAGCGCAAGATGGCGCAGGGGGCCCTCGACATCGCTCGCGAAAGCCGCGTCTCCCTTCAGAAACAGCACGACATGCTGAAGCGCGCGACGCGTTCGTATGGGGCGGACGAAACGGGATCACGGGCCGAGACGGCGCCGGCGGCACCGCAGGAAGCGAACAACGTCCGGCCGTTCATGCCGGTCGAGAAGTCGACCTGACCCCCCTGCGAATCGGAACGATCGGTGCCGTCACCGTGCGGCGGACAACGACACGACATTCGGTGGAAAGCGGACGATGACCGAGAACGCCCTGCGCGACCGAGAGACCTCGTCCGCCGCTGCCGCCGCCTGGCTCATGCGGGGACGGGCGGAGAGCATTCCCGTCCTGGTTCAGGACGTGGTCCCGCAGAACTTCATCCCGTCGCATCCGACCCACGAGGCAGTACCGATGGACGAGGTGGCGAAGCCGGACAAGCGCAACTGGTCGTCGACCCTCGACCTCATCCACGAGGCGACCACGGCGATCCGCATCAGCGAGGAGCGTGCGACGGAGCTGGAACTCGAACTGCAGCGCACCGTGACGCAGGCCATCGAGCGCGAGCGCTTCCTCGAGCAGAAGATCGCCGCCACGGAGGCGCGCGCCGAGCTCGCCGAAGGTCGGGCGAAAGAGGCCGAGGAGTGGCTGAACCGGCTTCACGAGGCGGTGGTCAGCGGATTCACCCGGGCGTCGTCGGAATCCGCGCAGCCCGACGTTCAACGCTCGTCCGTCGCGTAGCCCGTGCCATGGCGTCCTCCTCGCGGCTGATCGAACCCGCACCGCATTCCCAGCCGTTCCCCGTCGGCGGCCGACGTGTGTCCCATGCGCTGGTCCTCTACGAGCCCGCGCAAGAGGCCGAGTGCGACGGGGCCAGAACCCTGCGCCTGGTCGAGCAGGCCGTCGAATCCATGCAGGCCCTGCGTGAGCGGGCGGACTACATCACGGCCCAGGCCCACGATCTGATCCGGCTGACGAACCTCGAACGGGCACAGGTCGAGACCGAATTGCGCAAGGTGCGCGAGGACAAGGCGGCCGTCGAGCGGCAGATGCGGGACGCCGAGCAGGCCCTGGCGCGGGCGAACCTGCGCCTGCGGGAAGCCGAACTCGGGCGGCGGGAAGCCCAGGTGGCGGCGCGGGAGGCCGAGACCCGGGCCGTCGACGCCGAAGCCCGGGCCGTCGACGCCGAACTTCGGGAGCAGGGGCTCGCCTCCTACCTGAAGAAGATCAGCGCGTTCCTCCAGGTGCGGCTCGCCGTGGCCGAGAGAGAAGCCTGAGGCCGACTGGACCCGGCCGGCGCTCAATCCCACAGCACCCGCTCGACGAAGCCGGCGATCCAATCCTGCGCCGCCCGCGCCTCCGGCAGAACGCTGAGGATCGGGTACACGTGCATCAACCCGGGCTCCTCGTGATAGATCACCTCGCAGCCCGTGCGTGCGGCGAGGCGGCGGGCATCGGTGACGAGGATGTCGTGACCGCCGCAGAACATCAGGATCGGCGGCACGCCCGCAAAGGAGCCGAAGAGCGGGCTGACGCGGGGGTCGGTGACGGGCAGGGCGCCGGCGTACCAGCGGCCGGCCGCGCGGGCGCCGGGGCGCATCAGCATCACGTCGCGGGGTTCGATCGCGGCCTGCTCCGGATCGCTCAGGGTGACGTCGAGCCATGGTGAGATGAGGACGAGGCCGCCCGGCGCGGGCAGGCCCGCCGCCACCGCCTGCTGGGCTAGCGCCAGGGCCAGGCCGCCGCCGGCCGAATCCCCCATGACGATCACCCGGCCCATAGGGTCACCGGCGACCAGGTTGCGGTAGAGTGCGAGGGCGAACGGGATCGTCTCGGCGCAGGTGTGGGCGGGCGCGAGGGGATAGAGCGGTACCACCACCCGCACTCCGAGGCGCTCGGCGAGGCGGGCGACGAACCACCAATGAATTCGGGTGATCGGCGCAGCGTAGGCGCCGCCGTGGAAGTAGATCACCGTGCAGGACGGCGCCCGCCCGCGCGGCATGACGGTGTAGACGGCGTGGCCGTCCTGCAGCGTCTGCCCGACGTCGAGGCGGCGGCGCAGGGTGCGCGGGGGGAGGGCGGGCTTCGGATCGGGACCGAGGAATTCCCGCGGCGTCACGTCGGCACGGGCGAACTTGCGCCGACCGCCCGTGAGACGGATGAGCAGCGCGAGGGCGTGGGCGGCGAGGCTCGGCACGACGGATCGCGTCTCCGCCCGCCTACCGCGTCACGGCACCGACCATCGGCCCGAGGGGCCGACTGAGGTCGGAGCGGTTCATGGACGGCGCGTAGAGGCTCGACACGCTGCCGTCGAGAAACAGGGCGTTGCGGCAGCCGAGCGCATCCTTGAACAGGCGCGCGAAGGCGCCGAAGCTCACGGGGCGCTCGGAGATGGCGAACACGGCAGTGCGGCCGTCGTCCCGCACGCCGACGCCGTTGCGGATCTTCTGACTCGGCCCGTCGCTGGAGATCTTGGGGTGGATGTGGCCGTCCACCACCAGCATCGGCCCCGATTGCGTGGCGAAATCGGGCTTCGGGTTGACGCGCAGATAGCGGGTGGTGTCGAGGACGCCGGCGCGGTCACCCTTCACGTAGAAGATGCCGTTGGGCTTGAGGTGGAAGTTGCCCGGGCCATTGGCGGTGGACACGCCCTTCAGCTCGCGCCCCTCCTCGACGTAGAGGCCGACCGGGGCCTGATCCTTGTCGTACATGCCGGCATTCATGGCGAAGCGCAGGGACGGGCCCTGTCTGTCGCCGAGGGTCGAGAGCGACGAGTAGGGCTGGCCGTCGGCGCCGCGCCAGAACAGCCGAACCTTCTCGCGGCGCAGATCGACGGTGCAGACCGTGTAGGTCTCGCCCTCGGCCTGGACCGGCCTGCACGGTGCGGCGGCGGGGGTCGAAGCGGGGGCAGGGGCGGCGGAGACCGGAGCCGTGCAGGCCAGGAATGCGGCGAGTGCCGGGGCGAGCCATCGCCGCGTCCGGACGGCGGCATCCTGAAGGGCGAGACCGTGCATCGCGAAACCCTTGCGGCCGGGAGGAGAGCCGGGACGCGCTTCCTCGCCCGAAAGCGGCACGGTTTTCAAGTCGCCCGGCGCGCCGATTGGCCAGGCGGGGCGTGCGCCTTCACGATTGCGGCAAAACGGATCGCTCGCTGAACCGTTGCAGGGCGTTCCGCGTTCCTGTGCCGTTGGGGGACGCAACGGTATCTCTCGGAGAGTGTGAGATGAAACGAGTTGTTCTGGCCTCGGCGGCGATGATCGGCGCCCTCGCGATGATCCCGGCGACGGCGGAGGCGCGCGGCTTCCACGGCGGCGGGTTCCACGGTGGCGGTTTCGGCGGCGGTGGCTTCCGCGGCGGTTTCGGAGGCGGTGGCTTCCGGGGCGGGTTCGGTGGGTATCGCGGCGTCGGTTTCGGCGGCTACCGCGGTGGCTTCGGCGGTTATCGCGGCGGGTTCTACGGGCATCGCGGCGGCTTCTACGGCGGTCGCGGGTTCGGACGCGGCTACGGCTACGGGCTCGGGGGCCTTGGCCTCGGTGTGGGCCTCGGCCTCGCGGCGGGCGGTCTCTACGGCGGCTACGGCCCGGGTTACGGCTACGGCTACGGTGGCGGATACGCCCCGGTGGGCTACGGTGCTTATGACGTCGGCTACGGCGGCGGCTGCTACACGGTCCCGCGCGTGCGCTGGACACCCTACGGCTACCGCCGGGTGCTGGTCGAACGCTGCTACTGACCACAGAGACCCGGTCGCGACTCAGGGGGGGCTGCCTGCGGGCAGTCCCCTTCTTCGTTTCAGCGCCCCATCTCGTCCCGCCGCATCGGCATGGCGTCGATGGTGGCGAACAGGGTCTCGGCGGGCAGCGGCGTCGCGCTGTCGAGCTTCGTCCCCCCGTCCTTGCCGACGAGCACCACCCGGAACGAGGCATCGGGAAGGCCGAGGCGCGCGCGCAGGCCCCGCGCTTCGGCGGTGGTGCCGACCGCCTCCAGAACCACGAGATCGCGGTCGCGCACCCCGTCCGGCACCGCCGCCAGGAGCGCGCGCTGGCGCATCAGGTGCGGATCGTCCGGCCCGGGGGCCGACATCACCACCACGCGGGCCTTCCAGTAATGAGCCGCAAGGGGATTCTCGGCCGCCCTCGCCCCGCCGCCCATCAGCACCATTCCCATCAGCAACAGCCCCCGAACCATCGCGCGTTCCTCGTCTGCACGTCCGTACCTGCACGTCCGTCAACGCGCGAGGACCCGATTTGCCTTCCCCGCCCGGGGCCCCATCTGCCGAACCTCGGGACAGCGTTCACGATCGGAGATTGCCCATGACCCAAGCGACGAACCCGACCGCCGGCACCGTCAACCGCCGCATCGTCCTGGCCGCCCGTCCGCACGGCGAGCCGAACGAGAGCCATTTCCGCCTGGAGGAGGGCCGGGTGCCGACGCCGCGCGACGGCGAGGTGCTGCTTGCCAACCGCATCCTGTCCCTCGATCCGTACATGCGCGGGCGCATGAGCGCGGCCAAATCCTACGCCGAGCCGGTGGCCATCGGCGACACCATGGTGGGCGCCACGGTGGCGGAGGTGGTCGCCTCGCACCATCCCGATTTTTCCGTCGGCGAGACCGTGGTGGGCTTCGGCGGCTGGCAGGATTTCACCACCTCGGACGGCAGGGGCCTGCGCAAGCTCGACCCCGCCGCGGCGCCCGTGAGCACCGCGCTCGGCGTTCTCGGCATGCCGGGCATGACCGCCTATACGGGCCTCCTCAACATCGGCGCCCCGAAGCCCGGCGAGACCGTTGTGGTGGCCGCCGCCACGGGGCCCGTCGGCTCCCTCGTCGGACAGATCGCCAAGCGCAGGGGCGCGCGCGCCGTCGGCATCGCCGGAGGTCCCGAGAAATGCGCCTACCTGCGCGACGTTCTCGGCTTCGACGCGGCGCTCGACCACCGCGCCGATGACTTTCCCGACGCCCTCGCGGCGGCATGCCCGGACGGCATCGACGTGTATTTCGAGAATGTCGGCGGCGCGGTGTTCGACGCGGTGCTGCCCTTGCTCAACACCTTCGCGCGCATTCCCGTCTGCGGCCTCGTCTCGGGCTACAGCGCCACGGACCTGCCGCCCGGCCCCGACCGCATCCCGCTCCTCATGCGGGCGGTGCTGTCGAAGCGGCTGCACCTCCAGGGCTTCATCGTCTGGGACTTCGCCGATCAGGAGGCCGAGTTCCTGCGCGAGGTCGGCGGCTGGCTCCGCGAGGGGAGCATCGTTCACCGGGAGGACATCGTCGATGGCCTGGAGAACGCCCCGACCGCCTTCGCGGGACTTCTGAAGGGCCGCAACTTCGGTAAGCTGCTGGTGCGAATTGCCTGAGTCGGCCCCTCCGAATCTTGCCGACGCTTGAGAACGAATGTAGAACATCAGTGACGCGGCGGAACCCCCGTGAGTCACGGGGACAACCCGCCCGCGATGATTGCCGGGGCCTTCGGGACGGCCCATGACAGGCGGCGTCGAGTGCGGTTCGGCCCGTCACCGGGCCGGGCAGCGCTTCGGCGCGCGGTGAGATCGATCGAGAGGAGAGAGCGGCATGGCCGGCAGCGTGAACAAGGTGATTCTGGTGGGCAATCTCGGGCGCGATCCCGAGACGCGACGCCTCGCTTCCGGCGATCCCGTGGTCAACCTGCGCATCGCCACATCGGAGTCCTGGAAGGACAAGATGTCGGGCGAGCGCAAGGAAAAGACCGAGTGGCACGCGGTGGTGATCTACAACGAGAACCTCGCCCGCGTCGCCGAGCAGTACCTGCGCAAGGGCTCCAAGGTCTACATCGAGGGCCAGCTCCAGACCCGCAAGTGGGCCGACCAGTCCGGCGTCGAGAAGTACACCACCGAGGTGGTGCTGCAGCGCTTCCGCGGTGAACTCACCCTGCTGGACGGCCGCTCCGGCGGCGCCGGCGGCGAGATGGGCGCCGACGAGGAGGGCGGCGGCCAGATCAGCCGCGGCGGCGATTACGGCGGTGGCGGCGGAGATTACGGCGGCGGTGGCGGCGGTGGCCGCGCCTCCGGCGGCGCTCGTCCCTCCGGCGGCGGCGACCGCCGCCCGGCTCCGTCGAGCGGCGGTGGCGGCTCCAAGCCGAACTACGACCTCGACGACGACATCCCGTTCTAGGTCTTTTACGAAGAGGGCGCGGCGCCGGACGGGGCCGCGCCCTTTCGATTCAACGCCATTCCGGAGATGGGACGACCACGTCGTCCACCCGTCGCGATCGCTCCCAGGAAATCTTTATGAAAACAACGGCTCCTCGGTTGGGGAATCAGGTCTGATGACGACCCTGTTCGGTCCGCCTACCCTGGTAGTCGTCACAGCCAGGATGGCACGGACAGAGAACCAGGAACCCACGGCCACCACGAGCCCGCCGAGCAGATCGACCAGATAGTGTGTCCCGACGCTCAGGACGGAGAGCAGCATGACAGCGTTGAGGGCGAGACCGGGCCAACGGAGAAACGGGACGTGCCGCCAAGCGGCCGCCAGCAGCAACGCGCCAGCTGTATGGAAGCTCGGGAAGGCCACGAGCCCCTGAGCGCCCGATAGCGCGACGAGGTTGAGGTGCCCCGTACGCAGGGCCACGACTTGGCGCGCGACTTCCGTCGGGGTAACCAGATCGGTGTTCGGGTAGGCGGCGGGATCGAGATTCAGGAGTGCGAGGGGGCTTACGGCCGGCATGATTGCCGCGACGACAATCGTCGCGAAGGCAGCGAGTCCGTAGGCGACGATGAAGGTATCGAGGGCGCGGTAGCGACGGGCCGTGACGAGTGCCAACATGACCAAGACCGTTTGCGGCAGCAACGTCGCGTAAGCCGCGGCGAGGGTTTGGGCGAGGACGGGCCGGCCATCGACGAATGCGAGCCATGCCGCCCAATCGAATCCGAGGGCATGGTCCCAGGCCAGCAAGGTCTCATCCCAGAGAGGCCGCCCGAGGCTCGCCCCCGCATAGGACAGTCCACCGCATAGGTAAGTCAGCAGGAACAGCTCGACGGCCGCTCGCAGCAGCCGGGCGAGCCGTTCGTCGGGCCGAAGACGTACGTAGACGAAGGAAGCGGCGAGGAGAATACCGCTTCCGACAGCGATGAGCAGGATATCTCGCCAGGGAACGATGAGACCGAGGACGGCGAAGGCGGTGATTTGCAGGCACGACAGCGTGGCGATGAGCGCCCAAACAACCCGCATGGCCACGATTCGTCGTTTGCTCTCGTCCATCCGTGCCGTTCCTGCTTGCCGAACGCCTTATGCCGCAAACAATTTTCCATTGTGTGAAGCAGCGGCTGCACGGAAAGGCTCCGCCGCCCGGCCGGCTTGCATGCGGCAGGCGCGGTGATGTTCGTCTCTCGCCGTGACGGATTCGCGACGTGGCCTGGAGCTCAAATGCCGGATGGCCAGCAACGCGCGAGCTTGCCGGTCCGTAGAGTCGGGGCAAACACGTACCTTTGCCGCGTGCCGGATCCGTTGCAGGATCGGAAGGGACAAACCGTTGCTGATCCACGCCTTTCCCGGTGCGGGATGCGCCGGTCTGTGGCGACGGGCACGCAGATCGTCTATACGGAACGGGAGGGGGCGACGTCGCTCCGTTCGCCCATGCGAACCAGCGCGATCCCCGCGTCGAAATTTCCCCCGTGAGGGGCCGTCGCTACCCGACGCCCCGAGTTCCGGGCGCCCCGCAGGCAGAGAACGAAGACCTTGGCAGAGAACGACATTCCCGGCGCCGGAGCGCCCCCCGCCTCCGACATCAAGCCCGTATCCATCGTCGACGAGATGCGCCGGTCCTATCTCGATTACGCCATGAGCGTGATCGTGAGCCGGGCGCTGCCCGATGCCCGCGACGGGCTCAAGCCCGTGCACCGGCGCATCCTGTACTCGGCCTACGAGAGCGGGCACTTGCCCGAGCGCAAGTACGTCAAGTCGGCCCGCATCGTCGGCGACGTCATCGGTCTCTATCACCCGCACGGCGACCAATCGATCTACGACGCCTTGGTGCGCATGGCGCAGGACTTCTCGATGCGGCTCATGCTCATCGACGGGCAGGGCAATTTCGGCTCCGTCGACGGCGATCCGCCGGCGGCCATGCGCTACACCGAATCGCGTCTCGCCAAGCCCGCCAACGCGCTCCTGGCCGATATCGACAAGAACACCGTCGATTTCCAGCCGAACTACGACGAGTCGCGTGAAGAGCCGACGGTTCTTCCCGCCCGCTTCCCGAACCTGCTCGCCAACGGCGCCGGCGGCATCGCGGTAGGCATGGCCACCAACATCCCGCCGCACAACCTCGGGGAACTCATCGACGCCTGCGTCGCCCTCATCGACGATCCGGGCCTGTCCATCGAGGGACTGACCGAGATCGTCCCCGGCCCCGACTTTCCCACCGGCGGCTCGATCCTCGGCCGGGCCGGCACGCGCCAGGCCTACGCCACGGGGCGCGGCTCCATCATCATGCGGGCCAAGTCCCACGTCGAGGAGCTGCGCAAGGAGCGCGAGGCGCTGATCTTCACCGAGATTCCGTATCAGGTGAACAAGGCGACCTTGATGGAGAAGATCGCCGAGCTGGTGAAGGAGAAGCGCGTCGAGGGCATCTCGGATCTGCGCGACGAATCCGACCGCGACGGCATGCGCATCGTCGTCGAGATCAAGCGCGATGCCATGGCGGACGTGGTGCTGAACCAGCTCTACCGGTTCACGCCCCTGCAATCGTCGTTCGGCTGCAACATGGTCGCCCTCAACGGCGGCCGCCCCGAGCTGATGAACCTCAAGGACCTGCTTCAGGCCTTCGTGGACTTTCGCGAAGAGGTTGTGTCCCGGCGGACCAAGTTCCTGCTCAACAAGGCCCGCGAGCGCGCACATGTGTTGTGCGGCCTCGCCATCGCGGTCGCCAACATCGACGAGGTGATCCGCCTCATCCGGACCTCGCCCGATCCGAACTCCGCCCGCGAGGCCCTCATGGGCCGCGACTGGCCGGCCAAGGACATCGCGCCCCTCATCGCGCTGGTGGACGACCCGCGCCATCGCATCAACGACGACGACAGCTACCGCCTGTCCGACGTGCAGGCCCGCGCCATCCTCGACCTGCGCCTGCAGCGCCTCACGGCGCTCGGCCGCGACGAGATCGGCGACGAGTTGCAGAAGCTCGCCGACGAGATCGCCGACTACCTCGACATCCTGCGCTCGCGCCCGCGCATCATGTGCATCGTCAAGGACGAGCTGGCGGAAGTCCGCGAATCCTTCGCCACGCCGCGCCGGACGGTGATCCTCGACTGGGATTCCAACGTCGAGGACGAGGACCTGATCCAGCGCGAGGACATGGTGGTGACCGTGTCCCATGCGGGCTACGTCAAGCGCGTGCCGCTCTCGACCTACCGGGCCCAGCGTCGGGGCGGCAAGGGACGCTCAGGGATGGCGACCCGCGACGAAGATTTCGTCACCCGCCTGTTCGTCGCCAACACCCACACGCCGATCCTGTTCTTCTCGAACATGGGTCAGGTGTACAAGGAAAAGGTCTGGCGCCTGCCCATGGCGGCGCCGAACGCCCGCGGCAAGGCCCTCGTCAACATCCTCGCGATGGATGCGGGTACCGAGCGCATCACCACCATCATGCCGCTGCCCGAGGACGAGGCGTCGTGGGAGACCCTCGACGTGATGTTCGCCACCGCCAGCGGCGGGGTGCGGCGCAACAAGCTCTCGGACTTCGTGCAGGTGAACCGCGCCGGCAAGATCGCCATGAAGCTCGATGAGGGCGACCACATCGTCCACGTGGAGATCTGCCGGGCCGACCAGAACGTGCTCCTTACCTCCAAGGACGGGCAGTGCATCCGCTTCCCCGTGGAGGATGTCCGCGTGTTCAAGGGGCGCGATTCCACCGGCGTGCGCGGCATCAGCCTCGCCAAAGACGATCGCGTCATCTCCATGACGATCCTCAACTCCTTCGAGGCCAGCCCCGAGGAGCGAGCCGGCTACCTCAAGATGCGCCGGGCCGTCATCGGCGACGGCACGGAAGGCGAAGAGGCGAGCACGGAGGCAGAAGAAGGCGTCCAGGAGGCGAGTGCGATCTCCCTCGAGCGCTACAACGAGATGGGCGCCCACGAGCAGTTCGTGCTGACACTGTCCGAGCGCGGCTTCGGCAAGCGTAGCTCGTCGTTCGAGTACCGTACCTCCGGACGCGGCGGCAAAGGCATCACGGCCATGCGGGTCAACGCCCGCAACGGCACCCTGGTGGCCTCCTTCCCGGTGCAGCCCTCGGACCAGATCATGCTGGTCACCGATGCGGGCCAGCTCATCCGCGTGCCCGTGGACGACATCCGCATCGTCGGGCGCGCCTCGCAGGGCGTCACGGTGTTCAACACCGAGAAGACCGAGCGCGTGGTCTCGGTGGAGCACATCGAGGGCGAGGACGAGGCGGGCGACGCCCCCGGCGAGATCACGGGCGAAGCCGCACTGTGATCGCCCGGCCCCCGTCGTCACGGCGACGGGGGCCCGCGACGGGTTCGGGACCCGTCGGGATGGCGGGGATGCGGCCTCGGGGGCAGGAAGGCGGACGTCGGTGTGGGCTCAGGCCGCCCTGCGCGGGGAGGCGAGGGTGCAGCGGGCCTTGCCCCGCGCCTTCGCCTCGTAGAGCGCCGCGTCGGCGGCGGAGACCAGGCTCGCGAGACCGGTGCCGTCCTGGGGCGACGCGGCGATGCCGATGCTGACTCCGATGGTCGCCGTGCGGTCGCGCCCGAGGCCGTACGGTACCGAGATGCGCGCCGCGAGCCGCTCGCCGAACGTGATCAGCGCCTCCGGGGCGAGCGCATCGGCGAGGACCACGAACTCGTCGCCGCCGAGCCGCGCGATGACGTCGTGCGGTCCCACCGCCTGTCGCAGGCGATCGGCGACGGCTTGCAGGAGCTGGTCGCCCATGCCGTGGCCGTAGGTGTCGTTGACGGCCTTGAACCCGTCGAGGTCGAGGTAGAACAGGGCCGTCGGGCGATCCTGCCGCCCCGCCATGGCGTCCGCGAGGCCAAACCGGTTCGCCAACCCCGTCAGGCTGTCGTGCTGCGCCCGGAACGCGTTCTCGCGTTCGGCCCGCATGGTGGCGACCAGCATCTTGTTGAGCCGGAAGCCGGCCGCACTCATGCTGGCGAGATAGAACGGAATCTGCAGGAAGGTGATCAGCAGGACCGGCTCGCCGGTGAACGGCGCGCCGAGGCAGCACGAGCCGAGGGTCAGCACGATCATCGCGCCGGCGAGGCGGGGCGCGCCGAAGTTGCGGAACGAGATGCCGCCGACCATGGCGGCGGCCGAGAGGCACGCGAGGGTCGCCACCACCCAATCCCCGCTGGTGAGGCTGATCAGGGTGCCGTAGCCGACGCTCGCCGCCCAGGCGAGGCCGAAGAGGATGTAGAGGTCCGTGGGGGTTTCGCCCCCCCTGGCCGCCGCCCGCCGGGCCTGAACCAACACGACGAGCCGCACGAGGCAGATGACGCATTCGAGAACGCACCAGACCACGAACTGCGGCTGCGGGATCCGGACGGCGACCAGCATCGACACCGTCAGGGTGTTCAGGACGCCCCCGGCGAAGATCGGAAGCGTGCCGAACAGGCTCGCGATGAGGGCGGCGCGGATCTCGTCCGGAACGTCGCGCCCCGCATCGGTCAGCCACCGCGTGACGCGCCAACGGGGCAGGCTGAACAGCAGGGGATCGTTGCGCATGGAGCGACTCGGCGGCGGTGGGACGGCCCGCGGGCGGCGAAACCGGGGTCCGCCGTCCACGACTCTCCTGCGGCTCTCCGGGTGCTGGCCGCGCTTCGACCGCTCGCATGCGTTGGGTTAACATTCACACCACGAGGTATAGACGATCGTGCGGATTCGCACCCTCGGCAGTCGATTCCGCGCGTTGGAACGTCCGCGAGGACGAATGCGGCGGCCTGGTCATGCCGTTCGCATGCGAGACCGGCGCACCGGCATGGGGCAATAGGCTGATCCGCGACCGGGTCGCACCCGATAGCCATCCGACATCCATCGGCGGTTCGCGAACATCCGACGAGGTCTTGGTCACGGCCGATCCGGTTGAACCGCACCCGCTTGGACGGCCTCGCCCACCGATCGACCGGGCCCCGGTTCCGTTCGGGCGAAAAATGCTCTACCCCGGGCCGCGATGATCCGCACCGCGCTCTACGCCGGCTCCTTCGACCCGGTCACCAACGGACACCTCGACGTGATTCGTCAGGCGTGCCGGCTCGTGCAGCACCTCGTCATCGCCATCGGGGTGCATCCGGGCAAGGCCCCGATGTTCACCGCCGAAGAGCGGGCCGACCTCCTGCGCGACACCTGCACGCCGCTGGCGGAGGCGGAGAATGCGCGCCTGGATATCGTCGCCTTCGACGACCTCGCCGTCACCGCCGCCCGGCGCCACGGCGCCACCCTGTTCATCCGGGGCCTGCGCGACGGCACCGACCTCGACTACGAGATGCAGCTCGCCGGCATGAACGGCGCGATGGCGCCGGAAGTCCAGACGGTGTTTCTGCCGGCCTCCACCGGCGTCCGCCCCATCACCGCGACCCTGGTCCGCCAGATCGCCGCCATGGGCGGCGACGTCTCGCCCTTCGTACCGGCCCTGGTGGCCGAGCGCCTGGCACGACGTTTCGCCGGATCCTGATCCTGTTTCGCCTGAAGAGAGAACACCCGCTCATGAACTTCGGAATCAATCGCCGGATCGCCCTCCTGGCCGTCGCCGCCCTCCTCGGCACGGCGCCCGCGGCGCTGGCGGCGGACGAGAACACCGTGTTCCTCGACACCAAGGACGGTCGCGTCACCATCGAGCTGCGCCCGGATCTGGCGCCGAAACACGTCGCGCAGATCAAGACCCTGATCAAGCAGGGCTTCTACAACGGCCTCAAGTTCCACCGCGTCATGGACGGCTTCATGGCCCAGACCGGCGACCCGAAGGGCAACGGCACCGGCGGTTCGAGCCTGCCCAACATCCCGGCCGAGTTCTCGCAGACCCCGTTCCGCCGCGGCACCCTCGGCATGGCGCGTTCGTCCGAGCCGAATTCGGCCAATTCGCAGTTCTTCATCTGCCTCGGCGATGCGCCGTTCCTCAACGGCCAGTACACCGTCGTGGGTCTCGTCTCGTCCGGCATGGACGCCGTCGACAAGATCAAGAAGGCGGCCCCCGGTGCCGCCGGCGGCGCCGTGCAGGATCCCGACAAGATCGTGAAGATGCAGTTGGCCCAGGGCGCGAAGTAATCCGGGGGGCGCGGGGCATGGCGGGCGTCGGCCGGGCCTGGGGGTTCTGTAGCCTCGCGTTCGCGCTGCCGCTCGGCACTGTCGGGGCGGAATCGGCGCCCTCGACGGGCCCGCTCACCCTGCCCGAGACCCTGCGGGGCACCGTGCAAGTCCCGTCCCGGAACGGCACGACCGAGACGGGCACGACCGAAAACGGAATGGCGCAGGCCCCCGACGGCAAGCGCCTCGACACCCTCAAGGATCTCTATCCCGCGCTCGCCGCCTGCTGGATCGTGCCGGAAGGCCTCGCCCGCTTCGAGCGCACGGAGATCACCGCCCGGTTCGCCCTTCGCCGGGACGGATCGGTCATCGGAACCCCGCGCGTCACCTTCGCGACGGAAGCTGGCGACGGGCGGGCGCGTGCCCTGCTGGCGGAGGCCGCCGTTTCGGCGATCCGGCGCTGCACGCCCGCGCGGGTCACGGCCGCCCTCGGGGCGGCCATCGCGGGGCGCCCCATCGCGCTCCGCTTCATCCATCACGGACCCAGAGGACAAGGAATCTAGACCCATGGCAGACACCGAGACCCTCACCCTCGAGACCACCAAGGGCCGCGTCGTCATCGGGCTCCGCCCCGACCTCGCCCCCAACCACGTCGAGCGCCTCAAGACCCTCGCGGCCCAGGGCTTCTACGACGGCGTGCCGTTCCACCGCGTCATCGACGGCTTCATGGCCCAGACCGGCGATCCCACGGGCACGGGCTCGGGCGGCTCGGACCTCCCGGACCTCAATGCCGAGTTCAACGCCGAGCCGCACGTGCGCGGCACCTGCTCCATGGCCCGCACCAACTTCCCGCACTCGGCCAATTCGCAATTCTTCATCTGCTTCGGCGACGCCCGCTTCCTCGACAAGCAGTACACCGTCTGGGGCAAGGTGACGGAGGGCATGGACATCGTCGACACCCTCAACAAGGGCGAGCCGCCGCGCTCCCCCGACAAGATCGTCAAGGCGACCGTCTCGGCCGCCTGAACCCGACGGGTTCCGCATCGGGGAGGGTCCGCGCGCCAGGCGTGCGGGCCCTCCTTCGCGTTTCGGAGTCGCGCGCCGTCCGGGTATTCCGGCGCGTCGGAAGCGAGTCGATCATGCACGCCGCCACGCTTCCCCCGCGCGACCTGCTGCTGGCCCTCGCCGTCGTGGCGGTGTGGGGCACGAACTTCGTGGTCATCCGCATCGGGCTCGATCACCTGCCGCCCCTGCTGTTCGCCGGCCTGCGCTTCGTGCTCGCCGCCCTGCCGGGCGTGTTCCTCGTGGCCCGGCCCACGGCGTCCTTGAAGAATCTCGCCGCCTACGGCCTGCTCATCGGCGCCGGGCAATTCGGCCTGCTGTTCATCGCCCTGCAGAGCGAGATCGCGCCGGGTCTCGCCTCCCTGGTGGTGCAGGTGCAGGTGTTCTTCACCATCGGCCTGTCCATCTGGCTGACCGGCGAGCGGGTGCGCGGCTACCAATGGGCCGCCCTGGCCCTCGCCGTCGCCGGCATCGGGGTCATCGCCGGCCACACCGACGCTACCACCACGCCGCTGGGCCTCGGCCTCGTGATCCTCGCGGGCCTGAGCTGGGCCGGCGGCAACATGGTGGCGCGGGCGAGCGGGGTGCGCAACATGCTGCCCTACGTGATCTGGGGCGGCCTGTTCTCGGCGCCGCCGCTGCTTGCCCTCTCCCTCGTCCTCGAAGGCTGGGACGCCATCCGGGATGGCCTTGTGCGGGCCGATGCCGCCACCTGGGCCGCCGTGCTGTGGCAATCCGTCGGCAACGCCCTGTTCGGCTACGCCGTGTGGGGCTGGCTCCTGGCGCGGCACCCCGCCGCCCTGATCACCCCCATGGCCCTGCTGGTCCCGATCTTCGGCATGGGCGCCTCCGCCCTCTGGCTCGGCGAGCCCCTGCCGGCCTGGAAGATCGGCGCCGCCGCCCTCGTCATGACGGGGCTTGCCATCGGCGTGCTGTATCCGCGCTGGCGGCGGCCCTAGATCGACGGCCGATCCGACAAGCGCGCCTCCGCCGCCGCCAGATCCTCCGGCGTGTTGATGTTCCAGAACGGATCGAGGGGCTCGGCCGGCCAGTCCACCGGGACGGCGCCGTGGGCGCGCAGAAAGGCGCCGACCCGGCGTTCCGCCCGGACCACGAGGGCGTCGTGAAGCGCCGCCCGCAGGGCGACGGGCCAGAGCGCCACGGTGAAATGCTCCCGCCCGTTCGAGGCCGCCATCGCGATGGGGGAACCGGCGATCGGGGCGCTAGTGATGGACGCGTCGCCCAAGGCCGCCGACAGGCGGGCGACGAGATCGACCGGCAGGAACGGCGCGTCGCCGGTGACGCTCGCCACGTGACCCACCCCCGGATGCAGGCGGGCGGCGTGATCGAGGGCGGCGAGGATTCCCGCCAGGGGGCCGGGGTTGCCCGGCACGCCGTCGGGCACGACCGGACCGGAGAACTCCAAAAACCGGGCGGGATCGCCGTTGGCGTTGAGGATCAGCCCGGCCGCGCATTGGGGCGCGAACCGCTCCACCACCCGGTCGAGGAGGGTTCGGCCGCAAAGGGTGCGCAGGGCCTTGTCGCCCCCGCCCATGCGCCGGGACAGGCCGCCGGCCAGGACGACGCCCAGCACGGCGCCGGGATCGGGCCTCATTCGATGACGATGCGGGGGGCCGCGCGGGGGGCCGAGGCGCCGTTGAGGTTCGCCCAAAGCTTGGCGGCGATGGCGCGATAGACCTTGGCGTGCGGCCCGTCGGGATCGACGGCCACCACGGGCCGGCCGGCATCCGAGCTCTCGCGGATCGTCATGTCCAGGGGCACCTCGCCGAGGAACGGCACGTCGAGGCGGGCGGCCTCGTCGCGGGCGCCGCCATGGCCGAAGATGTGCGAGGCGTGGCCGCAATTCGGGCAGACGAAGGTCGCCATGTTTTCGATGACGCCGAGGATCGGCACGGCGACCTTGCGGAACATGGTGACGCCGCGCCGGGCATCGATGAGGGCGAGATCCTGCGGGGTCGAGACGATGACGGCGCCGGACAGCGGCGTCGCCTGCGCCATGGTCAGCTGAGCGTCGCCGGTGCCGGGCGGCATGTCGACCACGAGGATGTCGAGATCGCCCCAGGCGACCTCGCGCAGCATCTGGGTGATGGCCGACTGGACCATGGGTCCGCGCCAGATCATCGCCGTCTCGGCCTCGATGAGGAAGCCGATGGACATCACCTTGATGCCGTAGCCCTCCATGGGAGCGAGCAGACGCTCCTCGATCACCTTGGGCTTGCCCGACAGGCCGAACAGCTTCGGCACCGATGGGCCGTAGATGTCGGCATCGAGCAGCCCGACCTTGAGGCCCTGGGCGGAGAGCGCGAGGGCGAGGTTGCAGGCGGTGGTGGACTTGCCGACGCCGCCCTTGCCCGAGGCCACGGCGACGATGTGGCGGACCCCCGGCAGGGCCGGCCCGGTGCGGGGCGGCTGCGGGGCGGGGGGCCGACCGGGGGCGGGCGGCTGCGGCGCGGCCTGACCTTGCGCCGGGTGCGGGCCTTGCGCCGGATGCGGGCCTTGCGCCGAGTGATTGGGGCCGCGCTCCGAGGTCAGGCTGGCGAACACGCCCGAGACGCCCGGCGTTGCCAGGATCGCGCCCTCGGCTTGGCGGCGGATCGGTTCGAAGCGCTCGGCCTCGCTCGGATCGATGAGGATCGAAAACATCACCCGGCCCGTCGGATCGACGACCACCTGCGACAGGCGCCCGGACGCGGGCAGGGTGGTGCCCCCGGCATCGATGGTGACGGCCGACAGGATCTTCAGGACATCGTCGCGGGTGATCGCCAACACTCGGGCTCCTTGGCGCTACGGGCGGGCGGGCCCGGGCCGGACGCAGAAACGGGCGGCGCCCTCCGCCCCGGACTGGGGTTTCGCGCGCGGATGCCCGCAAGGGGACAGCATGGGGACGCGGCGAGCGCAACCCCGGGCCGCGCGGCCCTTTATCGCGAATCCGTGAATCGCGGGCTCGAATCGGGACGCGGACGACCGCCGGAAACGAGGCTTGGCGAAACGGTGAAGGGCCGAAACAAAAGCGAAGCTCGCCCGTTGTGCCCACGAACCGATCGCCGGCGCCCTTCGAGGTGCGGCGTCCGGATGCGTCGAGACCGAGTCGGAGATTTCAACCCCATGCACCAGGGCAACCACCGCGATCACGAGGGCGCCAAGAAGCTCTTCGCCCTCATCAAGGACATCAAGGTCGCGATGATGACCACCGCGGACCCCGACGGGAAGCTCTACAGCCGCCCGATGTGGTGCCAGGAGGCGGACGAGAACGGCGACCTGTGGTTCTTCTCCAAGCTGCACTCGCCCAAGACCGCCGAGATCAGCAAGGACAACCAGATCAACCTCGCCTATTCCGACCCGTCGAGCCAGACCTACGTGTCCGTGGCGGGCAAGGCCGAGATCGTGACCGACCAGAAGGTCATCGACGACAAGTGGACCGAGAGCCTGAAGACCTGGTTCCCCAACGGCAAGGACGATCCCGAGGTCGCGCTGATCCGCGTTCACCCGGAGAAGGGCGAGTACTGGGACAGCCCCAACGCCACCGCCCTGCACATCTACGGCTATGTGAAGGCCGCGTTGACCGGCGAGTCGCCCAAGACCGAGACCAAGAAGGTCGATTTGGCCTGATCGTCTCACACGTCGCGTTTTGGAAGGGGCGGCTTACCGGAGGGTGGGCCGCCCTTTCGCGTTCCGGCATCCGGTCGGCCGATTGACTCGGAGGCGAGGCCTATGCGCCTTTCGCGGCTGAGCGGGCGTCTCGGTCCCGCGCCGGACGGTGCCCGACCATGATCGACCTCGCGACGCGGGTGTACAACCACAACTTCCAGATCGATCCCATCGTCCGGTCGCTGCTCGACACCGATTTCTACAAGCTGCTGATGGCGCAATCGATCTTCCGCCGCCGTCGCGACGCCCGGGTCACCTTCGGCATCCAGAACCGGTCGAAGAGCGTGCGGCTCGCCGACTTCGTCGATGCCGGGGAACTGCGCGAGCAGCTCGATCACGCCCGCACCCTCACGCTGAGCCGGGGGGAATCGACCTGGCTGCGCGGCAACACCTTCTACGGCCAGCGCCAGATGTTCGCCCCCGACTTCATGGACTGGCTCGAAACGTTCCGGCTGCCCGAATATGAACTCGAGGCCCGCGACGGGCAGTACGTGCTTACCTTCCACGGCCCGTGGATCGAAACGTCGATGTGGGAGGTACCGGCCCTCTCCATCCTCAACGAGCTGCGGAGCCGGGGCGTCGTACGCCACATGGGCAAGCTCGAACTCCAGGTGCTCTACGCCCGGGCGATGACCCGGGTGTGGGAGAAGATCGAGCGCCTCCGCGCCCTGCCGGACCTGTCCATCGCCGATTTCGGCACGCGCCGCCGCCACGGCTTCCTGTGGCAGGACTGGTGCGTCGAGGCCATGCGGGCCGGCCTCGGCGACCGGTTCCTCGGAACCTCGAACTGCCTCATCGCGCTTCGCCGCGAGGTCGAGGCCGTGGGCACCAACGCCCACGAACTGCCCATGGTGTATTCGGCGCTGGCCGACGGCGACGAGGCCCTGGCGCGGGCCCCCTACGACGTGCTGGCGGACTGGCAGCAGGATTACGCCGGCAATCTCCTGGTCATGTTGCCGGACACCTACGGCACCAGCGGCTTCCTCGCGCACGCCCCCGAATGGATGAACGCCTGGACGGGCATCCGCATCGATTCGAAGGAGCCCATCGCGGGCGGAGAGGAGGCCATCGCGTGGTGGCGGTCGCGGGGCTGCGACCCCCGCGAGAAGCTGGCGATCTTCTCCGACGGCCTCGACGTCGAGACCATCGAGGCCATCCACGCGCATTTCCACGGGCGGATGCGCATCGGCTACGGCTGGGGCACCCTGCTGACCAACGACTTCCGCGGCCTCGTGCCGGATGGGCGCCTCGATCCGATCTCCATCGTCTGCAAGGTCATCACGGCGGATGGGCGGCCCACGGTGAAGATCTCCGACAACCCATCGAAGGCCATCGGGCCGGCGGACCAGATCGCGCGCTATCGCCGAGTGTTCGCGGTCGCGGACGGGCCGGCGATGCCGGTTCTCGTATGAGCCGGGGTCACGGCTCCGCCCCCTGGACGATGACGCCGTACCAGCCGAGGCCAGCATAGGTCTCGTAGCCGGGCGTCCGGTGAAACGCCGTGACGGCGCCCGAGCGCGGATCACGGTCCGCGCCGCTCGCACGGGCCGCCTTCTGGAGGGGCAGGACTTCTTCGAGGACGCCGCGCCCGTCGGAGGCCGCCAGCACCCGGCACCGGGCATCGACGAGGAGCACCCGGGTCCGGCCCCGATCCTCCGGCGCCACCCGCACGCCCTCGACGATGGCGCGCGCCTGCGTCTCCCAGTCGAAATGGATGGCCAGCACGCCGACGGGCCGCCCATCGCTCACGCCGCCCGCCCGAATGCCGGCGCAGTAGGTCGCCACCTGGGCGTTGCCGAGACGCGGCTGCCGCGCGACATCGGCGGCGACGTAGGAGTCACATTCGCGCAGGCCGGCGGCCTCGCGGAACCACGGCTCGGCCGAGACGTCCCGGCCGACCACGTCGTGGAACCGCTCCGGGCGGCCATGGGCAAGGACGATGCCCTCCGGCGAGCACAGCCACAGGTCGAGGTAGACCGTGTAGGCGTCGAGGATCACACCGAGGCGCGCCGTCGCGTGCGCCACCCTGTCGGGCGTCGGGGCAGTGGCGCACGCCACCATGGCCGCATCGGTGGCCCACCAGCGCACGTCGCAGGTGCGCTCGTAGAGGTTGCGGTCGATGAGTTCTACGGCGTTCAGGGCGAGATCAATGAGGCGGTCGTCGCGGGTGCGGGTCGACAGATCCTCGACCTGGGCCTGCAGCCCGGCGATCCGGTCGGACAGCTCGGCCTCGAGGGCCCGGGCGATGCCCTCGACCTCGCCGCCGATGGCCCGGACTTCCTGGGCGACCACGGCGAACCCGCGTCCCATCTCGCCCGCCCGCGCCGCCTCGATGAGGGCGTTGAGGGCCAGGATCTTGACCTGGCCGGTGATGCCCTGGATGCGGCGGCTCTTCTCCGACGAGATGCGCTTGAGTTCCGCGATCTCCGCCGCGACGCCGCGCAGCCCGGTCCCGGAGGGGGACGCCACGGCTCCGTGCAGGAGGCTCAAACCCGACATCCATCTCTCGCTGGTCTTCGACACGCAGCGTCAGGTTGCGGGAAAACGCCTAAGATCGTGTTAAATCCGCCGCTCGCGGCGACTTGTATTTGTATTCTCGGCGTCCGAAGGTCTTATAGAACGGGACGATACTTCCGTGAAGAATCCCGAAGACAGAGTCTCGCGAGCGCCGATGCGAATGAGGGTTCGGGCATCCGCAACCCCGCGTCGCCCCGAGCATTCCAGGGCAGCCCTCGAACGGAGACCTGCATGCGGATCGATCTCAACGCGGATCTCGGCGAGGGTTACGGCGCCTACACCCTGGGCGACGATGCCGCGCTCCTCGACATCGTCACCTCGGCCAATGTCGCCTGCGGCTTCCACGCCGGCGATCCGTCCATCATGGTCGCCACCGCCCGGGCCGCGAAGGCGCGCGGGGTGGCGCTCGGCGCCCATCCGGGCTTCGACGACCTGCGCGGCTTCGGACGGCGGGTGATCCGCGCCACGCCCGGCGAGATCGAAGCGGATGTCGCCTACCAGATCGGTGCGCTGCAGGCCTGCGCCGCGCTCGCCGGCCACCGCGTCACCCACGTGAAGGCGCACGGGGCGCTCGCCAACCTGTCCAACGCCGAAGCCGGCGTCGCGCGAGCCATCGTCCGGGCGGTGCGCGGCGTCGATCCCGGCCTCGTCGTGATGGTGATGCCGGGCCTCGAAGCCGAACGGGCGGCCGAGGCGGCGGGCTTGGCCGTCGTGCGCGAGATCTACGCCGACCGCGCCTATGCGGAGGACGGGCAGCTCGCGCCCCGCAGCCAGGCCGGCGCCGTCATCACCGACGCGGTCGAGGTGGCCGAGCGAACCCGCCGCATGGTGGAGGAGGGCGCGCTCCTCACCCTGTCCGGCCGCCGAATCCCCGTCGCCATCGACACGGTCTGCGTCCACGGCGATGATCCGCATGCGGTGGCGACCGCCGGCGCCGTACGCCGGTCCCTGGAGGAGGCCGGCTTCACCCTGGCGCCGTTCGTCACCTGATCACGGAGCCGCGATCCGGAGGGTGCCGCGGAGGGATCGTTTTGCGGCGCCGCACCGTTCCCCCGACGCGGCGCCCGATCCGAGGGCGGCCGGCGTAGCGTCGAGACGGAACCGGCATGGCGACGAGACCCACCACGAAACCCCCGCTGATTCCGCCGCGCCCGACCCGGATCGCCGCCGCCGAGACGCCGGCCCCGACCATGAGCTCGCCCCTCATCGTCGCCGCGCTCATCGTCACCGGCCTCTATCTCGGCCGCGACGTGCTGATTCCCATCGCCATCGCGATCCTGCTGTCCTTCGTCCTCGGCCCCCTGGTGAACCTGCTGCGGCGCTGGCACCTCGGGCGCTTCCTGTCGGTGGCCGCCTCGGTGCTGATGACTCTGAGCGTCGTGGGTGCCCTCGGCGCCCTCATCGGGGTCCAGCTCGCCGACATCGCCGGCGATGTCCCGCGCTACCGCACCACCATCGAGCGCAAGGTCGAGGGCCTCAAGGACACCCCGGCCGGCCGCATGGCCGAGTATGTCGCCGGCATCGGCCGGACCATGCACCAGGACGGCCCGAAGCCGGAGCCGAAACCCGAACCGAAGCCCGACGCGGCCCCGGCCGCCCCGCCGCCCGAGAAGGCGATCCTCGTCGAGGTGAAGGACCGCGCGCCCGACGCGCTGACCATGGCGGGCACCCTGCTGTCGCCGATCCTGCATCCCCTCGCCACCATCGGCATCGTCTTCGTGGTGCTGCTGTTCCTGCTGATGCAACGCGAGGACCTGCGCGACCGCATGATCCGCCTCGCCGGATCGAGCGACCTGCACCGCACCACCGTCGCCATGGACGACGCCGCCAAGCGGCTCAGCCGCTACTTCCTCGTGCAGCTCGCCCTCAACGCCTCGTTCGGCCTCGTGGTCGGCGTCGGCCTCTACGTCATCGGCGTGCCGAGCCCGGTGCTGTGGGGCATCTTCTCGGCCCTGATGCGGTTCGTGCCCTATATCGGCGCCGTGCTGTCGGCGGTGTTTCCCCTGGCCCTGGCCGCGGCCGTCGATCCGGGCTGGACCATGGTGGTCGAGACGCTGATCCTGTTCGCGATCCTCGAGCCCCTCGTCGGCCACTTCATCGAGCCGATGCTGTACGGCCACTCCACCGGCATGTCGCCGTTCGCCGTCCTCGTCTCGGCCCTGTTCTGGACATGGCTGTGGGGGCCCGTCGGCCTGCTGCTGTCGACGCCGCTGACCGTCTGCCTCGTGGTGCTGGGGCGCCACGTCGACAAGCTCGAATTCCTCGACGTGCTGTTCGGCGACCGGCCCGCCCTGACGCCGGTGGAGAACTTCTACCAGCGCATCCTCGCGGGCGATGCCGACGAGGTGCAGGAGCACGCCGAACTCATCCTCAAGTCCTGCTCGCTCGCGGCCTATTACGACGAGGTGGTGATCCGGGGCCTCGAACTCGCCGCCCGCGACGCGGCGCGCGGCGTGCTCACCACCGAGCAGAAAGCCGACATCCGCCAGAGTCTGGCCGGCCTCGTGGAGGATCTCGCGGAGCGCGAGGACGAGGGGGCCGAGCCTCCTGACGCCGAGGAGGCGCGGACCGGCATCACCGCGGCCTGGGCCGAACCCGGAACCGTCCTGTGCGTGTCGGGGCGCAGCTTCGTCGACGAATCCGCCTGCGCGATCCTGGCCCAGCTCCTGCAGACGCGCGGGATCGGCGCCCGCACGGTGCCGTTCGCCGAGCTGGCGCGGGCGCGGATCGACACCTTCGATCCAGGCCCGGCGCGCCTCGCCTGCATCGTCTCGACGGCGATCAGCGGCGAGCCGACCCACCTCCGGCGGCTGGCCGAACGCCTGCGGCGCAAGCTGCCCCGGGCCCGCCTGGTCGTCGGCCTGTGGCAGGCGGACGAGAACGGTCTCGACGAGGCGGCCCAGCGCCGGGCGATCCCGGCGGACATGCACGTCACCTCCCTGCGCGGCGCCATCGACGCCATCGTGGCCGCCGCCGATCCGGCCACCCCGGACCCCGTGGCGGCGGAGCGTCCGGCCGCACATCCCGTCGGTGCGCCCGTGCCCGTCTAGGCGCCGGGCGCCCGTCCGATCGCGGGTCGCGTGTCCGTCGGTACTTGACGGCGAGGCGTCGCGTCCGCTTCGCTGCCGTCAGGGTCCCGGACAGGAAGTTTCGATGAGCGTCGTCGATCTCGCGCGGTTCATGGACGATCTCGCCACCGAGTCCGGGCAGGCGATCCTGCCGTTCTTCCGCGCCGCCTTCGGCATGGACGACAAGGGCCATGGCGGGACCTTCGACCCCGTGACGGAGGCCGACCGCGCGGCGGAGGTGATCCTGCGTGGCCTGATCCGCCGCAGCTTCCCGACCCACGGCATCCTGGGGGAGGAGTTCGGTTCGGAGAACCTCGACGCCGAATGCGTCTGGGTGCTCGACCCCATCGACGGCACCCGTGCGTTCATCGCCGGCCTGCCGACCTGGGGCACCCTCATCGGCCTCACCCGGCACGGCGTGCCGGTCCGCGGCCTGATGCACCAGCCGTTCCTCGGGGAACGCTTCTCCGGCGACGGCGCCACGGCGCGGATGCGCTCGTCCCGGGGCGAGCGGATCCTGCGCGCCCGGCGCGGCACGGTCCTGAAGCACGCGCTGCTGGCCACCACCGATCCGCGCCTGTTCGCCGACGGCCCCGAGCGCGACGGCTTCACAGCCATCGAGGCGGCCGTGCGGATGTCGCGCTACGGCACGGATTGCTACGCCTATTGCATGCTGGCGGCGGGCCAGGTCGATCTCGTGGTGGAAGCCGGGCTCAAGCCCTACGACATCGTCGCCCTCATCCCCATCGTCGAGGGAGCGGGCGGCGTCATCACCGCCTGGGACGGCGGCCCGGCCGCCGCCGGCGGCCGCATCGTCGCCGCCGGCGACCGGGCACTGCACGCCGAGGCCCTTCGTCTCCTCAACCCGTAGGGCTCATATCAAATCCGGCTGATCGCTTCGCGATGCGGATTTGAGCTTCGCTCAGGCGCCGCGCGGGCTGCCTGAGACTGTCTCCGAATGGATCATCCGGAAACAGTCTCAGGCATCGGTGTAGGCCCCGGCGGTCCTGGTCGGCTCGACGACGGTGCCGGGCACGAACGCGTCGAACGCCGCCCAGAAATCGTCCCGGATCGCGTCGGTTTCCGACAGGATCTCGTGGCGGGCGCCGGGCAGGACCAGGATGTGCGCCCCGCGCACCAACCGGGCGAACCGCTCCGTCGCCCGCGTCTCGCAGACAGGGTCCGCCCCCGCGCCGACGACGAGGGCCGGGATCGCGATGGATGCGGCCACCCGACGGTCGCGCAGGCGCCGCATGGTGCGGAAGGCGCCCGCGAGCCACGCGATGGTCGGATCGCCCACGGCCCCGGCCCCGACGGCCCGCGCCGCCGCGGCGTTGCGGGCATAGCGCACCGGGTCGCTCGAGAGGCGGTTGCGGGCGAACGGCTTCGTGGCGATAGAGGTCGGCGTTCCGAACGGGATGTAGCGCCGGCCGAGGCCGAGGCGGTGGAGGATGCGCGCGAGCGCCGAGGCGCCGGCCGGCCAGCGCACCATGCGCAGGGCGAGCATCGGCGCCACGGTGACGATCCGGCTGAACGGCAGCCAGCCCTCGTAGGCCCCGGTAAAGGCCACGGCGCCGCCCATGGAATGCGCGAGACCGATATGCGGATGCGGCATCAGGGGCCGCAGGACCGCCTCCTCGACGGCCTTGAGGTCGCGTCGATAATCGTCGAACCGGGCGACGTGGCCCTTGTGCGCGTCGGCGACCTGGCGCTGCGATTCGCCCTGGCCGCGCCAGTCGAACGCCACGACGGCGAAGCCGCGTCCGCGCAGATCACCGACCGTCTCGTAGTATTTCTCGATGAACTCGGCCCGGCCCTGCAGCAGGCAAACGGTGCCCTTCACGAGACGGGTGGTGGGGCGCCAATGCGCGACCCGCAGCTCGACGCCGTCCTCGGTGCGGACCGCCTTCAGGGCGCCGCCGGGCGGGACAGGATTGTCGGGTGTGGAACCCAGCGTCAGCATCGGCCGATCCTCGTGCGGCAGGCCTTACCCCACCGGTGCGCCTCTTGTGCCATGCCATCCCTTCCGGCCTGTCACCACATCGAAAAAATTGCGAAAAACACCGCGACGCGCGGGTTTCAGGCTCTTGCGAAGACAAACGACTCCGCCAATATCACGGAGGCACCGGCCGTTACGGCGGTGCGACAGGTCCGGCCCTCGGGCGGACCCGATCTAAGCATGTTGCTTCTTATGGAGAATATGTCATGCGCCAGTTCGATCTTGCTCCCCTCTATCGCTCCACCGTCGGCTTCGACCGCCTGTTCTCGGCCCTCGACCAGTACGTCGCCGCCGATCCGGCCCCGACCTATCCGCCCTACAACATCGAGCGCACCGGCGAGAACGCCTACCGGATCACGGTGGCGGTCGCAGGGTTCACGGACTCCGATCTCGCCATCGAGGTCAAGGAGAACGCGCTGACGCTGAAGGGCGAGCGTGCGACCGATCCCGACAAGCCGGTGACGTTCCTGCACCAGGGCATCGCCGCGCGCGCCTTCGAGCGCCGCTTCCAGCTCGCCGACTACGTCCAGGTGACGGGTGCGGTGCTGGAGAACGGCCTCCTCCACATCGATCTCGTCCGCGAGATCCCGGAGGCGAAGAAGCCGCGCCAGATCCAGATCGCCACGGGTCGCGCGTCCGCGACCCCGACCATCGAGGGTTCGGTACAGCAGGCGGCGTAAACGCCGCTCCGCTCTCAACACCAGCGGGGCGCCCCGGCCGAAAGGCCGGGGCGCTTTCATTTCGAACCGTCAGGATTCGTCGTCGAAGCGGTCGCCGCGGCCCGGCTCCTTGCAGCGATAGCCGACGAAACAGCGCGGCGTGTCGCCCGCAGGGACGAAAGCCGGAATCGTGATCTCGGTGATCTCGCAGAAGCTGCGGTCTCGGACGAAGCGGTCGTAGGTCGGGCCGCCGGTGCCAAGGACGATGCCGCCCTCCCGCCCGACGATGCCTTTCGCCTGGGCGCAGCTCATGGTGGTAGTGGACGGCCGCTGTGCGAAAGCCGGGCTGACCGCGCCGACGCAGATCAGCGCGAGAAGTATGCGCGTCATGATCGATCCCTCAAGCCGTGGACCCGTCCACGGCACATGGGAAAACGCTTCGCCGTGCCCCGTGATCCTGCGGCGGGACACCGCGCCGTCCTAGAGATCCCCGAAGATGAGCTGGCCCTGGGGGCTCGGACGCCGCGCCGGGGCCCCCGGCCGCGCGGCAGGCTTCACGCTGCGCTTGACTGGCGGACGTTTCGCCACGGGCTCGGCCCGCAGGCGGGCCTTGGCCTTATCGCGGGCGATGGCCTCTGGGGCGTTCGGATCGTCATCGAGCCACTTGCCGCGCTTGATCACCTCGTTGACCCGGCCCTGGTTGACCCCGACCTTGAAGGCGATCTCCTGTTGGGTCATGCCCGTGGAGGCGTGAAGGTCGAGGATGGCGCGGGCGAGTTCGGGCGTCATCTTCTGCCCCGTGAGGCGGCGCGCCGGCTTGATGGTGCGGGTGGCGCGGTCACGCTCGCGCAGGCGCTCCAGCAGGGCGAGCGCCATGAGCATCCCGTGCTCGCGCAGCGACTCCTCGAATTCCTTCAACGTCGCCATGCTGGCTTCCTTGCCGGTGCCGGATCCGCGCTCGGATCTCGGACCGCCATACAAACGTGCCGCGCGCCGTGAAGTTGCGCGCAACGGGAACCGCATGGTTGAGCCTCCCGCCGCACCCTGACAACCGGCCAGAGCCGTCATCCACCGGTATTCGCGCGCCCGACGGCTGGGTTGGTCTCGGGCGTCACCTTCGGATAAACCCCGTCTCCACCCGCCGGAAACCCAGGACGCCGCCCGCGATGATCAGCCCGATCGTTTCCGTCTCCCGAGAAGGTTCGGCCCCCGGTGCGCCATCCCTGGTCGATGCCCTGGAGGGCGGGGCGGTCCTGATGTTCCCCGATCTCGACTTTCCGTTCAGCCCGTTCGAGGAGCGCTTCGTCGAACGGCCCTTCGCCAACGGCAAGGCGAAGAACGTGAACATCCGGGGCGAGGCCGCGAGCCTGCGGGGCGCGGCCGGCACCCCTGAGGAACAGGAGGCACTGCGCCAGCTTCTCATCCGCTACCGCGACTTCGCGGACGCCCTCATCGCCCGGTATCTCCCGACCTATGCGGGCAAGATCGCCCTGGCCGGCACCTCCTACCGCCCGTTCGAGGTGGACCAGCGCAAGCTGAGCTGGCGGCGCGACGACACCCGCCTGCACGTCGACGCGTTCCCGTCGAACCCCATCGGCGAGAAGCGCATTCTTCGGATCTTCCGCAACATCAACCCCGAAGGTCAGCCGCGCCTGTGGCGGGTGGGCGAAGACTTCGCCTCGATGGCCCAGAAGTTCGCGCCGAAGCTTCCGGGTTATTCGCCGCTCTCGGCGCGGCTGCTCGCGGCTCTGAAGATCACCAAGGCGCGGCGCTCGGAATACGACCACCTGATGCTGCATCTGCACGACGCTTTGAAGCAGGACATGGCCTATCAGGCCGATGCCCCGCAGGCCGACGTGCGCTTCGCGCCGGGCCAGACCTGGGTGACGTTCTCCGACCTGGTGATGCACGGCGCAATGGGCGGCCGCTACATGCTGGAACAGACCGCCTACCTCCGGGTCGCCGACCAGGCCGACCCCGAGCGCAGCCCGCAGCGCATCCTCGCCCGCACCCTCGGCCGCCCCCTGCGCTGACCCCTCCCCGAACAAAGGACCCGCCATGATCCTCGAAATCGCGCAGATCGACCTCAAGCCCGGCACGGAATCCGACTTCGAGGCCGGCATCGCCCGGGCCGCCGAGATTTTTCGCGACGCCAAGGGCTGCCGCAGCTTCGCCGTGCGCCGCTCCATCGAGAAGCCGCAGCGCTATCGCCTCCTCATCGAGTGGGACACCCTGGAGAACCACACCAAGGATTTCACCGGCTCCCAGGCCTGGCAGGATTACCGCGCCATGGTCTCGCCGTTCTTCGAGGCGCCGCCGAGCGTTGAGCACACGGAACTGACGCTTCAGGCCTTCTGACGCGAGACCGCTGACGCGAGACCTCACTGCCCGGAGTTGCGGACGATCATCTTGATGCGCGCATCGAGGTGGTTCCAGCGGGCGGCGATCCGGCGCCTGGCGCAGGCCTCGAACGAATCGCCCGCGAAGAAGCCGACATGGACCGACCGGTGCCGGCATTCGAGGAGCGGGGGCACCACGATCACCGCCGGAATCGGCA
Organism: Methylobacterium sp. Leaf100; assembly: GCF_001422845.1. Classification (NCBI taxonomy): domain Bacteria; kingdom Pseudomonadati; phylum Pseudomonadota; class Alphaproteobacteria; order Hyphomicrobiales; family Methylobacteriaceae; genus Methylobacterium; species Methylobacterium sp. Leaf100. Next base: position 180,129 of record NZ_LMMW01000045.1, on the reverse strand, counting down.
GGGACAGCAGGGCGAGATCAACGGCGAGGCCGAACTTCCAGCCGATCCCGCCCCGTTTCGGCTCCGTCGCGTGCGCCTCCCGCAGGCGCCGGCGCTCCACGGCGAAGGCCGCGGCTCCGTCGCGGTCGGTGCGTCGCAACGGGGCCGGGTCGGCGAGCCCGGGTGGGCGTGAGGCGTCGGACGTGGGTGTCATGGCCGGGATCTCGCGATGGAATTCGGGCAAGCGGCCGGAACGGCCCAGGAGCGCTTACCGCCGGATCCGATACCGGCTCGGTAGAAAAAAACGCAGCAAAACAAAGACCTAACCATGTGTCCCGACCCAATGTGGTCGGGCGCAGCCCTAGCGCAGGGCGCCGGCGATGGAGCGGAAACGATCGTCCAGTCCGCGGATGTGGCCCATGACCGCCTGGCGGGCGCAGACGGCGGCGACGAGGCCCTGCGGCAGGAAACCCGGCCCGGCGCCGGAGCCGCAGGGCATCAGCAGGGACGCCCCGAGGAAGCCGACCCCGCCGAGGAGCAGCACGAGCTTGACCGGGCCGGGCCCGCGGCGGCGACCGCGCATCCGCTCGGGCGTGCGGGATCGCACGGGCGCCGGCTCCGGCGCGCCGGGATCGTCGCGCGGGCCGAACTCGGCCTGATAGTAGCGCTCCAGCTTGCTCACTCTCATCCGGCCGCATCCCCGCCAAGCTTTGCAACCAGGAGGCGTCATGAATCGCTAAGTTTGCGATAACGCAACCGATCGACTCGTCGCGAGTGGACCTGCTCACGCGCGCCTCAGCGGGGTTCGAGGCGGAACCGGGGCCGCTTGTGCGAAACCCGCTTCGCATGCGCCGTGCGGCCCCCGGATGCCCGGTGACAGGGCCGTGCGGACTGCGTACCACGGTGTCAGGACACCCACCCGGAGCGATCCGCGCCGATGACTTCGCCCAAGACCCAGCGCCCCCTCCGCATCGGCACGCGCGGCAGCCCGATGGCCCTCGCTCAGACCGGGATGGTGCGGGACAAGATCGTGGCCGCCAATCCGGGGCTCGAGACCGAGATCGTGGTGGTCAACACCGTGGCCGATCGCATCCTGGACCGGCCGCTCTCGGAGATCGGCGGCAAGGGGCTGTTCACCAAGGAACTCGAACAGGCGCTGTTCGCCGACGTGGTCGACGTCGCCGTGCATTCCATGAAGGATGTGGAGACCTGGCTGCCCGAAGGGCTCGTGATCGCCTGCATCCTCGAGCGCGACGACCCGCGCGACGCGTTCCTGTCGCCGCGCGCATCCGGCTTCGCCGACCTGCCGTCCGGCGCCCGCGTCGGCACCTCGTCCCTGCGCCGGGCCGCCCAGGTGCTCATGCGGCGGCCGGATCTCCGCATCGTCCCCCTGCGCGGCAACGCCAACACCCGGATGCGCAAGCTGGAGGAGGGCACTTGCGACGCCACCCTCCTGGCCCTGTGCGGGCTGGAGCGCCTCGGCATGGCCGACATGGCCCGCTCCGTGCTCGCCGTCGAGGAGATGCTGCCGGCGGTGGCGCAGGGCGCGCTCGGCATCGAGTGCCGCGCGGATGATTCCGACGTGCGGGCCCTCCTCGCCCCCCTCGTCAGCGCACGGGCGACGGCCGAACTCGCCGCCGAGCGCGGCCTGCTCGCCGAACTCGACGGCTCGTGCCGCACCCCCATCGCGGCGCTGGCCCGCATCGACGGCGACAGCCTGTCCCTCGACGGCCTGCTGTTCCTGCCCGACGGCAGCGCGCACTGGGCGGTCCAGCGCGCGGGCTCCGTCGCCGATGCCGCCCGTATCGGCGCCGAGGCCGGCGCCGAACTGAAGCGCGCGGCCGGCGACACCTATTTCAAGCACCTGCAGTAGGGGCCGGACGGCCTCAGGCGAGGCTGCGTTCGATGGCTTCCTCGTCGCAGATCACGCCGGCCGCGCGGGCGTATTCGAGGCCGAGCGGGTGGGGCACCCGGGCCACGGGCGCCGCATCCGTGAAGGCGCCGAGGAACACCCGCATGACGTGGGCGACGGCCTCGGGCGTCACCGAGCGCAAATCCTCGGCGTAGTACCGGCCGGCATTGGCCGTGCTGGTGACGATCTCGTAGGCGGGAAAGTACACCGCGCGCGGCTCGGCCTCGACCACCTCCTCCGCCGCCACTCGCAGGGCCGCCTTGCTGTAGGCGTTGGACACGAGCACGTGCCGGTCGGCGTAGGACGCGATGAGCGGCACCGGCGAGACCGTGAGGATCACCCGGGCGCCCGGATTCACCGCGAACAGCCGGTCGAGGAACGCCAGCATGTCGTCCCGCACGGCGCCCGCACGGGCGTTGACGAAGGCGTAGCGCGCCGGATCGAAGGCGTCGCCGATCACGCCCGGCGCCACGGGCAGGGCCGCCCCGTCGGCGCGATGCTCCCAGCCCTCCGTCAGCCCGAGGGTGAACACGAACACGTCGAGGTCCGCGAACATGGTTCGCACGGCCGCGAGGTGCGTTTCGCGCGACGCCAGGAGGGCCACTTCGTCCGCGAAGCCATCGGGCTCGACGGCGGGGCGGAACGGATCGACGAGGCGTCCGTCCGGCCGGGTCCACGCGGTCAGTTCGGGGCGATAGGTGCCGTAGGCCCGGTCGAAGAGCTGGAGCAGTTGGCGCGCGGTGTAGACGTTGCCGGTGCGGGCGCAATAGGTGCCGTACTGGCGCGCCTCCGCCTCCGCCTCGGACAGGCCGGGGGGCGCCGGCTCGGCGAGGTAGCGGCCCAAGCCGGCCTCCGTGAGCGCCCGCGCCACGTGCTGCGCGAAGCAGCTTCCCGCGGTGGCGACCCGGGCCCCCGGCGGGATGAGAAACACCCCGCTGGGCCCCGGCGCCAGGGCGAAGGGCGGCACCCCGACCACGGCCTTGCGCCAGAATCGCTCGGCCGGTAGATCGGCGTAAGGGTTCATCACCACGGCGGCACCTCTCATCCGTTCGCTCACAGGCTGGCCGCACCGGGCCGTCGCACGGGTCGAGACCCTGACGCGATCCGTCTCATCGTTCAGATCTCGCGTCTGCTCTTGGTCGCCATCCTGGGCGGGACCATGGCGCCGGGCCGTCGCTTCGGGAGAGCCGGTCCGAACGGGTCGCCGCATCGCCGTGCTGGGCAATTGCCAGGCCGACGGCATCGCACGCGCCCTCAGCCTGCTCCTGCCCGAGGCCCGCGTCAGCCTCGTCCCCCTGGCGACCCTGCGGCGGGACCACGCCACCCTGACGCGCCTGCGCGACCACCTCGCGCCCTTCGACCACGTGTTCTCGCAGTTCTTCCCGGAGGGCTTCGTCACGGGCGGCAACGTTCACGCCCTGGCACAGGGGGATGCACGCCTACGCCTTTTCCCCACGATCCTGTTTCCGGCCTTCCACCCGGACATGGTCCATGTCGGCGATGTCGGCGCGCTGTCGGCGACCCACCTCGTGCGTTCGCCCATGGGGCCGTATCACTCGGCCATCGCCCTCTGCGCGTACCTCGAAGGGCGCACCGTGGCGGAGACCGTCCGCCTGTTCCGCGACGACGTCTACGCGCGGCTCGGCTACTACGACGCCTGGGACCACGCCAGCACCTTCCTCCTCGGCAGCGCGCGCGACCTCGCGTTTCCCCTGGACGCGGAACTCGCGCGCTGGTCGCGGCGGGGCTGCTTCATGCACGTCCTCAACCATCCGAAGCTGTTCGTGCTCGCCGACATCGCCCACCGCCTCGCCCGCGAGGCGGGTCTCGCGCCCCTGTCCGTCGCGGCGGAGGACTATCTCGCCGACGACCTCGTGTCGGATGTGGTCTGGCCGCTCTATCCGGAGATCGCGCGGCGCTACGGCCTCCCGGGAACCACGCACTACAAGCCCAGGGAGCGGAAATGGGGCGCGGCCCCGATTCTGTTCGATCGCTCCGCCTTCGTCGCCGGCAGCTTTTCCGCCTACGCCCGGCATCCGGCGGACCGCCTCGTATGTCCGCGCGTCGCGGCCTGGCGGGCAGACCCGGCGGTGCGGGCTCTGTTCACCTGAATCCCCGGCCCCGGACTATCCGGCGGCGCGCAGACCCGATGCGGCGGCGATGCCCCGGGCGAGTTCGGCGATGGGCTGCATCCGGAACGGCTTGGCGACGAACAGGCTGTCGCTGACGGCGCGATTGCGCGGATACGTGCCGCTGGAGGCATAGACCACGGGACGGCGGGGATGCAGCGTCCGGAACGCGTCGGCCACACTCCAGCCGTCGACGAGGCCGGGCAGGTTGATGTCGGTGAACAGCCAGTCGATGGTCGGGCCGGTCTCGCGGATGGATGTCAGCGCCGCTTCGCCGCTCGACACCGCGACGACGCTCAGGCCACCCTGATCGAAGACACGGCTGAGCATGTCGAGCAGCAGGTAGTTATCCTCGACGATCAGAACCCGGCAGTGGGAATCCATCACCCGTCCCAACTCTTCGCCCCAACTCTTTGCAACGACGCGTCTATCCTGATAATGGTTAAGCCTCTTTCAACTCCAGCGGTGGCTTGACCGTGCCCGCATCCGCGCCTTTGATCGACAGCACGCAGGCCCTCGATGTTCCGTTCGCAGCGGGTATCGCGTCGCGGGTCGTCGGCGTGGTGCCGGTCTACGATCCGGCGACCCTGGCCGAGCTCGAAGGAGTGTTCGGCCAGGCGCGGCTGATGGACCTCCTGGGCCATCTCAGGATCGAGATCTCGCAGCGGCTTGGCTGGCCCGATACCGACCGCCTGGCCCTGCGCCACGATGCGCACACGCTGCTCTCGGTCAGCGGTTCGCTCGGGTTCTTCGACCTGTCGCGGTGCTGCCTGGAGATGGAGCAGGCCTGCCTCCTCGGAGCCGATCTGGCCGCTCCTCTGAAGGCGGCCCGCGCCGCGGCCGAAGGGGCGATCGCGGCCATCTGCGCGATGGAAGCCGGCGCGCGGCCCGAGACCCCGTTGGCGGCCTGCGCCGCCTGACCGAACGCGGCAGATCCGGACCGGGCGATCGCACGGCCGCGAGGCCGACCGTTGCGGTGAAGCGACACGAATGCGCGAAAGATCGGGCTCGGTCGAACCGTCCCGACGCCGCCGTATTGTCGGATGACGATAGTCCCATCGGCATCGGCGTGCGGGCTCGCACGTCATCTGCCGCGAATCGATGGTGGAAACGCTCCGTCAAGGTTGACGGAACCTTCGCTTAACCTGCCCGGCTTAGACAACGGGGCTGAAGACACCGCACCAGCCCCGGATATCGGGCCGCGCCGCGCGTCGGCGCCGTTCGAGGAGAACAGGACCATGACCACGATCGCGCGCTCCCGCGTGTTCAGCCTCGCGGCGGCGCTCTGCGCCGCGCTCAGCGTCGCCGCCTGCAGCAACGACAAGGATCTCGCCGACGCCTCCGGCTTCGGCGCCGGCGCGGGTGGGGCCTACGGGGCCGGGGCGGGCACGCCCGGCAGCGCCCAGGACTTCGTGGTCAACATCGGCGACCGGGTGTTCTTCGAATCCGATTCGACGGACCTGACGTCCACGGCGACGGCCACCCTCGACAAACAGGCGGCCTGGCTCCAGCGCTACCCGCGCTACACCTTCCTCGTCGAAGGCCATGCCGACGAGCGCGGCACCCGCGAGTACAACTTCTCCCTCGGCGCCCGCCGCGCCCAGGCGGTGAACGACTACCTCGCCGCGCGCGGCATCGCCTCGGGCCGCATCCGCACGGTATCGTACGGCAAGGAGCGGCCGGTCGCCGTGTGCAACGACATCTCGTGCTGGTCGCAGAACCGGCGGGCCGTCACCGTGCTCGACCGCGGCGCCGGTTCCTGATCACGCGAGAGGCGGGCGCTTTCGGAAACAGGGCGCCCGCGTTTTGCCGCAATGCGGCACACCTGTTATGGGGCGGGAGGCCAGTCGATGGCCTTCGCGGGACACGTTCACCGGTGCCGATCGCCATGCTCCGTCGCCTCCTCCTCGTCACCTGCCTCGCGCTCGCGGCCCTGTCGCCCGCGGCGGCCCAGGACGGGTCCGATTTCGTCGTGCGCCTGAACCGGCTGGAGAACCAGTCGCGCCAGCAGGCGGGACAGATCGAGACGCTCCAGCACGAGAACCGCCAGCTCAAGGAACAGCTTCGCAAGTTCCAGGAGGATGTCGAGTTCCGCCTGCAGGAGGCCAAGGGCGGTCGCGGTGCGGCATCCCCGAGCGGCAATCCGGCGCCGCAGAAGCCGGCCAAACGCAGCGACGCCTTCGATCCCGACCAGAACCCCGGCCGACCGGGCGCACCGATGCAGCTCGGCACCACGACGCCCTCGAACGCCATGTCGTCAAACGCCATGTCGTCGAACGCCATGTCCGCGGCGCCTTTGGCCGAGGCGCCCCGCGCCCGCACGGTGCCGCCGACGGTGGTGGAGGCCGACGACGAGGAGCCCGGCCCGTCGCCGCCCGGCTTCGGCGGCCCCGTCGATCTCACGCCGCCGTCGCGTGTACCGACCACGGGCGCCATCGCGGCGCCGGCCCGCCCGGGCGTCGCCGCCACCGCCACGGGTGACGCCCGCGCCGATTACGAATCGGCCTACGCCTACATCCTGCAGCGGCAGTACGAGCAGGCCGAGATGGGCCTGCGCCAGTTCATCCAATCCCACCCGCGTGACGGGCTGGTGCCGGCGGCGACCTACTGGCTCGGGGAGAGCTACCTCCAGCGCAATCGCAATCGCGAGGCGGCCGAGCAGTTCCTGAAGGTGTCGACGGATTATGCCCGCTCGGCCCAGGCGCCGGACGCGATGCTGAAGCTCGGGACCTCGCTCAACGCCCTCGGCGCCCGCGAGCAGGCCTGCGCGACGCTGGCCGAACTCGAGCGCAAGTTCCCCGGTGCCGCCCCCTCCGTGCGGCAGGGTGTGGCCCGCGAGCAGAAGCGCGCCCGCTGCGCGGCGTGACCGCGCCGGACTTCGACCCTGCCGCCATCGAGGCGGCGCTCGCTCCCTACGTCGCGCCCGCGATCCCGCATGGCGGCGTGCTGCTCGCCGTTTCGGGCGGTCCCGATTCGACGGCCCTGATGCAGGCCGCCAAGCAGGCCCTCGAGCGGGTCGGTCCCACGATCCCGCTCCACGTCGCCACCGTCGATCACGGGTTGCGGTCCGCCTCGGCCGTCGAGGCGGAGGGCGTCGCCACCCTGGCGCGGGACTTCGGACTGCCGCACCGCATCCTCGCCTGGACCGGCCCGAAGCCGGCCCACGGCCTCCAGGCGGCGGCGCGCGGGGCGCGCTACGCCTTGCTGGGCGCCCACGCGCAACGGCTCGGTCTCGATTGGGTGCTCACCGGACACACCCGCGACGACCAGGCCGAGACCGTGCTGATGCGCCTGCTGGCCGGGAGCGGCCCGGAAGGTCTCGCCGGCATGCGGGCCGTGCGTCCCCTCGTCGGTCGGGTCCGCCTCGGACGACCGTTCCTCGACCTGCCGAAGGCCGGCCTCGTGGCGTATTGCGTGGCCCATGGCCTCACCCCCATCCAGGATGCGTCGAACGCCGATCCCCGCTTCGCCCGCGCCCGGCTGCGCCGCCTCCTGCCGGACCTCGCCCGGGAGGGGTTGAGCGACGCCCGCCTGACGCGACTTGCCGCGCGGTGCGCCCGCGACGACGCGGCTCTCACCGATGCCGCCCGCGCCGCCTACGTCACCGCGCGCCGTCCGGCCGATGCTCCCACCCTGGTCCGCCTCGACGCATCGGGGCTGGCGAACCTGCCGGATGCGGTCCTCATCCGCGTCGTCGCCCTGGCCCTCGCGGAGGCCGGGGCGGGACGGCCGCGCCTGGAGCGAATCGAATCCCTCGTGCTCGACGCCCTGCGCCCGGCGCTTCGGGATCGGGCGCCCCTGCGCCGGACCCTGGCGGGCCTGCTGGTTTCCCTGACGCGGGGGAGAGGGTTCACCCTCGCGCCGGCACCGGCCAGGACCGGCGGCGACGGGGCTGGGGACCGCCTTGCCGCAGGAGTACGCGATTTACTTGGCAAGGGGGGCGGGGCTGCCTACATTGGCTCGGAGTGTCCGGACTGATATCCGCCCCATTCGCGCCGCGGGCCCGGATGCCCCCCAGGGATTGATCGATGAACCCGAACTTCCGCAATTTCGCCTTGTGGGTCGTCATCTTCCTGCTCGTGCTCGCCCTCGTGACGCTGTTCCAGAATCCGGGACATCGCGGCGGCGGCGCCGAGATCGCCTACAGCCAGCTCTTGAACGATGCCGATGCCGGCAAGATTCAGACGGTGGTGATCTCCGGGCAGGACGTCAGCGGCTCCTACGTCGGCGGCGGCAACTTCACCTCCTACGCGCCGAACGACCCCGGCCTGGTCTCGAAGCTCCAGAGCAAGGGCGTGCAGATCACCGCGCGGCCGCCGTCGGACAACACGCCGTGGTTCATCCAGTTGCTCGTGAGCTGGCTGCCGATCCTCGTGTTCATCGGCGCCTGGATCTTCCTCAGCCGCCAGATGCAGTCTGGCGCGGGCCGGGCCATGGGCTTCGGCAAGTCGAAGGCCAAGCTCCTCACCGAGGCGTCGGGCCGCGTGAGCTTCGACGATGTCGCCGGCGTCGAGGAAGCCAAGGAGGACCTGCAGGAGATCGTGGAATTCCTGCGCGACCCGCAGAAGTTCCAGCGCCTCGGCGGCCGCATCCCGCGCGGCGTTCTCCTCGTCGGCCCTCCCGGCACGGGTAAGACCCTGATCGCCCGGGCGGTCGCGGGCGAGGCCAACGTGCCGTTCTTCACCATCTCGGGCTCTGACTTCGTCGAGATGTTCGTCGGCGTCGGCGCAAGCCGCGTCCGCGACATGTTCGAGCAGGCGAAGAAGAACGCACCCTGCATCATCTTCATCGACGAGATCGACGCGGTGGGCCGTCATCGCGGCGCCGGCTTGGGGGGCGGCAACGACGAGCGCGAGCAGACCCTGAACCAGCTCCTCGTGGAGATGGACGGCTTCGAGGCCAACGAGGGCGTGATCATCATCGCGGCCACCAACCGGCCCGACGTCCTCGACCCCGCCCTCCTGCGTCCGGGCCGCTTCGATCGCCAGATCATGGTGCCGAATCCCGATGTCGTCGGCCGCGAGCGCATCCTGCGCGTCCACGTCCGCAAGGTGCCGCTGGCACCGGACGTCGACCTCAAGGTCATCGCGCGCGGAACCCCGGGCTTCTCGGGCGCCGACCTCATGAACCTCGTCAACGAGTCGGCGCTCCTGGCGGCGCGTCGCGGAAAACGCATCGTCACGATGCACGAGTTCGAGGACGCCAAGGACAAGGTGATGATGGGCGCCGAGCGGCGCACCCTGGTCATGACCGAGGATGAGAAGCGTCTCACCGCCTACCACGAGGGCGGCCACGCCATCGTCGCCTTCAACGTGCCGGCCACCGACCCCGTCCACAAGGCGACGATCATCCCGCGCGGCCGGGCCCTCGGCATGGTCATGCAGCTGCCCGAGCGCGACAAGCTGTCCATGAGCTTCGAGCAGATGACCTCGCGTCTCGCTATCATGATGGGCGGCCGCATCGCCGAGGAGATGACCTTCGGCGCCGACAAGGTGACCTCGGGCGCCCAGTCCGACATCGAGCAGGCGACGCGTCTCGCCCGCATGATGGTGACCCGCTGGGGCTTCAGCCCCGAACTCGGCACCGTCGCGTACGGCGAGAACAACGACGAAGTGTTCCTCGGCATGTCCATGGGCCGTCAGCAGACGGTCTCGGAAGCCACCGCCCAGAAGATCGACGCGGAGGTCCGCCGCCTCGTCGAGACCGGTCTGGAGGAGGCCCGCCGCATCCTCGGCGAGCACAAGGACGACCTCGAAGCCCTCGCTCAGGGACTGCTGGAATACGAGACCCTGTCGGGCGACGAGATCAAGAATCTCATCGCCGGCAAGCCGCCGGTGCGCGATTCCGGCGATGGTCCCTCAAGCACCGTCCGGGGCTCGTCGGTTCCCTCCGCCGGTCGCGGCCGGCCGCGCGAGACCGATGGCGGCCTGGAGCCGCAGCCCCAGGCCTGAACGCCTCGAATCCCCTGGGATAAGCCCGTGAGCCCGCCCCCCGGCGGGCTCACGCATGTCCGGGCCGCGTTAACCGTGCCGGGATAGCCTCGGAGGCGGATTCCGGGCCCACCGCAGCAGACAGCAGACGGATCGCGAACCCATGTCGCGCAAGTATTTCGGCACCGACGGCATCCGTGGGCGCGCCAACGGCGTGATCACGCCCGAACTCGCCCTCAAGGTCGGCCAGGCCGCCGGGCTCCTGTTCCAGCGCGGCGACCATCGTCACCGGGTGGTGATCGGCAAGGATACCCGCCTGTCGGGCTACATGATCGAGACGGCCCTGATCGCCGGTTTCACTTCGGTCGGCATGGATGTGCTCCAGCTCGGTCCGATGCCGACGCCCGCGGTCGCCATGCTGACGCGCTCCATGCGGGCCGACCTCGGCGTGATGATCTCCGCTTCCCACAACCCGTTCGAGGACAACGGCATCAAGCTGTTCGGTCCGGACGGGTTCAAGCTCAACGACGACGTGGAGCGCGCCATCGAGGCGCTCATCGACGGCGAGATGCACAAGCGGCTGTCGGGCTCGCGCGATCTCGGCCGGGCAAAGCGCATCGAGAGCGTGCATGCCCGCTACATCGAGTTCGCCAAGCGCTCGCTGCCCCGCAACGTCACCCTCGACGGTCTGCGGATCGTGGTCGATTGCGCCAACGGCGCGGCCTACCGCGTCGCGCCCGAGACCCTGTGGGAGCTCGGCGCCGAGGTCATCGCCATCGGGGTCGAGCCGGACGGATTCAACATCAACCAGGATGTCGGCTCGACGGCGCCGGCGGCGCTGGCCGCCAAGGTCCGGGAACTCCGCGCCGACATCGGCATCGCCCTGGACGGCGACGCCGACCGGGTTCTCATCGTCGACGAGAAGGGCCAGTCGGTGGATGGGGACCAGCTCATGGCCGTCGTCGCCCGCTCGTGGAAGGAGGACGACCGCCTGACCCAGCCGGGGCTGGTCGCGACGATCATGTCGAACCTCGGCCTCGAGCGCTACCTCGGCGGCATCGGCCTGTCCCTGGCGCGCACGGCGGTGGGCGACCGCTACGTCCTCGAGCACATGCGCGAGCACGGCTACAACCTCGGCGGCGAGCAATCCGGACACATCATCATGTCCGACTATGCCACCACCGGCGACGGTCTGGTGGCCGCCCTGCAGCTCCTCAGCGTGGTCAAGCGCTCCGACCGGCCGGTCAGCGAGGTCTGCCACTGCTTCGATCCACTGCCGCAGATCCTGCGCAACGTCCGCTACCGCGCAGGCGAGCCGTTGCGGGCGGATTCGGTCGTGACCGCCATCGCGCAGGCCCGCGAGCGCCTCGGCAACGACGGTCGCCTCGTCATCCGCGCCTCGGGCACGGAGCCGGTGATCCGCGTGATGGCCGAGGGCGACGACCGCGCCCTGGTATCGGAGGTGGTCGACACCGTCGTGGACGCCGTGGCCAAAGCCGCGGCCTGATCGCCCTCAATCCCCGTCGAGGGCCGCCGGCGCCACGTTGCGCCACGCCGCCAGCAGGGCGTCGCGCAGCACCGCCTCGTCGGCGTCCCACAGGTCGAGGTTGGTCCAGCCGCGCCGCCCCCATGCCCCCGGCACGGGCGCGAACAGGTCCGGCGCCTCGGCCAGCAGGTGTTCCTGGTCGCCGGGCGTGAGCTTCAGGACGACCCGCTCCTCCTCGACCCACAGGGTCGCGAAGATCCGGCCGCCGATGCGAAAATCGGGATGCCCCTGATGCGCGGCCTCGACCACGCCGGGGAGCAACAGGGCAAGGGCACGGACATCCTCGGGGCGCATCGCCGCGTGTCTACACAGGTGCAGGTTCGGATGCACCGGTCCGGATCGACGCCGGCCTGCCCGCCTGACTTGACCCGGAGTCTCCACTTGTCTCGTCATAGTCCGGCAAGGATAAGATTTAACGTTAAGCCTGATTTAACCCCGTTGCGCCAATCATGCCTTCGTCATCCGAGCCGGCGCCTCGTCGCTCCCGGCAAACGGTCGAGTGAAGGACTGAATTCCATGCGCCGCTCCAAGCTGTCTGCCTTGGTGCGCTCGTTCACGCTCCTTGCGAGCGTGGGAGCGCCCAGCCTCGGATACGCCGCCGACCTGCTTCCCCCCCTGCCGCCCGAGCCGCTGCCCCCGCCCGTCGAGATCGGCGGCGGCTGGTACCTGCGCGGCGATATCGGCGTGGGTGCCGCGAGCTACGAGAAGGTGGTGACCACCGTGCCGGGCAAGGCACTGCCGCCGAACTACGAGATCCACCAGAAGAGCATGGGCGACCAGTTCTTCGGCGGCGGCGGCGTCGGCTACCAGTTCAACGGCTTCCTGCGCGGCGACATCACCGGTGAATACCGGGGCGGAGGCCGCTTCTCCTTCGTCGAGAAGTTCGATCTGCCCTACGGCAACGGCGTGCCGGCCAAGGGGATCGACTACGACCAGGGCAACCTTTCCACCGTGGTCGCCATGGCCAACGGCTACGTCGATCTCGGCAGCTGGTACGGCGTGACGCCCTTCATCGGCGGCGGCGTCGGCTCGGCCTTCCACACGGTGCACGGCTTCAACGACACCGGCGCCGGTTCGGCCGCCGGCGGCTTCGGCATCGCCGCCACCAAGCGCACCACTAACCTCGCCTGGGCGGCCATGGCCGGCCTCGGCTACAGCGTCACGCCGAACCTCAAGCTCGAGCTCGGCTACCGCTACATGAACCTCGGCCATGTCGGCACCGGCTCGGTGAGCTGCTTCAACGATCCGGGCTGTGCCGGCGCCTCCTACAAGCTCAAGGAAGTCACCTCCCACGATGTGCGCATCGGCATGCGCTGGATGCTCGGCGGTATCGTCGCCGCTCCGGTCATCGCCGATTACCAGCCCGAGCCGGTTCCGCTGATCCGCAAGTACTGACACACCCTTGGGCATCACAGCGCCCATGACCAAGACGGCGCGAACCCTCCGGTTCGCGCCGTCTTGGTTTGCGACAGCAAACCTTCGCCAGCAATCGCGTTAAGCTTAATCCGCTCCTAACCTTCCTCTCCGATACTCGCGCGCATGACGACAGCCAGGTCGGTCCCTACGGGTGCGTGCCGCCCGGGACAGGGTGCAAACGGTTCGGGGACACCATGACACAGCAGACGCGCCCATCGCATCGCGCCCATGGGCGGACGCGCGCCGCGGTCGCCGGATCTGCCTTGACCCTGATGTCGCTCGCAGCCCTCGTGCCCGCGTGGGGCGCCGACCTGCTGCCGCCCCCGCCGCCGGAGGCCCCCCCCGTACCCATCGGCGGCGGCTGGTATCTCCGCGCTGATTTCACCGAGAGCTTTCCGCTGCGCCCGACGGACGCGACGCTGCCCGATCCCAACGATCCGGGCATGCCGCCCCTGGTGCGGCGGACCCTGAGCCGCGAGGCCGGCTACGGCGGCGGCGTCGGCTACCGCATCAACCCCTGGCTGCGCGTGGACGCCACCTTCGACCAGCGCCAGGATTCGACCTACAGCGCGTACTCGTCGCGCACCAACTTCGCCACGGGCTACAACGTCGAGGCCGGTCGCCTCGGCGCACTCACGGGCCTCGTCAACGTCTACGCCGACCTCGGGACCTGGTGGGGCCTGACCCCGTATATCGGCGCCGGCGTCGGTTTCGCACGAAACGTTTTTCGCCGGGGCTACACCCAGACCACCTGCCTCATCGACGCCTGCGACGGCGGGCCGGGCGCGGGCCCACGCCCGGCGGTGATCCGGCCCAACCGCTCCGTCACCAACCTCGCCTGGGCGCTCACGGGCGGCGTCGCCTACGAGCTCGGCGCCGGCTTCAGCCTGGATGCGAGCTACCGCTACGTCGATCTCGGGCGCGCCGAATCCGGCCTCGACGCCTTCCGGTCCGGCAGCAGTCTCAAGGATCTCGCCGCCAACGAAGTCCGCGTCGGCCTGCGCTATGCCTTCCGCGACGGCATTCCGAGCCTGCAGGGACTGCCCACGGTGTGGAGCAGCGGAAACCCCTACGAGTAGGCCCGGCCGGCTTCGGAGACCGAAACGCTCCGTTAAGGTTACTCAAGTACACATTCCAGAACAGGCTCAGTAAAAACCCAGTCGATCTGACGCCTTGAGGACGACATCGATGCGGACCCTGACCCTCGCGCTCCTGACGACGCTCGCCCTCGGCGCCGGCTCCACCGCCGGCGCCGCCGACCTCGATTACGGCGTCCTGCGCGGCCCGGACTACGAGCCGGCGGCCCCGATCATCGATTGGAACGGCGTGTATGTCGGTGGGCATGGCGGCTATACGTCGGCCGCGCTCCAGCAGAAGAACGTCTTCCAGGATATCCTGGCCCTCCAATTCCGAGCACGCGATATCGAAAGCCAGTTCTCGGCCTCGAACCTGCTAGCGATCCCTTCGACGCGTATCGAAGGAACGAGCTACGGTGCGTTCGCCGGATTCAACTATCAGTTCGACGAAGCCGTCGTCGGCATCGAAGCGGACTACACGCGTTTCAATCGCACGGGCGTCGCATCGAACGGCATCGGCCGAATTATGATGACATCCGGCGGCATTGCGGAAACGGTCAATCTCTTTGGTGAATCCACCACAAAAATCGAAGATTATGGAACTATTCGTGCGCGTGGTGGCTGGAGTTTTGGCAGCTTTCTTCCCTTCGTCACAGGCGGCGTTGCGATCGGCCGCGCCATCGTTACGGACCAAGTCCTCGTACAGAACTATGGATACGATGCCAGAACTTATGCAGCCAACCAAGCTCTGACTGCGGGAGCACCGGCTTACGTGTCCCGTCACGATTACCTCAGCTTCAACCCGGCTTATCCTGGCGTTCAATCATCCCCCAACGGAGCGTTGCAGACCGTCCCCGCGGCTCCAGTTGCGATTTCCAAGGGGCCGACGGAGAAGATCGTCGGCGGCATCGCCCTTGGCGCGGGCATGGAATATGCCCTGACGCAGAACATTCTCCTGCGGGCCGAATATCAGTACGTGCTGTTCAACGATTTCGACGGCCACAAGGTCAATCTCAACACCGTGCGCGGCGGTGCGGCCGTGAAGTTCTGATTGTGCCTCGACACCGCCTCCGGTGGATGACCGGCCGCTGCGCAATGGGACGGAACACACGCCGGCTTGTTAAGGCAGCACTCGCTTTTGGCGGGGTAGGATAGGGGTGCCGCACCCGATCGATTTCACCGATGCCGGAAACGCCCGAAGATGCCGGAAACGCCCGAACCATGATCCGCCTCGTCCTCAGCGCTGGACTGGCCTCGGCCAGCCTCGTCCTCGCCGGTCTCGGCCCGGCACAGGCGGGCGGAGAACTCCGTCACCGGCCGTTGCCGCCGCCCGAGATCGCCTATCGCGATCCGGCCTACCTGCCGCCGCCCCCGCCTCTGCCCGTGGTGCTGGTGCCGCGCTCCCTCAATCTGCCCCTCTACAACGAGCCGCCGCGCCGGTTCTGATCAGCTCTCCAGCTCGGAATCCCAGTAGAGGTAGTCCACCCAGGTGTGGTGGTACTGCCGGTGGTCGAATTCCGGCTGGCGGCGGTGCAGCTCGTGCCGGGTCGGGCGGTGCGGCTCGTGCAAGAGGGGCATCTCGGCCTCGGCCGGGGTGCGGTTGGCCTTGCGCAGGTTGCACGGCGAACAGGCCGCGACCACGTTTTCCCAGCTCGACAGCCCGCCGCGCGAGCGCGGCACCACGTGATCGAAGGTGAGCCCGCCGGACGGCAGGCGCAGGCCGCAATACTGGCACGAGAACGTGTCGCGCAGGTAGATGTTGTAGCGGGTGAAGGCCGGGCTGCGCGCCAGGGTCACGTAGCTCTTGAGGGCGACGACGCTCGGCACCCGCAGGGAGCGGCTCGGGCTACGCGCCTCGACGTCGTAGCTCGCCACCAGGGTGACGCGGTCGAGGAACAGGGCGGTGAAGGCGTCCTTCCAGGACCACAGCGAGAGCGGATTGTAGGACAGCGGCCGGTAATCGGCGTTCAGCACGAGCGTTTGGAGATCCAGCATGGCGCACCCCTCTCGGCGGGTCGACACGGGGACAACGCGCGGGAATCGCCCGGCGCGCTGCCCCTGTCGGATGAAAGATCAAACGTTTTCGGAGTTTGGACCGGTGCGTCCCGTGGACGGGCGCGCGCAGAAGGCGCCGTCGGAGCGGCGCAGGCGCGGCGGAAATCACGGAAGGCTTAGGCCAAAAGCGGTCGCATCGGGCGAAAGCGCCCGGCTGGTGGCAACGTCCCTCGACGCGGACGACCGTCACCACCTCCTCGCACCGATACGAAAAGGCAAAGTCCATCACGGGTTAGTCTAATATCAGCATGACACGCTTGTGAAGGTCGCCCCGCATGCGCGCGACGCCATGCCCACAAGGAGCGATGCCCACGGGCCGCCGGGCCGGCAGTTCGTTTCCCCACAGGTCGTCTGCCCGCGATCCGCACGCCAGCGATGCGGCCGGGGCGGGGCACGGTCAGCCTTTCGCCCCATTGCTCGGCGATTGCCGCGTCTCCCGACCCTGATCGCCCTGGCCTCGTTCGTGCGATCCCGCAGCGTCGCCCCGGCACGCCGCGCCATTCCGAGCGGGCAGGGCCCCCGACACGAAGGACGGCACCTTGCACGAGACGAACGCCCCGACCGCTCATCGGCCCACCGAGGGGAGGGTGCGTCGCATGCCCGGCGGGACCGGGCGCAGGCTGCGTCTCGTCCCGGTCCTGGCAGCGGGATGGCTCGGCCTCGCGAGCTTCGTTCCCGGCGCGGTCTTCGGACAGGCGCCCCAGCCGGCGGCACCCGCCGCCCAGCCGGCCGCCCCACCCGCCGCCCAGCCGGCCGCACCCGCCAAGCCTCCGGCCCCGAAGCCCGTGGTGTCGGAGGAGATCAAGACCGTCCGCGACACCCTCGACAAGGCGAAGGACGACCTCGAACACCGCGAAAAGATCCTCGCCGGCGAGACTGTCGGCAGCGGCGACCTGACCCGCGCGCGCGATGGCGTCGACGCCATCGCCGACCGCATCCGCCACGTGATCGATCTCACCTCTCCGCGCCTGGAGGCGGCCCGCGAACGCCTGACGCAGCTCGGCCCCAAGCCGAAGGAGGGGGCGGAGGGCGAGGACGTCGCCCGCGAGCGCACGGAGCGCGAACAGGCGGTGGCCGAGATCGACGAGACCCAGCGCCTCGCGAAATCCCTCCTCGTGCAGAGCGACCAGATCGTCGATCAGGTCACCAACAAGCGCCGCGCGGCCTTCACCCGCGGCCTGTTCGAGCGCTCCACCGCCCTGGTCACCCCGGACCTGTGGATGCGGATCGCCGCCGACATCCCGCGCGACGTCCGCGCGCTTCAGAACGCCGTCTCGGACACCGCCGACCTGTTCGCGCGCAACGGCACCCTCACCAATCTGCTCTTCCTCGGGATCGCCTTCGGCATCTCCATCGCCCTGTATTTCGGTCGCCGCAACATCGCCCCGCGCCTCGGTCGGCGCGACGCCAAGGCCACGGATCCGTCACAGCGCAAGAAGCTGCTGGCCGCCTGGCGGGTCTTTCTCCTCGGCACCGTGCCGGCGGTGCTCGGGAGCTATGCGGTCTACTACGCCCTCGACGTCACCAACCTCCTGCCCATGCGGCTGCTGCCGGTGGCCGGGGCGATCCTCATCGGGCTCGCCTTCATCGCCTTCGTCGAGGCCCTCGCCGACGCCCTGCTGTCGCCCGACAAGCCGTCCTGGCGCACCACGGCGATGACCGATGCGGCCGCCTCGCGGATCACCACCCTGGCGGTGAGCATCGCGGTGGTGATCACCGTGGTGAAATCCGTCGAAGCCCTGAATTCCGCGATCTCCGCGGCCCTGCCGATCTCCATCGCCACGCGCGGCCTCGGCGCCATCGCCACCGCCCTCATCCTCGCCATCGGCCTGCACCGCTTCGCCGACACGGCGGAGAAGGAGGAGGCGTGCTTCGGGCCCTACGTGGCCCCCGAGGCCGCCACCGGCATCGGCGGCCCGGCCCGGCTCCTCGGTTGGGCTGCGGTGGCGGTCATCGGCGCGGCCGCGCTCGTCGGCTACGTCGCGTTCTCGACCTTCCTCATCGACCAGCTCGTCTGGACCGCCAGCCTGTTCGTGCTGCTGTTCCTGTTCATCGGCAGCGCCGACACCTTCATCGGCGGGACCCTGCGCGACGACACCAAGATCGCGACCGCGCTCCAGGCCAACACCGGCCTGCGCAAGCGCTCCCTGAACCAGATCGCCGTGCTGGCCACGGGCTTCGCCCGCGTCGTCCTCATCCTGGTCGCGGCCCTCTTGGCGCTCGCCCCCTGGGGCCTCGATTCGACGGACGTGTTCACCTCCGTGCGCAGCGCCTTCTTCGGATTCAAGGTCGGCGACGTCACCATCTCGCTCTCCACCATCGCGCTGGCCGTCGGCCTGCTCGTGCTCGGTATGGCCGTCACCCGGGCGATCCAGCGCTGGCTCGAAAACACCTACCTGCCGGCCACCGACCTCGATGCGGGCCTGCGCAACTCGATCTCGACCATCGCGGGCTATTGCGGCTTCCTGCTCACCCTGGCGCTCGCGTTCTCGTATCTCGGCCTGAGTCTCGAGAAACTCACCATCGTGGCCGGCGCCCTGTCGGTCGGTATCGGTTTCGGCCTGCAATCCATCGTCAACAACTTCGTCTCGGGCCTGCTGCTCCTGTGGGAGCGCCCGATCCGCGTCGGCGACCAGGTGCTCATCGGCGACAGCGAGGGCATCGTGAAGCGCATTTCCGTGCGCTCCACGGAGATCCAGACCTTCGACCGCTCCGCCGTCATCGTGCCGAACTCGAACCTCATCTCCGGCATCGTCAAGAACCGGGTCCGGGGCGACCGTACCGGCCGGGTCTCCATCACGGTCAACGTCCTGCGCAACCAGGACCCCGTGCGCGCCGCCGAGATGCTGGTCGCTTGCGCCAGCGCCCACCCGGACGTGCTGAAGGAGCCTCCGCCCCGGGTGGTCTTCCGCAAGATCGGCGACCCGTTCCTCGAGTTCGAGCTCATCGCCATGATCATCGACGTGAGTTTCGGCCTGAAGGTGCAGAACGATTTGAACTTTGCCGTGTTCAAGTCCTTGTCCGAGGTCGGAATGATCCCGGCCATGGGTCCGGGCTCCAGCAACGTCGTCGTGCAGGGGCTCGAACCGTTCCAGGAGGCCATGGGCCGGATCGCCAGTTCGTTCGCGGAGCCGAGGGGCGACGCGAACGGATCGGCGGGCCGGCGGGAGGCCGAGATGCCGAAGGGGTGAGCAGGTGGGCCAGGGATTTTCGGGTGTCCGGGGCGTGTGTTTCGGAGCCTGCCTCGTCGCCGGAGCGACGCTCACGGGGTGCGCGACGCAGCAGCCCCTCGAGACCGCCACGGCCCTGCCGAGCCTGTACTGGCCGATGACCACCGCCGCGGCGCAGGTCGACGCGGCCACGGCCCGCGACATGATCTCGGCCTACCGCGCCCGCACCGGCGGCACGGCGCTGCGCCTCGACCCCGAACTGCAGAAGCTCGCCGAAGCCGAGGCCGCCGCCATGGCGGCCGCCGATCGGCCGAGCCGCGCCCAGACCGTGCGGGTCGCCATGGAGCGCCTCGGCCACCCGTCGGCCGGCGCCAATCTGTCGGCCGGCTACCACACCCTGGCGGAGGCGTTCTCGGGGTGGCGCGACAGCCCGGCCCACAATGCCGTGATGCTGGCGCCCGACGCCACCCGCATGGGCATCGCCACGGCCTACGCGCCGAACTCGAAATACCGGGTCTACTGGGCGCTGCTGGTGTCGAAGTAGCGTCCCCGTCAGGGGAACTTCATCTTCCGCGAAACCACCGGCGCCTCCGACAGGAGCGTCACCGTCACCCGGCGGTTGGCTGCGAGAAACGGGTTGTCGGGAAACAGCGGCTCGGTGTCGGCCTTGCCCGTGACCGAGGCGAAGCGATCGTCGGGCACGCCGCTGCCGGCGAGGATCTCCCGCACCGAGATGGCCCGGTTGGCCGAGAGCTCCCAGGGCGGAGCGGCTGGCCGCGCGCCGGGACGCTCCGAAGCGGTGAAGCCCGCGATGGCGATGCGGTTTGGCATCTTGCGCAAAGTCGGCGCCAAACGTTCCAGCAGGCGCCGGGTGCGGTCGTTCGGCCGGCTCGACCCGTCCGGAAACATCGAGGCGCCGTCCTGATCGACGATGGCGATGTCGAGGCCCTTGGCGGTCGGCGTGACCATGATGTTCTTCGAGGCCTCGGCGATCTCCGGCATGTCCTGCAGGGCCTGGCGCAGGCTGGCGGCGGCGAGGCCGTACGCCTCAGGCATGCCGGTGTCCGGTGCGCCGTCGTCCGCCGTCCCCTCGACGTCCGGCGGATTGGTGTGGTCGGTGGACTGCTCCGGCGGGATGTCGCGCTTGTGCTTGACGAAGTTCGCCGTCGGCAAGCCGTCCTTCTCGATGATGCCGGCGAAGCGCGATTCCTTGTTGACGCCGAAGGCGTCGCGCATGGAGCCGGCCACCGCCTGCATCTTCTTCTGGTCCTGCGTCGAGTAGGCGGCGATCATCACGAAGAAACTCATGAGCAGCGCCATCAGGTCCGCGAAGGTCACGAACCAGCCGTGGCCGCCATGCGCGCCGCGCTTCTTCTTGGCCACGACTTGGTCTCCCTCTCGCCCGTCGGACCGGCCGCGCCCGTCAGGCCGCCTCGGCCCCGACGTCGTCGCGGTGATTGTGCGGCAGGTATGCGATCAGCATTTCGCGCACGAGCGAGGAGCTCTTGGAATCGCGGATGAGCAGGATGCCGTCGATGATGAGCGAGCGCGAGACGTCCTCCTCCTCCAGCTTGACGTGGAGTTTGTCGGCGAGCGGAAGAGTGACCATATTGGCGAGGAGTGCGCCGTACAGAGTGGCGAGCAGGGCCGTCGCCATGGCGGGACCGAGCTTCGACGGGTCCGACATGTTGGCGAACATGGTGACCATCCCGAGGATGGTGCCGATCATGCCCCAGGCCGGCGCGCAATCCCCGAAGGCGCGGTAGATCTTCGAGCCCTCGTCGAGGTGCATGAGGAAGTTGTCGCGGTCCCGCTCCATGGTGTCGCGGATGAAGTCCCGGTCGTAGCCGTCGGCGATGTAGCGCGCGCCCTGGGCGAGGAACGGGTCGGAAATCTCCATGCTTTCGAGGGCCATCGGGCCGGATTTGCGCACCACGTCGGCGATCCGGGTGATCTCCTCGATGAGTTCGCGCGGCTTGATGGCCCGCATGGAGAACGCGTAGCGCAGGCCCATGGGCAGGCCGTGCATCATGGTCGAGAACGGAAAACGCATCATGGTCGCGGCGGTGGCGCCGCCGAAGATCACGATGACCGCGTGCTTATCGAAATAGGCGGCGAAATTGCCGCCATCGATCATGATCAGGACAAAGACGGTGAGGAAGCCGCCGATGAGCCCGATACCGGTTGCGAGGTCCATGATCACCGAGCCTTCGGCGGCCGTCGGGGGCCGCGAGAGCGCCCCGGGACGAGGCGCCGTCCCCACGTTGGCGGATTCAGCGTGAACGAACCGTAAAAGACCTCGCGCGGCTTGGCCGATCGTGTCATTCGCCGTTCAGGGAGCGAACGCCATAAGCGCGTCACGTCAAGGATTTGGCCGACCCCGCACGCGGCGGGCGGAGACCGGACCGGCGACGCGTCACGGCGCATCCAACCCCATGCGGGCCGCGCCAGGATCGGCACTCGGAGCGAACGGTATCATGTCGTTGATTCGTCTCTATGCCCGCGTCATGGGCCTCCTCGGGGCCGACAAGCGCCTGGCGGTGGTTCTGGCGACGGCGAACGTCGCCCTCGCCGTCGCGGCCTTCGCCGAGCCCCTGCTCATGGGCCGGATCATCGACCAGCTCACCCACCTGAACGCCAAGTCCAACGCCTTCGCGACCCTGGCGCCCCTCATCGGCGCCTGGGTGGCCTTCGGACTGTTCACCATCGCGGCAGGCGTGACCATCGCGCTCCACGCCGACCGGCTGGCCCACCGCAACCGCCTGTCGTCCATGGCGAACTATTTCGAGCACGTCCTCGAACTGCCGCTCGCCTTCCATTCCTCGAACCATTCCGGCCGCGTCCTCAAGGCGATGCTGGAAGGCTCGAACGGCATGTTCTGGCTGTGGCTCGGCTTCTTCCGCGACCATTTCGTCGCCTTCGTGTCGCTCGCCGTCCTCCTGCCCATGACCCTGTTCGTGAACTGGCAGCTCGGCTCGATCCTCGTCGTGCTGGTGCTGGCCTTTACGGTGCTCACCACCCTGGTCATGCGCCGCACCGAGACCCTGCAGGGCCGGGTCGAGGAATATCAGTCGGGCCTCGCCGAGCACGCCTCGGACGCGCTCGGCAACGTCGCCGTCATCCAGTCCTTCACCCGCGCCAAGGCGGAGAAGGACGCCATGCACGACATCATCCGCAACCTGCTCGCGGCCCAGATCCCGGTCCTGTCCTGGTGGGCGCTCGCCAACGTCGCCACCCGCGCCTCCGCGACCCTGACCATGACGGCCATCTTCATCACCGGCATCGCCCTGCACCAGCACGGCCAGGCCACCGTCGGCGAGGTCGTCGCCTTCATGAGTCTGGCCACGATGCTGGTCTCGCGCCTCGATCAGGTCGCCACCTGCATCAACGGCCTGTTCCAGCAGATGCCTAAGATCGCCGAGTATTTCGAGATCCTCGACACCACCCCGGCGGTGCACGACCGTCCCGGTGCGGCTCAGGTCGCCCGCTTCGACGGCGCCGTCTCGTTCGACGCCGTCGGCTTCTCCTACAATTCCCGCCGCAAGGCCCTGGAGGACGTGTCGTTCACAGCGCAGGCCGGCGAGACCATCGCGCTCGTCGGCACCACGGGTTCGGGCAAGTCCACGACCCTCGGCCTGCTGCACCGCGCCTTCGACCCCGACCACGGCGCCATCCGCATCGACGGCACCGACATCCGCGACATCGGCCTGTCCTCCCTGCGCCACAACATCGGCGTGGTGTTCCAGGAGCCGATGCTGTTCGCCCGCTCGATCCGCGAGAACCTCCTCGTCGGCCGGCCGGACGCGACGGATGCCGAGATGATCGACGCCCTCGAGCGGGCCCAGGCCACCGAATTCATGGCCCGTCAGGCCGACGGCCTCGACACGGTCATCGGCGAGCGCGGCCGCTCGCTCTCCGGCGGCGAGCGCCAGCGCCTGTCGATCGCCCGCGCCCTGCTCAAGAATCCGCCGGTTCTGATCCTCGACGAGGCAACCTCGGCCCTCGACGCCACCACCGAGCGCAAGCTCCAGGGCGCCCTCGAAGCCGTGATGGAGGGCCGCACCACCTTCGTCATCGCCCACCGCCTCGCGACCATCCGCAACGCCGACCGCATCCTCGTCTTCCACGAGGGCCGGATCGTCGAGTCTGGCACGTTCGACAGCCTCGTGGAGCAGAACGGCCGCTTCGCCGATCTGGCCCGAGCCCAGTTCATGGCGGCGGAAGAGCCTGTCGCGATGCAGCTCGCGGCCTGAACGAAAAGGCCCTCCCCGATCTCCGGCTCGGCCGGGATCGGGGAGGGCGCTCGGCTGAGTCGCGGTGGCGCTGCGCGCCGGGCGCGCTATTCCCGATGCGGCGTCGCCGCATCCTCCGCCCACACCCGGAACTTGGTCAGGCGGTTGCCGCCGAAGGTGTGTGTGAGGGGTACGTCCGCCGCGTCACGCCCGCGGGCGACGAGGATGCGGCCCCGGCGCGGGGCGTTGTTGCGCGGATCGAACACGTGCCAGGCGCCGCCGAGATAGCATTCCGTCCAGGCGGCGAAATCCCCCGGCCCGTGCGGCTCGGGCTCGCCGATGAAACTGAGATAGCCGGTGCAGTAGCGCGTCGGAACGTTCAGGGCCCGGCACAACGCGACGAACAGGTGCGCGTAATCCCGGCACACGCCGCGCCCGCCCGCCATGGCGTCCACCGCCGTACGGTCCACATGCGAGAAGGCGTACCCGAAGGTGATGTGGTGGTGGACGAAGTCGCACACCGCCTGCACCCGCGCCCAGCCGGGTTCGAGGTGCCCGAACCGGTCCCAGGCCTCGTCGGACAGCAGGTCGGATTCGCAGTACCGGCTCGCGACGAGGAAGGGCAGGGCCTCCTCGGGCAACTGCTCGACGGGGTGCTCCACGGCGTCGGGCACAATCGCGTCGAGGGCGCCGTCGTCGGGGATCTCGGCGTGAACGCTGAGGGTGATGGAGCCCGCCGGGGCGAGGAAGCGCACGGTGCGATTGCCGAAGGCATCGCGAAAGGTCCTGGTCGGCACCGGCGGATCGAGCTGCAGCACGTCGGGCGGGACGGCCGCGAGCCCCTTGACCGGATAGGTGTTGAGACGGGCGATCAGCGGGGTCGGATGGGAAAACTCGTAGCCCATCTCGCAACCGAACCTGATCCGCATGGAAACCCTCTCCGGCCGGCCGCCGCGCCGACCTCCGCCCTATGCCCGGCCCTGGTGGGAGGGAATAGGCCGCGCATGTCACACGCGCATGTCATTGCGTCCCCTGTGCGCAGATGAAGCGTCCGGGTCGTCGAAGCCGGGTGAACCCCTAGAGACCGTGGGCCCGAGCCTGCTTCTCCCGCATCCGCGCCTGGAGCCGCACGCGCCGCGCTGCAATGACGGTGCCATTGATCTCGCCGCCGAACAGGAACATCGCGGCGAGCCAGTACAGGAACACCAGGGCCACCATGGCGGTGGCCAGACTCCCGTAGGTCGAGACGTAGGCGTTGGAGAACCGGTCGAGATAGTAGCCGAAACCGAGGCCGGCGAGGAACCACAGCAGCAGGGTCACGGCGACACCCGGAATCACGGCGAGGAACGAGCGCCGCCCGGTGGCGATGAATTTGTGGGCGATGACGAGGACGCTCACGAGCAGGAAGGCCGTGATGCCAATGCGCCCGATGGCCACCGTCAGGCTCAGGGGCTCGAGGCCGGGGGCGACGTTGATGACGTTGCGCCAGATCAGGGGTCCGAGAACCACCAGCAGGGCGAAGGCCAGCATCGCGAGGGCGCCGCAGATCACGTAGGCGATGGATTCCAGCCGCGTGAGCCACCACGGCCGCTGCTCGCGCAGGCCGTACGCGCGATTGAGCCCGACCCGCAGGCTCTCGACCCCGGCCGAGGAGAAGTACAGGGCCAGCACGGCACCGACGGTGAGAACGCCGCCGCGCTGCTCGGTGAGCACCCGGTGCATCTCGTTGACCACGGGCTTGGCGATCTCGCGCGGCCAGGCGTCGAAGATCAGCACCCCGGCTTCATCGGCAAGCGACTTGGTGCCGAACAGGCCGGCCAGCGCGGCCAGCAGGATGAGGAACGGGAACAGCGCGATGAGGATCGAGAGGGCGATGTGGCTGGCGATGGCCCAGCCGTCATGGGCGATGAAGCGCCGGGCGGCGACGCTTCCGATCTCGAGGGGCTTCGTCAGGCGGCTCACGGGGGCGGGCTTGTCCTCTGCTGATGCGTCGTCGGTCGACGGATCGGCCGTCCTCTAAACGCGACGCCGGGGTCCGGCGCAACGCGCAAGGGGCGTTTGGGGGGTGCATCGATCCGGCGTGCCTTGTGTTCCAGGCCGCACTGTGGTGCCTGCGCCACCAGCATGACCAGCCCATCCTCCCCCGGATCCACGGCCACCGTGCCGGCCGTCTTCGTGCTCATCTGGGCGACGGGCTTCGTCGCCGCGCGCTTCGTGGCGCCCCATGCCGATGCCGTGACCTTCGTGGCCCTGCGCGTCGTCTGCGTCGCCGGCGTCCTGGCGGTCCTCGCCGCGATGCTCGGCGCGCGCTGGCCGCGCGGGCGCCGGGGCTGGGCCGACGCCCTCGTGGCCGGCATCCTGATGCAGGGCATCTACGTCATCGGGGTATTCTGGTCGGTGCAGAACGGCCTGCCGGCCGGCATCGCCGCCCTCGTCGGCAGCCTCCAGCCCCTTCTTACGGCGCTCCTCGCCGGGCCGGTACTGGGCGAGCGGGTGAGCCCGCGGCGCTGGTCCGGCATTGGATTGGGCTTTGCCGGCGCCGCCCTGGTGCTCGCCCCCAAGGTCGGGGCAAGCGGCACCTCGGGCATTCCGGTGCCGGCGCTCGCCGCCTGTCTCGCCGCCATGGTCGCCATGACCGGCGGGACCCTGTGGCAGAAGAGCCGGGGCGGGTCCGCCGACCTCCTGTCCAACGCCGCGATCCAGTTCGTTGGTGCCGCCGCCCTGGCGATCCCCGTGGCGCTTCTCGTCGGGACCGGCCGGTTCGACGCCACCCTTCCGGCCTGGTTCGGCCTCGCCTGGTCGGTCCTCGTCAATTCCGTGGCGGGGATCCTGCTGCTTCTGCTCTTGATCCGGCGCGGGGCGGTGGCGGGCGTCGCCTCCCTGCTGTTCCTCGTCCCCCCGGTCTCGGCCCTGATGGCCTACTGCCTGTTCGGCGAATCCCTCGCGCCGGTGCAGCTCGCCGGCATGGCGCTCGCCGCCGCCGGGGTCGCCCTGGCGAGCCGCGGCTGATGTTTTTCTTTGATGCGACCGGCAATTAAATTAGCGAACCTGCCGCGCGCGAAGGACAAGAGGGATTCTTCTCTCGTAAAATAATGAATTCAAGCGGGAAAGTGCCACTCTGCGGCGAGACGCCTCTACAGACCCGCCGAACCTGCCTATAATGAGCGGCAACCCATCCTCTTTTCTGGAAAGAGTTGCCGCATGTCCGCTTCTCCCGTCACGACCTCCGAACCGCAGGATCTGCTGACCCTCGCCCGCGAGGCCGCCGAGGCGGCCAAGGCGCTCGTCGCCGAGGCCACCCGCCGGGTCCGCACCCGCGTGCTCTCGCCCGAGGGTAAGATCTCGGCGGAGAAGATGGAGCTCGAGCAGCACGCCACCCACGGGCTCGCCTGGATCGCCACCTACGCCGAGGGCGTGCGCGAACTCGGTGCCTACGCCGCCCGCCTGACGGAGTCGGGCGAGTTCGGCGAGACAGAGGCGCTCCTCGTCAGGATCGGGCTCGGCGAATACCTCGACCAGATGTTCTCCGGCATTCCCATGAGCCAGGGCGAAATGGTGCGCCCGACGGGGTCCCTCGGCCTCGGCGCCCGTGAAGTCGCCCAGTTCCGCAACGACGCCGTCGAGGCCCTCATCGCCGACGGCAACACGGCCGAGAACCGTGCGGCGCTCGTCGCCCGCATTCGCGACAACGGCGGCTCGGCCACCATCGGCAAGTCCGGCCTCGACGAGGATATGGAGGCGATCCGCTCCGAGATGCGCCGCTTCGGCTTGGCCGAGGTCGTGCCGCACGCCCACGCGTGGCACAGCGAGAACGCCTACATCCCCATGGAGATCGTGACGAAGATGGCCGAGCTCGGCGTCTTCGGCCTGACGATTCCGGAAGAGTACGGCGGCATGGGCCTGCCCAAGATCTCCATGTGCGTGGTCTCCGAGGAGCTGTCGCGCGCCTATATCGGCGTCGGCTCCCTCGGAACCCGCTCGGAGATCGCCGCCGAACTCATCCTGTGCGGCGGCACCGAGGAGCAGAAGCACCGCTTCCTGCCCGGCATCGCGTCCGGCGACACGCTCCCCACCGCCGTGTTCACCGAGCCGAACACCGGCTCGGACCTGGCCTCGCTCCGCACCAAGGCGGTCAAGGACGGCGACGTCTGGAAGATCTCGGGCAACAAGACCTGGATCACCCACCCCGTGCGCGCCGACATCATGACCTGTCTCGTGCGCACCAAGCCCGAGGAGAAGGGCCACAAGGGCCTGTCGCTCCTCATCGCCGAGAAGCCGCGCGGCACCGACGCCGAGCCTTTCCCCGTCGCGGGCCTGTCCGGCGGCGAGATCCACGTGCTCGGCTACCGCGGCATGAAGGAGTACGAGCTCGCCTTCGACAATTTCGAGGTGCCGGGCGCCAACCTTCTCGGCGAAGTCGAGGGCAAGGGCTTCACCCAGCTCATGCAGACCTTCGAGTCGGCCCGCATCCAGACCGCCGCCCGCGCCATCGGTGTGGCGCAGAACGCCCTCGACCTCGGCCTGCGCTACGCCGAGGACCGGGTGCAGTTCGGCAAGGCCCTGATCAACTTCCCGCGCGTCGCCGACAAGATCGCCATGATGGCGGTGGAGATCAACATCGCCCGTCAGCTCACCTACTTCTCGGCCCGCGAGAAGGACGAGGGCAAGCGCTGCGATCTCGAGGCCGGCATGGCCAAGCTGCTGGGCGCCCGCGTCGCCTG
The DNA here is from genome assembly GCF_001422845.1 of Methylobacterium sp. Leaf100. NCBI lineage: Bacteria > Pseudomonadati > Pseudomonadota > Alphaproteobacteria > Hyphomicrobiales > Methylobacteriaceae > Methylobacterium > Methylobacterium sp. Leaf100. The sequence continues at coordinate 151,963 of NZ_LMMW01000045.1, read as the reverse complement.
GGCGGCGGCCGACAACGCCCTGCAGATCCACGGCGGCAACGGCTTCGCGCTGGAATACGCGGTCAGCCGCGTGCTCTGCGACGCCCGCATCCTCTCGATCTTCGAGGGCGCGGCCGAGATCCAGGCCCAGGTCATCGCCCGCCGGCTGCTCGAAGCCGCCTGATCCCGACACCCGTATCGCTCCGTTCGCGGAGCGGCACGGTCGAGCCGCCGAACGAAGAACGCCGGAGCCCATGGCCCCGGCGTTCTTCGTTTCGGCTCCGCGAAGGCGCCACTTTTGCCTGGGAAAGCGCCGCTTGCCCGGGAAGGTGCTACTTGGTGATCTTCACCGAGACCGGATCGCTCGACGGAAAAGTCTCTTCCAGGGCCTCGTCGAGGCGTTCGCTGAGTTCACCCTGCTGGTTCTCGGGCCGGCTCTTGTCGGACCCCTTCGGCGCGGGTTGGCCCGTGGTGGAGATCGTGTCGGTCTCCGGTGACTTGGTGTCCTCGGCCATGGCGGCGTTTCTCCGATTCCCGTGGTCCGCCGCATCGGGCGAACCTCGCGGGATCAACGCGGGTGACCCGCCCCCGTATCCACCGCCGAGCCACGGCGGGGCAGGGCAGCCACGGCGGCACTGCCCCGACGTCCGGGCACCGGCACCCGGGATGCGGCTTCGCGCAGAACGGTCTCGTAGACTTCGCTCACCCGGTCGAGATGGGCGTCGAGGGTGAGGGGGGCGGCCCAGTAGCGCCCGTGGGCGGCCCGGCTCATCCGCGCGGCGCAGGCGTCGTCCTTCAACCGGACGAGATGGGCGGCCAGGGCCTCGGCATCGCCGGAGCGGAACCAGAATCCGGTCTCGCCGTCCTCCACCGCCTCGCGACCGGCGCAGGCATCGCTGACGATGACGGGCGCGCCGCAGGCCAGGGCTTCGTAGACTGTCAGCGGCTGGCCCTCGTACCAGACGCTCGGGAAAACGAGGGCGCGGGCCTCGCGCATCAGGGCGTGCACGGCGGCCTCGTCCTTCCACCCGAGCATCCGTGCCTCGGGGTAGCGCGCCGCGAGATCCGCGGCGGCGGGACCGTCGCCGACGAAGACCGGGCGCACCCCGGCGCGGCGCGCGGCTTCGGCGAAGACCGGCGCGCCCTTCTCCGTGGAGATGCGCCCGACGAACAGGAAATCCCCCGGCGGTTCGGAACGCGGCGCTGCCTTCGCGACGGCGATCGGGTTGTCGACCCGATGAAACAGGGTCGTGGCCGGCAGGTGCGGCCGGATCACCGCTTCCTGCAGGGCGCTGATGGTGACGATGTGGGGGAACAGCCGCCGCATCCCGGCGACGTGGTCGAGGGCGGCATGACGCACCACCCGCAGGAGCTTGCGGGGATAGCTCCGCGCATCGCAGTTCGTCGTCAGGCAGTCCCGCGACATCGGCGTGCGGTGGCAGATGCTCTGCGCCGGGTACTCGTAGAAGCCGCCATTGGGGCAGACGAGGAAGAACTCGTGCATGGTGTAGAGTAGCGGCAGGCCGGAGGCCCGCAGGCTCACCCCGATGGAGGGCGACAGGGCCTTGGCGAAGGCGTGGACGTGGACCACCGTCTCGCGCGGGTCGAGCCCCGCCAGGACCTCGGACAGGCGCTGCGCGGCCTTTGCGTTCCAGATCGCCTGCACGGCGAACGCGAGCTTGTTGCGAGTGGAGGCGATGTCGTCCTGGCCGAGACAGACCACCCGGATGCCGGCGGCCTCCAGGCGTGGATCGGCCGGACCGACGGCGGCGAACACCGTCACCTCGTGTCCCCGTGCCCGTAGGCCGAGCCCCGCATCGAGGGCCACCTTGGCCTGCCCGCCATTGATGAAGGCGTGATCGACGACGAGAACGACGTGCATGGCGGGCGTTTCCGTCGAAGATGATGCGTCGGCAACGTTTACCGCTCGTGCGTTGATCTCCGGTAAACCGAGGTCCGGGCGTGCTCGCCCCGGGGACTCGGCCGACGCCATGCACATCGCGATATTGGCCGAATTCGCCGTGGCGAGCGGAGGCGCCGAGAAGGTGGCGGTGGAATCCGCCCGCGGCCTCGCCGAGGCCGGACACAGCGTCACCTATCTTCAGGCCATCGACGGGCCGGCCGACGCGCTCCTCGACCATCCGGGCATCACCCGCCTGACCCTGCACAATCGCGACATCTGGGACAGACCGGCGCACCGGGCCGCCGTCTCGGGCATCTGGGACGGGCCGTCGGCCGCCCGCCTCGGTGCCGCCCTCGACGCCCTGCCGGTGCGGCCGGACCTCGTGCACCTGCACCAATGGACCCGCAGCCTGTCGCCGAGCGTGTTTCCGCCGCTGTTCGCCCGCGGCGTGCCCGTGGTCGTCACCCTGCACGATTACTTCATGGCCTGCCCGAACGGGGTCTACTACCGGTTCGACCGCGCCGCGCCCTGCGCGCTCACCCCCCTGTCGACGGGGTGCCTCGCCGCCCCCTGCGACGGCCGGAGCCGCCTGCACAAGCTCGTCCGGGTCGGGCGCAACGCCGTTCTGCGCACCGTCCTGCGGGGGCATGCCCTCGACGTGATCCATGTCTGCGACGCCAGCGTCGCGCGGATGGGCCGCCTCCTCGGCCATCTCGACCTGACCCACCACCGCGTCGACAATCCCGTGCGGGTGGCGCGCACCGAGCCCGCCGATCCGGCGCAGGGCGACGCCGTGGTGTATGTCGGCCGCCTCACCCGGGAGAAGGGGGCCGACCTCGTGGCCGCGGCGGCCGCCCGTGCCGGCCTGCCGGCCGTCTTCATCGGCGCCGGCCCCCTGGAAGCCGAACTCGGCGCCCATCCCCACGTCGAGATCCTGGGCTGGCGCAGCCCCGAGGCGGTCTGGGAGACGGTGCGGGCCCGGGCCCGGGCCCTCGTGGCGCCGTCGCGCTGGTACGAGACCGGTCCGCTCACGGTCTACGAGGCCCTGGCCCACGGCATTCCGGTGATCGCCTCGGTTCGGGCGGGTGCTGCCGAGCGGATCGTCGACGGCGTCACCGGCTTCACCGTGGAACCCGAGATCGAGGCTCTGGCGGGGGCCATGCGGCGCCTGTCCGAGGATTCGGGGCTGCGCCGCCTCGGGCGTGCGGCGAGCGAGCGGTACTGGGCGACACCGACGACTCCGGCCGCCCACGCCGCGTCGCTCGAGGCCGTCTATGGACGCGTCATCGCGGCGAGGGCCGTGGCGGGACAGTCGGGCAAGGGACGGGCCGCCTGACGCGCGTCCTGCGGTCGGGCGAACGATTTCCGACGGCCGGCATTTTCCTTCCGCGACGATCTTGACGTCTATGTTGCACTGCAACATAAAGCCTTCGCGGCGCGACGTTTTGGAGCGCGCTCCCGCAAGAGAGAGATACGCCATGACCGGCCAGACCTTCGAGATCCCGACCGAGATGCGCGCCTTCGCCGAGAAGAGCGTCGATCAGGCCCGCAGCGCCGTCGGCAACCTCATCGGAACTGCGATCAAGACCTCCGAACAGCTTCAGACCCAGTCGAAGACCGTGCAGGAGTCGATGCAGACCGCCCTCGCCAAGAGCTTCGACCACGCCCAGGAGAACGCCACCGCGACGTTCGACTTCGCCCAGAAGCTGGTGCGGACCCGCGACCTGCGCGAGGCCTTCGAGCTGCAGTCCGAGTTCCTGCGCAGCCAGATCGCCAGCCTGCAGAACCAGGCCAAGGATCTCGGCGCCCTCGCGCAGAACACCCTGCGCCCGTTGGCCTGATCCGCTCCCTACCCCGACGGCGCCGCCCGTATCGGCGCGCCGCGGGACGGTCGGATGAAACAAGCGCCGGAGGTGTGATCCGACCGATTCGGGCACGGCTCCGGAACGGATCGCTTCACCCCTTCGGCGCATTCCATTGAGGCCCGTCCCCTCCGCCAGCGGCGCGAGGACGGGATTTCGGCGGAGTGCTCCGATTCGGGTAGGATGCGTCCGAACGGCTCGAGGAGACATGACCATGGTGAAACGGCGTAAGGGGCCGCCCGCGCGGTCGAGCGCGGTGCGGCGCAATCCGGAGGAAGCTCAAATGGTCGTGGAATCCCGTCTCCCCGAGACGCTCTCCGAGCCCGAGATCGCGCCGGAGTCCGCGGAGGCGTCCGCCCTCTGCACCGAGGCTCACGTGCCGTCGGTCCACGACGCCCTATTGGAGACGGTCTCCGCCGACGCCCTCGAAGCTGCGGCGGGGCAGCCCGTGTCCGATCGACCGGCCGAGGCCGAGCCGGCGGAGGCGGCCGTGCCCGCGGAGCCCGCCGACGACGCGACCGAGCCGGCCGCCGTCATGCAGCCGCCCGAAGCCCTCGAGGCCGCCCCGGATACCGTCACCATTCCGGACGTCGCGCCCGAGACCGCTCCGGCGGTGGCGACGCTCCCCGTCGCGGTGATGGAAACCGCATCGGTCGGGCAGGCCGTGGCCATGGCCCAACCCGCGCTCACCCGTCCGACCGAGGCCTCCTTCGACATGATCGGCGAGATCACGCAGGCGAACGCGACGATCCTGGCGTTCCTGCGGAGCGAGGGCAGCGCCGCCATGGCGCATTGGCACAGCCTGTCCGGCGCCAGGACGCCGGCCGACGCCATCCGCATCCAGGTGGACGAGATGCAGCGGGCCGCCGATGCGTCGCTGACCTGCTTCAGCGTCCTGGCCCGCCGGGCCGGCCGTCTCGCAGCGGGGATCGGCCGGGTCTGACGGGGCCCCTCGCGCCGAGCCCCCGGCCCGTCTAGATAACCCGAGATCGCCGCCTCGCCCCCCATCACCCGTTGCCGACGGGGGGCACGCGGTTCGTGCTCCTGGGAGTCCTCGATGCCGCGCTCGTACCCCCTGCTCGTTCCCCTCGTGGCGACCTGGCTCGCCACCGGGCCGGCCGTCGCGCAGATGGCGCAGACGCCGGACAAGATCGCGCCGGACAGATCCGCGCCCGAGAAGGCGAGCCCGGACAGCGCCGAGAAGACGGTCCCGCAATCCAAGGGGCAGGTGCATCTCTCGTTCGCGCCCGTAGTGAAGCGGGCCGCGCCGTCCGTGGTCAACGTCTACGCCTCCCATGTCGAGACGCGGGGGGCCAGCCGCAGCGCGATGGACGAGTTCATGCGGCGCTTCTTCGGGGAGAACGGCGGCGGTCGCGGCCGGGGTGGAGCACCGGGCGAGCGGGCGCAGAAATCCCTCGGATCCGGTGTGATCCTCGACGAATCCGGCCTCGTCATCACCAACAACCACGTCATCGAGAACATGAACGAGGTTCGTGTCGCCCTGGCGGACCGGCGCGAGTTCGAGGCGACCATCGTGCTGCGCGATCCACGCACGGACCTCGCCGTGGTCAAGATCAAGAGCCCGACGGGCGGCCTCGTGGCGATGCCGTTCGGCGATTCGGAAGCCCTCGAGGTCGGCGACTTCGTCATGGCCATCGGCAACCCGTTCGGCGTCGGCCAGACGGTGACCCAGGGCATCGTCTCGGCGCTCGCCCGCACCCAGGTCGGCTCGTCGGACTACCAGTTCTTCATCCAGACCGACGCGGCGATCAATCCGGGCAATTCCGGCGGAGCGTTGGTCGATCTCAACGGACGGCTGGTGGGCGTCAACACCGCCATCTATTCGCAATCGGGCGGCAGCCACGGCATCGGCTTCGCCATTCCGGCGAGCATGGTCCGCGCCGTGGTGGAGACCGCCAAGGGCGGGGCCACCTCCGTGCGCCGGCCCTGGCTCGGCGCTCGGGTGCAGAGCGTGACCCCGGACATCGCCGACAGCATGGGGCTCGACCACCCCACCGGCGTCCTGGTGGCGAGCCTGCAGCCGAAGAGCCCGGCCGAGGAAGCCGGCCTCAAGCGCGGCGACCTCATCCTCAGCGTCGACGGCAAGACCGTCGACGACCCGGAGGCCTTCGGATACCGTTTCGCCCTGAAGGGGCTCACCGGCACCACGAAGTTCGGCATCCTGCGCGGCACCAGCCGGACCAACGTGCTGGTGAAGCTCGGCCCCGCGCCGGAGACCCGGCCGCGCGACACCCTCAAGGTCCGCACCCGCTCGCCGTTCCTCGGCGCCACCCTGGTCAACACCTCGCCGGCCGTGGCGGAAGAGATCCAGGTCGACCTGCCCGCCGAGGGCGTCGCCGTGGCGGGGGTGGAGGAGAATTCCATCGCGGCCCGCGCCGGACTTCAGAAGGGCGACATCATCGTCGCCATCAACGGCGCCCCCATCTCGACCACGAAGGACCTGGAGCGGATCACCCGCAACAGCCTGAACATGTGGGAGGTCTCGATCAACCGCGGCGGCGAGGTGCTCACCTCGGTGTTCGGGGGATAACAGCCGGCGCGAATCCCGCGGGCGGGGTTCGCGCGGCGTTCCGGGTTGCGAAGCCGGCGCCCCCGCGTCTTGATGCGGCCATGTCCGATCTCTTCGTCTCCGCCGGCCTCCAGAACGCCGCGCCGCGTCCGCTCGCCGACCGGCTACGCCCCCAGACCCTGGCCGAGGTGGTGGGCCAGGAGCATCTCACGGGGCCGGACGGGGCGCTGACCCGGTTGCTCGCGGGCAAGTCGTTCGGCTCCCTGGTGTTCTGGGGGCCGCCCGGCACCGGCAAGACCACCGTGGCGCGCCTGCTCGCCCACGAGACCAGCCTGCATTTCGAGCAGATCTCGGCGATCTTCTCCGGCATCGCCGACCTCAAGAAGGTGTTCGAGGCGGCGCGTCAGCGGCGGACCCTGGGGCAGGGGACCCTGCTGTTCGTCGACGAGATCCATCGGTTCAACCGCTCGCAGCTCGATGCCTTCCTGCCGGTGATGGAGGACGGCACGGTCACCCTCGTCGGCGCCACTACCGAGAACCCGTCCTTCGAGCTCAACGCCGCCCTGCTGTCGCGCGCCCGCGTCCTGCTGTTCCGGGCGCTGGACGACGCCGCCATCGCCAAGCTGATGGTTCGGGCCGAGGCCCTGACCAGCCGGCCGCTGCCGTTGGACGAGGAGGCGCGCGGCGTGCTGGTGCGGATGGCTGACGGCGACGGGCGCGCCTCCCTGACCCTGGCGGAGGAGGTCTGGCGCTCGGCCAAACCCGGTGAGGTCTTCGGCGCCGAGGCGCTGCAGACCATCATCCAGCGCCGGGCGCCGATCTACGACAAGTCCCAGGAGGGGCACTACAACCTCATCAGCGCCCTGCATAAGACCGTGCGGGGTTCCGACCCGGACGCGGCCCTGTACTACCTCTGCCGGATGCTCGACGGGGGCGAGGACCGCCTGTTCATCGCGCGCCGTCTCGTCAGGATGGCGGTGGAGGATATCGGGCTCGCCGACCCGCAGGCCCTCGTGGTCGCGACCGCCGCCAAGGACGCCTTCGATTTCTTGGGCTCCCCGGAGGGTGAACTGGCGCTCGCGCAGGTCACCACCTACCTCGCCTGCGCGCCCAAATCGAACGCGGTCTACAACGCCTACAAGGCCGCGACGCGGGTCGCGAAAGAGCACGGCTCCCTGCCGCCGCCGCGCACCATCCTCAACGGCTCGACCAAGCTGATGCGCAAGATCGGCTACGGCGAGGGCTACCGCTACGACCACGACGAACCGGACGCGTTCTCGGGCCAGGATTACTGGCCGGAGAAGCTGGGCCGGCAGCACTTCTACGAACCCACCGACCGGGGCATGGAGAGCCGCTACACCGATCGCCTCGCCCATTGGGAACGCCTGCGGCAAGCGCGGCGCGACGCGGACGGGTGACGGTCGAGGAGGGACGACGGGGCGGCGCGTCGGCAGGTTCGGCGGGGCGCTGGTGGCTGCGACGCGCGTCTTCGCGGCGGCCGATCCGCTGCGTCGGCGGGGCGTGCCGCGTCGCCGCGCTGCACAAAATTCCGTGGACCGGAGACGGTCGAGCCTGTAGGGGAGCCGGCCCAGCGCACCCGACCCATCGCCGGAGACCCACCATGGCGGCCTGCGGCCTCGATTTCGGTACCTCGAACACCACCCTCGGCCTCGTCACCGGGCAGGCGCCCGCCCTGGTCCCCCTGGAAGACCGGCACGTCACGATCCCGAGCGCGATCTTCTTTCCGCCTGGCCAGACCGCCTTCGTCGGACGCGCCGCCATGATGGAATACGTCGAGGGCACGCCGGGGCGCCTCATGCGCAGCCTCAAATCCGTGCTCGGCTCGTCCCTCCTGGAAGAGACCACGCCCGTCGGCCGCGAGCGCATCAAGTTCCGCGATGTCATCGGCCGCTACCTCGCCGCCGTGAAAAGTCGGGCCGAGACCGCCACCGGCGCCTCCCTCGACACGGTGGTGCACGGCCGCCCGGTCCACTTCGTCGACGGCGACCCGGAGGGCGATGCCCGCGCGGAGGACGCCCTGCGGGAGATCGCCCGGGGCATCGGCTTCAAGCACGTCTCCTTCCAGTTCGAGCCCATCGCGGCGGCCCTCGACTACGAGCAACAGGTTCGCGCCGAGGAGATCGCCCTCATCGCCGATATCGGCGGCGGCACCTCGGATTTCTCCATCGTGCGCCTGTCGCCCGAGCGCCACGCCAAGACCGAGCGGGCGGACGACATCCTGGCCAACGACGGCGTGCGCATCGGCGGCACCGATTTCGACCGGCGCCTCAGCCTCGGCACGGTGATGCCGCTGCTCGGCCTCGGCAGCCCCATGAGCCGGGGCGACATCAACGTGCCCAACGCCTATTTCCACGACCTCGCCACGTGGTCGAGCATCAACCGGCTCTACAATCCCCGGACCCTGCGGGAGATCGAGGAGGTACGCCGCGACGCCCGCCGACCCGAGCTCATCGACCGGCTCTACGCGGTGGTGGAGGCCGAGCGCGGGCATTCGTTGGCCATGGAAGTCGAGGGCGCCAAGATCGCCACGTCGGATGCGGGCCGCGGCAGCATCGATCTCGACTGGGTCGAGCGCGGGCTCGTCGCCGACATCGACCGCACCGGCCTCGTCGCCCACACCGACGAACTCGCCCGGCGCATCGCCGAGCGGATCGGCCGCTGCCTCGCCCAGGCCGGGCTCACAGCCGACCGGATCGACGCCCTGTTCCTCACGGGCGGGTCCACCGGGCTGCCGCATGTCCGCGCGGCCCTGACGGCGGCGGTGCCCAACGCCCGGATCGTCGACGGCGACACCTTCGGCTCCGTCGGCACGGGTCTCACCATCGAGGCGGCCCGGCGCACCGCCTGATTTCCTGTTGGTCGGCGGGGCCTTGCGCGGCCTGCGCTATGCCCCGGCGGGTGCCGGTGGTACGAGCGGGGCATGACCACACGACCACCTTCACGCGGCGGCGCCGGACGCAAGGGCTCCGGGGCCGGAGCGACCAAGCGCCCCGGGCGCGGACCCGGCCCCGCCGGCAAGAGCCCGTTCGGCGCGAAAAGCGCGTTCGGCGGCAAGCGCCCGTTCCGCAACGCCAAGGACCCCGATCGCGAACGCACGGGGCCGCGCACCAGCGCCCTCGACGCGGCCCAGCGGGCGGCGTCCATGCGCGGCGAGGCCGACAAGCGTGCGCCCTGGCGCCCCGGCGACGCCCCGGATCTGCAAGCCGAGCAGCGCGATCAGCAGGAGCTGCCGAGCCGCATCCGCAGCCCCCGGCCGCAGAAGCCCGAGGCGACCCCTGAGGACGCGCCGCGCCGCGCCCGTGCGCCGCGCGCCGAGACGGCCGCCCCCGTCGAAGGCCCGACCCGGCGCGAGCAGCGCGCCGCCGCCTCCGCCACCCTGGCGTCGGGGGTCCAGACCCTCGTGGTCGAGGAGGACGAGGCCGAGATGCGGATCGACCGCTTCCTCACCACGCGGTTTCCGCAGCTGCCCTTCACCCGCGTCCAGAGCATCGTCCGCAAGGGCGAGCTCCGCGTCGACGGCCGTCGCGCCAAGCCCAACGACCGGCTCCTGCCCGGCATGAGCGTGCGGGTGCCGCCCCTCAAGCTCGATGCCGTGGGCGAGCGGCCGCGCAGCCCTCAGCGCGACGCCACGGATGCGGACTTCATCCGCTCGCTGATCCTCTACGAGGATGCCGAGATGATGATCCTCAACAAGCCCTTCGGCCTCGCGGTCCAGGGCGGGTCGGGCACCGTGCGGCACGTCGACGGCCTGCTCGAATCCCTGGCCGGCGCGGACGGGCAGAAGCCGCGTCTGGTCCACCGCCTCGACAAGGACACGGCCGGTTGCCTCATCGTGGCCAAGACCCGGCTCGCCGCCGCGACGCTGGCGAAGAGCTTTCGTTCCCGCTCGGCCCGCAAGGTCTACTGGGCCCTCACCGCCGGGGTGCCGCGGGTGCCGCAGGGCCGGATCTCGACCTACCTCGCCAAGGAGGAGCCCACCGACGCGGATGCCCGCATGCGGGTGGCCCAGCACGGCGACGACGGGGCGGCGCACGCGCTGACCTACTACGCCATGGTGGACAACGCGGCCCAGAAGCTCTCATGGCTGTCCCTCAAACCGGTGACGGGGCGCACGCACCAGTTGCGCGCGCACGCGGCGCATATCGGCCATCCCATCGTGGGCGATCCGAAATACTTCAGCATAGAGAACTGGGAGTTGCCCGGCGGCATCCAGAACCGTCTGCACCTGCTCGCGCGCCGCATCGTGATTCCGCATCCGCGCACGGGCAAGCCCGTGGACGTGACGGCCCCCCTGCCACCCCACATGGCCCAAAGCTGGAACCTCCTCGGCTTCGACGCGTCGCGCTACGATCCCATCGTCGAGGCACCCGAGGCCTGAGGCACGGCCACCGGCATCCGGCCGGGAAGGCCACCGCGGAGGCGGACAAGGCGACGGTGCCGCACGCGGCGACCTTGGCAATCCGACCGCATGCCTTATCCTCTCGTGCAACCTGAAGGCTCCGCCGCGCCGCGGCGGGACCTCAACCGCGCCAAGCTGGCCTGCGGGTCGTCTCGCAAGCCGTCTCGAAGGTCACGTCCATGAACCCCGCGACTGTCGCCTGTAGCGCGCTCCTGTCCCTGTCCCTGCTGACACTCGCGTCCGGCACCCTGGCGCAAACGGCGCCGACGGCTCCGCAGGTGCGACCGGCACCCACGCCCCCGTCCCCCGCCCAGCAGCGCTCGGCAACCTCCGGTACGACCGGTCCTGGACAGACGAACCCTGGACAAGCGAACCCTGGACAAGCGGGCGCCGGCCAATCCAATCCGAACCAGGCCACGGCGCCGCAACCGACGCCCGCTCCACGACAGGCCAACCCCGGCCAGCTCCCGACCCAGGCGGCCCAGGCGCCGGGCGGACGCGCGGCGGGTGCGGGCCGGCGCGCTCGGGCGTCCTACGCGAGCTGCAACCGGCAGGCCCATGCCCGTGGCCTGCGCGGCGGGGCGCGACGCCGCTTTCTCATCCGGTGCAAGCTCGGCTATGAACGTCCGCGTCAGCCCCAGTCCGCACCGGCGCGCCAGCCGTGACGGGCGCCCCCCCGTGACGCTCATCGTCTTCGACGTCGATGGCACCCTCATCGACAGCCAGCACCTCATCGTGGCGGCGCAGGGCCTCGCCTTCGCCGAGCACGGCCTCGCGGCCCCGAGCCGGGCCGAGTCCCTCTCCGTCGTCGGCCTGTCCCTGCCTCAGGCGTTCCGGCGCCTCGTCGGCGACGAGGGTCCGGTGGACGGCCTGTCGGAAAGCTACCGGCGTGCCTTCAACCTGCTGCGCCTCGACCCGAACTACGAGGAGCCGCTGTTCCCCGGTATGGAGGCGCTGCTCCAGCGCCTGCACGCCCGAAGCGACATCCGGCTCGGCATCGCCACCGGCAAGGCCCGGCGCGGGGTGGACCGGCTCATCGAGACCCATGGCTGGCGGGGCTGGTTCGCCACCACCCAATCTGCCGACGACGCGCCCTCGAAGCCCGACCCGACCATGCTGCGCCAGGCCATGGCGGAGGCCGGCGCCACGCCCGAGACCACGGTGATGATCGGCGACACCACCTACGACATGGAGATGGCGGTGAGCGCAGGCGCCGTCGCCATCGGGGTCGGCTGGGGCTACCATCCGGCCGGTGCCCTGTTCGGCGCCGGTGCCGCGACGGTGGTGGACACTGCGACCGCCCTCGGCGAGCTGTTTCCCGGCCCCGCCCACCCCTGATCCCCGGATCCGGGATGGCGGCGGGTCTCGCGGGCGCCGCGCCGATGCGCTATCCCCGGCCCATGAGCGACGATCCCAAATCCGACTGGCTCGGCGGCGCCGACGCCCCGCCCCCGAAGCCCGCTGCCGACCCCACCGCCTCCGCCCGCGGCCCCGGCAAGCCGGCCCTGCCGAAGCGCTTCTACGCCGCCGCCGGACTCGCCGAGGCCGAGGGCGGCCTGCGCCTGACCCTCGACGGCCGCCCTGCCCACACGCCGGCGCGCAACCCCCTCGTTCTGCCGAACCGAGGGCTCGCCGAGGCCGTGGCGAGGGAATGGGAGGCGCAGGTCGGGGTGATCGATCCCGCGACCATGCCGCTGACGCGGCTCGCCAACACCGCCATCGATGGCGTCGCCCCCCGGCGCGACGCGGTGATCGACGACCTCTCGGCCTATGCGGGCACCGACCTCCTCGCCTACCGGGCCGGTGAGCCGGATCGCCTCGTAGCCGCGCAATCCGCCGCCTGGGACCCCGTGCTCGACTGGGCCCGCGAGAATCTCGGCGCCCGCTTCATCCTCGGCGAAGGGGTGATGCACGTCGCCCAACCGGAGGACACCGTCGCGGCCCTGCGCCGGGCCATCGCGGCGACGGACGGGCCGTTCCGGCTTGCGGCCCTCCACACCCTGACGACCCTCACGGGCTCCCTCGTCCTGGCGCTGGCCGTGCTCGCCGGGCATCTCACGCCGGCCGAGGCCTGGGCCGCCGCCCACGTGGACGAGACCTATCAGGCGAGCGTCTGGGGCACGGACGCCGAGGCGGCGGCGCGCCACGCCCTGCGCACGGCCGAGTTCGAGGCGGCAGCCCACCTCGCCGCACTGGCGCGCCGAGAGCCGGAACGTGGTTCGCCGAAGACTTGAAATCCATTTTCGCTGAAAGCGCCGCGTGCTAAGTGCGCTTCAAACCGTAGCCGTTGGGCTCTCGCGAGAGAGCCCGTGGGCGCGGGTCCCGTCATCTCTCCAAGGCAAGGCGTTTTCCGCATGAAAGACATTCTCGAACGGCTCGAGGAGCGGCGCGCCCAGGCCCGCCTCGGCGGCGGTGAGAACCGCGTCGTGGCCCAGCACAAGCGCGGCAAGCTGACGGCGCGCGAGCGCATCGAACTCCTCCTCGACCATGGGTCGTTCGAGGAATTCGACATGTTCGTGCAGCACCGCTCGACCGATTTCGGGATGGAGAAGCAGAAGATCCCCGGCGACGGCGTCGTCACCGGCTGGGGCACCATCAACGGCCGCACCGTCTTCCTGTTCTCGAAGGACTTCACGGTGTTCGGCGGCTCCCTGTCGGAGTCGCACGCGGCCAAGATCGTCAAGGTCCAGGACATGGCCCTGAAGATGCGCGCCCCGATCATCGGCATCTTCGATGCCGGCGGCGCCCGCATCCAGGAGGGCGTCGCGGCGCTCGGCGGCTACGGCGAGGTCTTCCGCCGCAACGTCGCCGCCTCCGGCGTCATCCCGCAGATCTCCGTCATCATGGGCCCGTGCGCCGGCGGCGACGTCTACTCGCCGGCCATGACCGACTTCATCTTCATGGTGCGCGACACGAGCTACATGTTCGTGACCGGCCCCGACGTGGTCAAGACCGTCACCAACGAGGTCGTGACCGCCGAGGAACTGGGTGGGGCCAAGGTCCACACCACCAAGTCCTCCATCGCCGACGGCTCGTTCGAGAACGACGTCGAGGCGTTGCTGCAGATCCGCCGCCTCGTCGACTTCCTGCCCGCCAACAACATCGACGGCGTGCCAGAGCTCGAGAGCTTCGACGATCCGCTGCGCCTCGACATGAGCCTCGACACGCTCATCCCCGACAACCCGAACAAGCCCTACGACATGGGCGAGCTCATCCGCCGCGTGGCCGACGAGGGCGACTTCTTCGAGATCCAGGCGACCTACGCCCGCAACATCATGACGGGCTTCGGCCGCATCGAAGGCCGCACCGTCGGCTTCGTCGCCAACCAGCCCATGGTGCTGGCCGGCGTGCTCGATTCCGATGCATCGCGAAAAGCCGCCCGCTTCGTGCGCTTCTGCGACGCGTTCTCGATCCCGATCGTCACCTTCGTCGACGTACCGGGCTTCCTGCCCGGCACCGCCCAGGAATACGGCGGCCTGATCAAGCACGGCGCCAAGCTGCTGTTCGCCTACTCCCAAGCGACCGTGCCGCTGGTCACCATCATCACCCGCAAGGCGTTCGGCGGCGCCTACGACGTGATGGCCTCCAAGCACGTCGGCGCCGACCTCAACTACGCCTGGCCGACGGCCCAGATCGCCGTGATGGGCGCCAAGGGTGCTGTGGAGATCATCTTCCGGAGCGAAATCGGCGACCCGGAGAAGATCGCGGAGCGGACGAGCGAGTACGAGGACCGCTTCCTGTCGCCCTTCGTGGCGGCCGAGCGCGGCTACATCGACGAGGTGATCATGCCCCACTCCACCCGCAAGCGCATCGCCCGGGCGTTGGGCATGCTGCGCACCAAGGAGATGGAGCAGCCCTGGAAGAAGCACGACAACATCCCGCTCTGAGGGCAGGGAGCCGGAGTCCCGCTCGCCGGGCGCGCAGGCCGGACACGGGCCCATGCTGCGCATGAGGCAGACCGAAATCGCCGGCCCGACACCTCCGGGCCGGCGGTTTCGTTCTCGATATCCATCAGCCGTGGCCGTCGGTTCGGCTGGTCGCGAGGATTGGCCGATCCGCCACGAGGCGCCGTTTCAGACGGATCAATGCCTCCCGCTGCAACTCGCTCGGCGCCGAATGCGCGGAGGCGACCGATCTCACGAGTTCAACGAACTGCAGCCGCTCGGCCTCCGTCAGGTGGGCCTTCAACAGCGGCACCAGGGGATCGGCGATTTGCGAGAACGGGTGGCGTGGCTGCGTGTAGGTCCAGGCCCGCTCGAACATCTGGGAGATCCGCTCGATCTCCAGGGGCGTCTCCATGACTTCGAGGATGCGCGTCTTCTCCGCGGCGGTGATCGGACTGCCGGTGCGCACGATCTGGATCAGCAGGATCACGGCGGCCAGCCTGACATCGTTGACGCGCTGGAGGGGTGATCCGAAGAAATCGGTGAAGGCGCTTCGCGCGCGGCGCTGCAGCCCCTTCGTGTCCCGGTCGACCTCGCGGAGTTGCGAGACGGTGCCGTGCACCCGCAAGACCCAGAACACGACGCCCGCCACGATGGCCAAGGCAAGGAGGAGGATCGGCAAACTACATGCTCCGCGAACGATGAATCGGGTCGAACACGAGCGCAACACAGACCGAGGAGATGGTCAAATCCCCGTGATCGGGAAACGACTTATCCACGATGTGAGCGTCTGTTGAAGATACCCGTATTCAAGGTAGTGCAGGGGATTTCTCAGTTTCTGTGCTGTGGTTTTAGAAAGTCGTGCCATGATCGTCCCCCGGACGATCGAGGAGACCATCATGGCGACCGAAAACAAACGCGGCAGTCGCGAAGCGAAGAAGCCGAAAAAGCCCGTGGTCAAGACCATCGCGGCGGCGGCCTCGACCAAGGATATGGTCAGCGCGGCGGTGAAGAACGCCAAGAAATAACAGTCCGGCGAACCGTCAGCCGTGCCGGAGCGCGTCTTCCTGCACGGCGTGACCGGGCGTGACGATGCCGGGTCCTGCCGCACCACCGAGTTCGAGCAGGACGATCTCGGGCGGAACGCCGAAGCGCACCGGGACCCGGCTGACGCCGAAGCCGCCCGAGACGATCATGTGCCGGTTCTTCAGCACCACGTGCCCGTAGGCGAAGTCGTTGCCTTTTCGCGATGGAATCACGGGTGAGTAGCCGAACAGGCGGATCTGACCCCCATGGGTGTGGCCCGCGAGGGTGAGGGAGACGCGGTCGGGCACATCGAGAAATACGTCGGGCTCGTGCACCATGAGGAGCACCGGGGCCGGATCGGTGATCTGCGCGAGGGTGCCGGGCAGGTCGTCGCGGCCCTCGTAATTGCCGACCTTCACGAACGGCTCCTGGTCGCCGAGGCCCGCGATCCAGAACGGGTGCCCGTCCTTCTCCAAGCGAAGCACGGTGTTCTCCATCACCGGGATGCCGCGCGCCTCCAGCACGCGCTGCGCCTCGGTGACGTCGCTTCTGCCCGCCTGCGTGTCGGCGTCATCCCACCAGTCGTGATTGCCCAGGATGGCGTGGACGCCGAGGGGTGCGCGCAGGCCCTCGACCACCCGGGCGAACTCCATCAGCGGCACCTTGCGGAAGGTGACGGTCGGACTCGCCGGATAGTCGCCCAGCATCAGGATCAGGTCCGGCTTCAGCGCGTTGGTCGCATCGACGATCTCGGCGATGCGGTCGAGGGGCATGAACGGCTCGCCGACGTGAAAATCCGCTAGGACCGCGACCCGCAGGCGCAAGCCCGGCGTCCAGCGTGGAAGCACCGGGCTGTACCGGGTCACGACGAGGCGGAAGCGCGGCTCGATGACGAAGGCATAGGCCCCGGTGGATAGGCCGAGAACGCCCGCCGCGCCGAGGCCGCCCAGCACTTGCCTGCGACTCGGCAGGATCAACATCGAAAGGGTCCTCGGGTGACGGGCCGATCCCGTCTCCCTCGGCGCCAATGGTGACGAATTGACGACGGCGCAGGGCGATTCAGACGGTCCCCGCACCACCGAAGGACCACCCGAGCATCAGACCTGCGGAGCGTCCTCGTGCTCGAAGCGCGCCGCCATCCGGGCAGCCTTTGCCCGGGTCGCCACCGCCTTGCCCGCCAGAGCCGACACGAGGACCGCGGCGGCAAGCGCCGGAAGGGCCACGGGCCGGAAGCTCTCCGCGACCCGGCCGGAGGCGGGGGTACGACGGTCGAGTTCGGGGGCGGCGCTCTGGGTCTGATCGGGGGCGTACATGAAACGGGTGTCCTGCTTTGCGCTCATACGGCGGCCGCCGGGGTGTCCTGACCCGCCCGGTCGCCCCACGCTCGCGGGCACCTTGCGGTTCGACCCGGACGCGTGTCGAGCTTCACAGCAACCATAAAGGTGGTCGCAATATGAATGGCGGATTAAGACTACGCGGATGCCCGAAATCACGGCAGCCTTGTTTCTCGTCACAGACAGCCGAGGCAACAGATCCGTGATCGACGTTGCGGCATTGCAATAACCCGCACCGCAATGCGGTCGTTGCTTGAATACAGCTGGCGTGTGGCCCGTCAGCCACGGGCGTGGGACATGGCTTCGAGCCCTTCCGCGGCGATCCACGCCTGGGTCCGATCGAGGGCACGGGTCAGGCGATCGAACAGGGTGTCGATCTCGTCGGGCGCGATGACGAGGGGCGGGCACACGGCGACGCGGTCGCCGGCGAGAAACCGGACGATCAAACCCTCGGCCTGAGCGAACGCGACGCACCGGGCGGCAACGCCCAGCTTGGGGTCGTACTGCCGCTTCGTCTTCTTATCGGCGACGATTTCGAGACCGCCGATGAGGCCGAGCCCGCGCGCCTCGCCGACGATGGGGTGATCGGCGAGTGCCGACAGGCGGGCCTGGAAATGCGGCGCCTTGCGGGCGACGCCCTCGATGATCCCGTCGCGGCGGTAGATCGCAATGGTCTTGAGGGCCACCGCACAGGCGACGGGGTGCCCGGAATAGGTGGTGCCGTGACCGAAGGTGCCGAGCTTGGCGCTCTGCGAGACCATGTGCCGATAGAGCGGCTCGTCGATGGAGATGCCGCCGAGCGGCATGTAGCCGGAGGTCACCGCCTTGGCGAAGGACAGGCTGTCGGGCCGCATGCCCATGGCCTCGGACCCGAACCAGGTGCCGAGCCGCCCGAAGCCGCAGATCACCTCGTCGGCGATGAAGCGCACGTCGTGGCGGTCGAGCACCGCCTGGATCTTGGCGTAGTAGCCCGCCGGCGGCACGATGGCGCCACCGGCCCCCAGCACCGGCTCGGCCACGAACGCCGCCACCGTGTCGGGGCCTTCACGCTGGATGAGGGCCTCGAGTTCGGCGGCGAGACGCGTGGCGAACGCCTCCTCGGTCTCGCCCGCTTCGCCGTAGCGGTAATGGTGCGGGCAGCCCGTGTGGAGGAAGCCCGGCAGGGGCAGGTCCCAATCGGCATGGTTGGCGGGCAGCCCGGTCATCGAGGCGGTGGCCACCGTGACGCCGTGGTAGCCCTTCACGTGGGAGATGATCTTCTTCTTCTTCGGCCGGCCGAGCGCGTTGTTCAGGTACCAGGTCAGCTTGACCTGGGTGTCGTTGGCCTCGGAGCCCGACGAAGTGAAGAAGATCTTCGAGGTCGGGACCGGCATGAGCTCCTTCAGGGTCTCGGCGAGCTCGATGGCCGGGTCGTGGCTGCGGCCCGAGAACAGGTGCGTGAACGGCAGACGCGACATCTGCTCTTTCGCCGCCTCCACCAGCTCCTCGTTGGAATAGCCGAGTGCCGTGCACCACAGGCCGGCCATGCCTTCGAGATACGGACGACCGTCGCTGTCGTAGACCCAGACGCCATGGCCGCGCTCCAGGACCAACCCCCCGGTCTCGCGGAAGGTCGCGAGGTTGGTGTAGGGGTGGATGAGGGTCTCGACGTCGCGGGCCGCCAGGTTCGAGAGCATCGGGTGTCCGTTCCATGAAGCGGGCCGCACGGGGCCCTGATCGGAGCGGCCACACTAACGGCCCGATGCCCGGGCATAAACCCGCTCACCGTCGCACCGGACGCACGCTGTCATGCTCTCGCCCACCACCCTCGACCCCGCGAGCGTCATCGCCACACCCGCCCCCGGGCGGGCCTGCGGCCCCTGCACCCTGTGCTGCAAGGTCTACGATGTGCCGGCCGTCGAGAGCACCGCCGGGCAATGGTGCCGGCACACTGCCCAAGGCCGCGGGTGCGCCATCCACGCCAGCCGGCCGGACCATTGCCGGGCCTTCCACTGCCTCTGGATGACGGAGGCCTGGCTCGGCCCCGAATGGAAGCCGGACCGCGCCAAGATGGTGCTCAGCCTCGATCCCGTGTCGCGCCACATGAACGTGCAGGTCGATCCCGGCCAGCCCAACGCCTGGCGGCGCGAGCCGTACTATACCCAGCTCAAGCGCTGGGCCGCGTCGTCCCTGCCGCAGAAGCGCCACGTGCTGGTCCATCTCAACAAGGTCACCACCGTGGTGCTGCCCGACCGCGACGTGAACCTCGGCGTATTCGAGCCCGGCGACCGTATGGTGGCCCGCGAGCGCGTGACGCCCACCGGCATCGTCATCGAGGTCGAGAAAGTTTCCCATGCGGCGTGAGCGCGGGGGATTGTGCGGCATCCTGTTCGACAAGGACGGGACGCTCGTCGATTTCGACCGCACCTGGGGCCCCGCCGCCCACGCGGTGATGGCGACCCTCACGGGCGGGGACCGCGGCCGCTTCGAAGATCTGATGCGCGTGAGCCACTACGTCGAGGCCGAGCGGCGCTTCCTGCCGACGTCGCCGCTCCTCGCCGGTGCATCCTCGATCTACGGGCCGCTCTGGGCGCGGGTGCTCGGCCGTCCCGCCGGACCGGAGCTGTACGCCGAGATGGACCGGCTGTTCCGCGAGGCCGCCCTGCGCTCGCTCCATCCCATCGGCGCACCGGCGGACCTTCTCGCGCATCTGGCCGCGGGAGGCTACGCGCTCGGCATCGCCACCAACGACGCGGAAGCGTCCGCCCGGGCCCAGTCCGCGGTGCTGGGTCTGATGCCGCATCTCGGATTCCTCGCCGGTTACGATTCCGGGCACGGGGCCAAGCCCGAGCCCGGCATGGTCCTGGCCTTCGCCGCTCATCTCGGGGTCGACCCGTCCCGCGTCGCGCTGGTGGGCGATACGCCCGCCGACACCCAGGCGGCACGGGCCGCGGGGGCTGTCGCCATCGCGGTGCTCAGCGGACCGGCGGGGGAGGGCGCCCGCGAGACCATGGCGGCCCTGGCCGATCACGTCATCGGCTCCATCGACGACCTGCCCGCCCTGCTGGCCGAGATCGAAGGCGCGAAGACTCAAGGCTAGCCCCGGGGAGCGGCCGCATCCTCGCGGGCGACATCGCGCCAGCGCAGCACCAGCCGCTCGAACCCGGCGATGTCCTCCGGAGCGAGACGGCCGAGGGTCCGGGCGACGTAGGCCTTCTGAGCCGCGATGCCACGGGCGGCGAGATCCGCGCCGGCACGCGTGAGGTGGAGGGCGTGCGAGCGCCGGTCCCCGGGGATCGCGCGGCGCTCGACCCATCCGGCCTCCACCAGGCGATCGACCAGGCCGGAGACATTCCCCTTCGTGACATAGAGCCGCGCCGCGAGATCCTGCTGGGTGGCGCCCTCGCGCTCGGTCAGGGTGGACAGCGCATCGAATTGCGGGATCGAGAGGCCCAGCCCACGCAGTTCCGCGCCCATGGCGGCGGTGACGCGGCGGTTGAGGCGGATGAACCGGAACCAGACCCGAAGCGGATCCGGGGTCTCGGCCTCCGGCAACGCCGCGGATCGGTCTGGGGCGGTCGCGCTCATGGTCGCCTCGCTATAGCAGAACCGGTGGGCAGCGGAAGCACGGGCGGGTGGCGCGCGGTGCCGACGCCCGGTAAAGCTCGGCGGGCCGCCTCGGAGTCTCCCGCGGCCGCGCGAGGGGCAGCGTGCCCGACAGGGATCGTCGTCAAACCCATGCGTCGTCTGCCCTTCGAGGAGCCCGTCACCCGCGCCGGCCCGCTCGCCCGCACGGTCGCCGGCCTCGCCCTGTTCGTCAGCCTGTTCGCCCTCGTGCTCGTGCGCGATCCGCGTGCGGAGGCCGGTCCGGCCCTGGCGACCCTCGGCGCCGGCCTGGTCCTCGCCGTCACCGCCGTGGGGCTCGCGGCGTTCGCCTTCGTACGGGTCTGGCGCGAGGGCGCGCGCGGCCTCGGCGCGGCGCTGGCCGGGCTGTTCGTGGCCTGCCTGATCCTCGCCTATCCGGCCTTCGTGGGCCTGCGGGCCCTGCGCCTGCCCGCACTCACGGATATCTCCACCGATATCGACAACCCACCGGCGTTCTCGCGCTCGCGCACCGCCTTCGCGGCTCGGGACGGGCGCTATCCGCCGGACCCCGGACCGGCGGCGCGGGCCAGCCAGCGCGCGGCCTATCCGCAGGTCGCGCCCTTGACCCTCGACCTCGATGCCGACGTCGCGTTCGAGCTCGCCCGCAAGGCGGCGGTGAATCGGCGCTGGCAGATCGTCGAGGCGATCCGCCCCGGCGGCCGGATCGGCAACGGCCGGATCGAGGCAGTGTCGCGTGGCCTCCTGCTCAACCTCGCCGACGACGTCACCGTCCGGGTCCATCCCCGGGCCGATGGTGCCCGGATCGACGTGCGCTCCGCGTCCCGCCTCGGGAGCCACGATTTCGGCGGCAACGCCGACCGCATCCGCGCCTATCTCGACGAGGTCGCCAACCTCGCCATCGCCGTCAAATAGGCGTCAGGCGGGGGCGTAGCGCCCCTCCAGGCGCGGTGGCCCCTCGGTGACGACGAGGCCGCGCTCCACCAGATCCTCCAGATGGGCGAAGACCGATAGGGCGGCGGCGCCCCGGAGGGCTGGATTCAGCCCCTGGTAGATCGCCCCGACGATGGCGCGGATATCGCGGTCGCCGGCCTCGATCCGCGCACGGATCGTCGTCTCGCGCTGCCGGCGATGGGCGCTGAGCCCGCGGACGAACCGGCGCGGGTCCCGAACCGGACCGCCATGCCCCGGCCAGTACACGGTCTCGGTCCGCTCGCGGAGCTTGTCGAGGGAGGCCATGTAGGCCCGCATGGAGCCGTCCGGCGGCGCCACGATGCTCGTCGACCAAGCCATGACGTGATCGCCCGAGAACAGGGCGGATTCTTGCGGCAGCGCGAAGGCGAGGTGGTTCATGGTGTGGCCCGGGGTCTCCACCGCCTCCAGGGTCCAGCCATCCCCCGTCAGGGTATCGCCCTCGCGCATGAGGCGATCCGGGACATGGTCGCGGTCCGCACTCGCGTCGAGGTGCGGGAACTCGCCCTCGGCCAGATCGCGCGCCGCCCGGTGCGGTCCGCAGCCGACGATGGGCGCCCCCGTGCGGGCCTGGAGCAGGCGCGCTGCCGGCGAATGGTCGCGATGGGTGTGGGTGACCACGATGGCCTCGACCCGCTCGCCGGCGATCGAGGCCAGGAGCGCGTCGATGTGAGCCGCATCCTCCGGGCCGGGGTCGATGACCGCGACGGCACCGCTGCCGACGATGTAGGTGCAGGTGCCGCTCGCCGTGAACGGGCTCGCGTTGGAGCAGACGCGGCGCCGGATCAGGGCCGACAGCCGCTGCGCCTCGCCACTCGTGGGAGCGCCCGAGTCGAAGTCCGGATCGTCGCGCGTTTCGCTCATGCGGTCTCCGGGGAGGTCCATGGACATGCCCGCCCCTACGCGATCCCCGGGCGCGCGACAACGCCACGGGAATGAAGCCTTTTATTTTCATTATAGCCAATGCTATATCGCGAGAAGGCAAGCTGGGCGCGGAGCCGCGCCGTCACCGAGGGACCGTACGGAACGATGGGTTATCAGGACGGCACGTGGCGCTTCCACCGCGACACGCAGGAGCAGCCGAGCCTCGGCGCCATGAACGGCAGCGTTCCGGTGCTCGCCACCGGGACGTGGCTGCGCCGGCTCCTGGCCTTCATCGGGCCGGGGTACATGATCTCGGTCGGCTACATGGACCCGGGCAACTGGGCCACCGACATCGCCGGGGGGGCCCAGTTCGGCTACACCCTGCTCTCCGTCATCCTGCTCTCGAACCTCATGGCCATCGTGCTGCAGGCGCTGGCCGCGCGGCTCGGCATCGCCACGGGCCGCGACCTCGCCCAGGCCTGCCGCGACCACTATTCGCGTCCCGTCGGCCTCGTCCTGTGGCTCGCCTGCGAGGCGGCGATCATCGCCTGCGACCTCGCCGAGGTGATCGGCACCGCCATAGCCCTCAAGCTCCTGTTCGGCATTCCCCTCGTGCTGGGGGCGACGATCACGGCGCTGGACGTGTTCCTGATCCTGCTGCTGATGCGGCGCGGCTTTCGCGCCCTCGAAGCGTTCGTGATCGCGCTGCTCGGCGTGATCTTCGTCTGCTTCGGTGTGCAGATCGCCCTGGCGAGCCCACCCCTGCAGGCGGTGCTCGGCGGTTTCCTGCCGACGCCCGAGATCGTGACGAACCCGGCGGCCCTCTACATCGCCATCGGCATCATCGGCGCCACGGTGATGCCGCATAACCTCTACCTGCACTCCTCCATCGTACAGACCCGCGCCTACCCGCGCACCGACGAGGGCAAGCGCGCGGCCTACCGCTTCGCCTTCACGGATTCCACCATCGCGCTGATGCTGGCGCTGTTCGTCAATGCGGCGATCCTCATCCTGGCGGCCTCGGTCTTCCACGCCAACGGGCGGACCGACGTGCAGGAGATCGAACAGGCCTACGAGCTCCTGTCGCCGCTCCTCGGAGCCGGCATCGCCTCGACCCTGTTCGCCGTGGCACTCCTCGCCTCGGGGCTGAATTCCACCGTGACCGCGACGCTTGCCGGCCAGATCGTCATGGAAGGCTTCCTGCGGTTGCGCATCCCCGACTGGGCGCGCCGGCTCATCACCCGGAGCATTGCCATCGTGCCGGTGATCGTCGTCACGGCGCTCTACGGCGAACAGGGCACCGCCCGCCTCCTCGTCCTGAGCCAAGTGGTGCTGTCGATGCAGTTGCCGTTTGCCGTGATCCCCCTGGTCCGGTTCGTCTCCGATCGGAGCAAGATGGGCGCCCTGGTGATTCCCGGGTGGCTGAAGGTCCTGTCCTGGGCCATCGCCGGGCTGATCGTCGTCCTCAACGTCAAGCTCCTGATCGACACCGTCTTGGGCGCCTGATCCGGCGGCCCGCAGCCCGAGAGGGTCGCGGGCTGCCTCTTCCGGACCACCGCACGACGGAAACGGACCCGGGGCACACCCGGGCGCCGCCGGACAAACACACCTTGAAAACATAGCCGTGGCTTACTCTTCCAGCAGAGGCTTCACCATGTCCGGTCCACCCCGCGCCTGGCGGGCGGCATTCGTCTCCCTGATGATCTCAGCAACCCCGCCGCTCGCCCTGGCGCAGGCTCCCGGGGAGATCCCCGAACGGCCGCCGCAATCGGCCGCCGCCGAGCCGCAGGGTGATTTCCCGGTCTCGATCCGGTCGTCGCTCGGCCCGTGGGGCGATCCCGGCGGCCTTCGCGCCGCCTGGGCCGCACGCGGAGTGAATCTGACCCTGCTGTCGACCGACGAAGTGCTGGGGAATCCCCATGGCGGCGTGCGCACCGGCCCGATCTACGCGGGCAAGGTCGAGGCCATCCTCAGGCTCGACCTCGAGCGCCTCGCGGGCCTCGACGGCGTGAGCGCTTTTGCCAACGCCTTCCGGATTCACGACACCGGCGGCCTGCGCGACCGAAGTTTTCAACGGCTCATCACGGTCAGCAACATCGAAGCGTATCCCACCACCCGCCTGTCGGAACTCTGGCTCGAACGGCGGTGGGACTCGGGGCTCGGCCTGCGGATCGGGCAGCTCGCCGCCGACGGGGAGTTCTTCGCCTCCGAGACGGGCAAGCCGTTTCTCAGCAACGACTGGCCGACGATCACCGGCTCCAACCTTCCGAGCGGCGGACCGGCCTATCCCCTGGCCACCCCCGGCATCCGCCTGCGCTACGAAGCCGGCGCGGACCTCTCGGCTCTGGTGGCGGTGTTCAACGGCGATCCCGGCGACCAGCGCGTGGTCAACCGGTACGGAACGAACTTTCGCGTCGGCGACCCGCCCCTGGTGATGGCCGAGATCCAGATGCGGCGGAACCAGGAGACGGAGACACCTGCGCTCGCGGGAACCCTGAAACTCGGGGGATACAGGCATTTCGGCCGGTTCGACGATCTGCGCTTCGGCGCGGACGGCCTACGCCTCGCGGATCGATCCAGCCTCGGGACGGCGCGGCGCCTGCGCGGGACCAGTGGGATCTACGCAGTCGCAGATCAGCAACTCTACCGCCCGGGCGGGGGCGGTCCATCGAGCGGTGTGTCGGTCTACGCCCGCGTCTCGGCGAGCCCCTCGGACCGCAACCCGATCGACCTGTGGGCGGATGGCGGTGTCGTCGTCGCCGGCTTGATCCCAGGGCGGCCGGACGATCTGTTCGGCGCCAGCGTGATCTACGCCCGGATCAGTGAGGCCGCGCGCGGCTTCGACCGCGACCGTGTCGACCTGCAGGCGAGTGGGGAGCCGATCCGCACGGCGGAAGCGACCTTCGAACTGTCGTATCAGGCCCAGATCAGACCCGGCTGGACCGTGCAGCCGGATCTTCAGTACATCTTCAATCCTGGGGGCGGCCTCGCGGACCCCGAGCGCCCGAACACACGGATCAAGGGTGGTTTCGTCTTCGGAATGCGTTCGACCTTGGTCTACTGACCGGACGCGTCCCGGATCGAGGCGATTACGACCGCCGACGCGTGGGGCGAACGCGCACGGGTACGAGCTGCGGCGCGGGGGCCGACCCTTCCACCAGGGCGCCGAGTCCACGGGACACGGCTTCGCCAACCGAACCCGCTGCCTTCACGAGGCGCCGCACGATCGATCCGACGAACGATGTACTCATGACGGGCTCCTTGATCAGCGACGGGTACCGAACGCGACCGGCGACGGGCCGGTTCCGATGACGGTTAAGAGACAGGTAAGGAGCGATGTCGTGCCTGCGCAGGACCGGAGGTCGATCCGTCGCACCATCACGCCGCTGCGCCCTCAGCTGCCCCCTGGGCCGTGAGCTTGACGGCAAATCTGGCACGCCGAGCACCGGTCCGGCAAGGCGGCACACGGCCGTTGAGGTTTGAAACGAGCCGTGCGCGAAAATCCTTCGCAGTCGCTGTGAATCCGACCGGACGACGCCGGAACCGGGGCGAAAACTTGGCGTTATCGCTGCAATGAGGTCGCAGCCTGACGCTGCGCCAAATCTTTCGAAGGATAGAGTCAGATGCTCGGTTGGGCCGTAACATTCCTCGTCGTCGCCCTCGTGGCAGCTCTGCTCGGTTTCGGCGGTATTGCCGGCACCGCCATGGAAGCCGCAAAGCTCGTGTTCTTCGTCGCCATCGTTCTGTTCGCCATCTCCGCCGTCATCGGCCTGATGCGCGGACGTTCCCCAACCCTCTGACGGGCGCCGGTTCGCACGCACCGGCCGGGTGGGCATCGGCCCACCCGAAGCGATCGATGAGGGCCGCCGGCGCATTGCCGTGCGGCCCTCGTCGATTCGGATGGTACGGGCGCCGGATCGGCGCCTTAGGACGTCGCTTCGTCCGGCGGGGACGCTTCGAGCTTGGCAATGAGATCGCGGAAGCGGTCGGGTACCGGTTGCTGCACGACCGTATCGTACATGGCCCGAAGGTGCAGACCGATGCGCTTCTGGGTGTGGTCGCTGAGGCCACGGCCACGGGTGTCCTCGTCGGCACGCACGGTACGATCCCCAGGGGCGGGATCGTCCTTGTCGTGTGTGTTCATGCGTCGATTCCCCTTGATGCCGGACACCGGCATCGCCGCGATTGTTTTGCGGCTTGACATAGGTCATGGCTGCAGCTGCAACGCCGATGCGATCAGTCGGTTCCCGTCAGGCGGAACGGAGCTCTCCAATCCGCGTTGTGGCGGAAGCGGCCAAGGCACGCGGCCAAGAACGGCAAAGCCAAGGGGATAGTATGTCGACAGCCCAACTCGTGGTGCAGCACCTGCCGTATCTGCGCCGCTACGCTCGGGCGCTCACGGGTAGTCAGGTCGCCGGAGACGCTTACGTCGCCGCCACCCTCGAGACCCTCGTGAACGAGCCCGAGACGCTCGGCCGCAGTGCCAACGTCAAGGCCGATCTCTTTCGCGTGTTCACGCGTATCTGGAATTCCCTGTCGGTGAACGGCCAGAGCGAGCAGGTGCAGCACGACCTGCCGGCCGAAGTCCGGCTCGGCCAGATCACGCCCCTGCCGCGCCAGGCCTTCCTTCTCTCGTGCCTCGAAGGGTTCTCGGAGGAAGACGCTGCAATCATCCTCGACGTCGACGTCAGCCAGGTTCGCGACCTCGTCGACGAGGCCGGCCGTGAGCTCGCGGCCGACATGGCGACCGAGATCCTCATCATCGAGGACGAGCCGCTCATCGCCATGGACCTCGAAGCCCTGGTGGAAGGGCTCGGCCACAACGTCATCGGCGTGGCCCGCACCCGCACGGAGGCGATCAAGATCGCGTCCGAGGGGACCCGCCCCGGACTCATCCTGGCGGACATTCAGCTCGCCGATGGAAGCTCGGGCCTCGATGCGGTCAACGACCTCTTGAAGACCTTCGAGGTGCCGGTGATCTTCATCACCGCCTACCCCGAGCGCTTCCTCACCGGCGAGCGTCCGGAGCCGGCCTTCCTCATCGCCAAGCCGTTCCAGCCCGCGAACGTCTCCGCGGTGATCAGCCAGGCGCTGTTCTTCCAGCAGAGCGCACGCCGCCGCGAGGTCAAGTCGGCCTGAACGCCCCTCGACCCCACGATCCTCGGCAACAAACGACGAAAGGCCCCGTCACATGCCGGGGCCTTTTTGCTGACCTGTTCGGACCGGGCCCGTGGCGGCTGAAGGACGAAAAAACGGGCCGGAGATCGCTCTCCAGCCCGTCGAAAAGGTTCCGGCCTATGCACAAGGGGATGCGGGGGGAGGACCAGGCGGCCGGGGTGACCAGACAACGATCCGACCTCGCTGTCGTTCCGTCTCCCGGCATGGGCAACTCGAATTTTTTGCGCACAGCGGTTTTTTCGCAACACTTGCAGTTCGGCGGAAGCAGGATTTCCGTCAAATCGTAACGATCCGTACTTCGAGCTGTACTGGAGATTGCTCAATTCGAAACAGTCGAGGAACCCGAGACTGTGAGACGCGTTTGCTCGATATCCTGTCAAGCTCCTCATCGGAGATTACGACGATGTTTCGGTCAGGCCTCCTCCTCAGTGTCAGTGCACCGGCTGCGCTCCTGACATTGCTGATCCAGCCGACCGTCCAGCAGGCTGCCGACCAGAGGGCATCCCAGGCAGCACCGTTGACTGTCCTTCAGTTCACCTTGTCGGGACCGGATCTTCCCGGGCAGCGCGTGGCATCGACGGCGATCAGGCCGGTGCGCTTCGCGTCCGTGAGCCGCCCGTCATCCCCCCCGAAGCCCGGTGTACTCGGACAGAGCGGCCGGACCGCGAGTGAGAAGGATCAGCCGAAGGTTCGCCGCTCGATGCGCGAAGGCTGCGAAGGCGCCATCAGCTCACTGGCCGGACCAGAGGCGCGCCGCATGCTCCCGGGTCGTTGCATTTCCTGATTTTCGTCGACCGGGAAGTCGCTCCAGCACAACCTTCGTCATGGTCGCGCATAGGCCGACAGCGCCAAGAACTGGTTCTTGGATGAGAAGACGCTGAAGGGGCATGAAAAAGGCCTCGTCCATTTCGGACGAGGCCTTTTCGTTTCGATTGAGCTTGGAACCCCCGGAGGGGTTCCAATGACCGGTATCAGTCCTCGCCTGGGCGACCGGTGCCGGTGGCCTGACCACCCTTGCGGCCGGCGGACGACGCCAGTTCGCGATCCTGGGAGAACGAGCGCTTCTCGGCCGGCACACTGCGCCCGCCCTTGCTCGCGATCTCCCGCTGCCGCTCCAGATCCATCGAGGCAAAGCCCCGCTTCGAGGTGGAGTTCGATGCCATCAGCGCCTCCTCAGATTTGCTCTCACTGCCAAGACAACCTTCACCAATATCGATGGTTCCTTAGGGAAACCCGGGCTGATCAGCGTAGAGCGGGGCAAGCGTGGCTATAAGCATGGGTATAGGAAACGCTCGCGTACAGGGCACTTCGACGGCCTCGGCGCGGCGGCTCTCCCGCCCCGTGGCTTTGCCGGGACTGGACAATCCGTGTGCGACCCGCATGGATGCGGCATGGAAAACCGTTCGATGCCGCCGCGCGACGCTGGGGTGCGCCAATGACCCTCGACACCGAGGTCTCGTCGTTACGGCAGGTGCCGCTGTTTCGAGGCGTCGAACCGTCGCGCCTGAAGCTCCTCGCCTTCACCAGCGAGCGGGTTCATTTCGAGCCCACCCAAGAGCTGTTCGCGCGCGGCGATACCGCCGATGCGGCTTATCTGATTCTCGAAGGCGAAGCCGAGGTTTCCATCGAAGGGCCGCAGGGACCGTTTCGGCTGGCGCTCCTCGGCGCCAACGCCCTCCTCGGCGAAATGGGAATCCTGGCCGACCAGCCCCGCTCGGCCACGGTCGCGGCTCTGACACCCCTGACGGCCCTGCGCATCGACCGCACGGTCTTCCTCGAGCTTCTCGCTCAGTTCCCGCAGATCGGCATCGCGGTCATGCGTGAACTCGCCCTGCGCCTCGAGCAGACCAACCAGCAATTGGCGCAGAGCCGGAGCTGACGTTCACTCCGGGTAGGTGATGAACTCCATCAGCGATCCGTCCGGATCCCGGAAATAGACGCTGAGGCCCCGACCGGCCGCACCGTCGCGTTCCACGGGCCCGCGCTCGACCGGCACGCCGTGCGTCGCGAGATGCGCCATGGCCCCCTCGATGGGGCCGGACCAGCGAAAGCACAGGTCGCTGTTGCCGGGCATCACCGGCTTCTCGGCAAGCGGCGTCGCCTCGATGCCCGGACCATGGACATTGAGCTGCACGCCACCGAAGCGAAAGGCGGCCCCGACGGGGCGCTCCACGATCTCGGCCCCGAGCACGTCGCGGTAGAAGGCCGTCGAACGTGCCCAATCGGAGACGTGGATCACGCAATGATCGAGATGGATCGCCGGGGCGAGGTTGTCGAGGACGTCGCCTGCGTCGGAGACGGGCAGGGTCTGGGTGTCGGCCATGGGCGGATCCTCGTGTAGCGTTCATGATGCGATCAAGCGCGACGCCGACGCAACACCGCGGATCGCCTGATCGAGCCGCGGTTGCCTCGCAGCCTCGCCTGAATATGGCGATGCGGGGGCGACGCTTCCCCACACCTGCGGCGGGAAAGATACACCCTCGGCGGTCCGGGACGGCTAGTCAGGGGGAAGAATCCTGCAACCCGCCCCCCTCAACCCACACCCCGCGGAGCCAGCCATGTCCACCCGCCGCCTCATCTTCGGCCTGCTCCTCATCGCGCCCCTGGCGGCCTGCAACGCGCGCGGCCCCGTCAACGTCGCGGCCGACGACGATGCCGCCTGGTACACCGGCACCATGCCGGACAAGCCGTTCGACGTGCCCATCGTCGACAAGTCGCGCCTCGATCCGAAGTACCGGCGCCAGATCGTGCGCTACACCGGGCCGGAGAAGCCCGGCACCATCGTCGTCGACATCGACAATCGGCAGATCGCCCTGGTGCAGGAGGACGGCACCGCCGTTCAGTACGGCGTCGGCGTCGGCAAGGCCGGCTTCTCGTGGAAGGGCGAGGCCCGCATCGCCCGCAAGGGCGTGTGGCCGGATTGGAGCCCGACCACCACCATGGTCTCGCTCAATCCCGATCTGCCGCGCACCCGCAAGGGCGGCCTCGACAACCCGCTCGGCGCCCGCGCGCTCTACCTCTACCAGGGCAACCGCGACACGCTGTTTCGCATCCACGGCACCAACGAGCCCTGGAGCATCGGCGAGCAACTGTCGTCCGGCTGCGTGCGGATGCTGAACGAGGACATCGTCGACCTCTACGAGCGCGTTCCCGTCGGCACCCAGGTGCTGGTGAAGCGCAACGGCAAGTATCGGGTGTAAGACGAGGACCGTTCGGCCATGACCATCACCATCGCCCACCTGCAGCCCCTCGTCGCCCTCGGCGCCGGGGTGCTGATCCTGCTGATCCCCCGGCTGCTGAATTTCATCGTCGCGGCCTACCTCATCCTCGTCGGGCTGATTGGCCTCGGGGTGTTTCGCGCGCTATCGTGAGCCGGCGCGACGGCGGTCGGTGACAGAGGTACAGAACCGTCACGCGGGTCCCCACTCCGCGCGGCGTTCATCTTGCGTTGCAGCATGAGATGGTCCAACCCGCCGGGTACGATAGGCGCGCAATTCGCGTTTCATTCCAGCAACCGGACGGGTGACGATGGGCAAGTGGGTCTATTCCTTCGGTGACGGCAGGGCCGAAGGCCAGTCGTCCATGCGCAACTTGCTCGGCGGCAAGGGCGCGAACCTCGCCGAGATGTCCAATCTCGGCCTTCCGGTGCCCCCGGGCTTCACCATCACGACGGAAGTCTGCACCGCCTACTACGACAACGCGCAGACCTACCCGGCCGAGCTGAAGGCCGAGGTGGCCGCAGCCCTGGAGGCCGTCGGCAAGCTCACCGGTCGCGGTTTCGGCGATCCGAAGAACCCGCTCCTCGTCTCGGTCCGCTCGGGCGCCCGCGCCTCGATGCCCGGTATGATGGACACGGTGCTCAACCTCGGCCTCAACGACGTCACCGTCGAGGCCCTGGCGACGGGCGCCGGTGACCCGCGCTTCGCCTACGATTCCTACCGGCGCTTCATCACCATGTATTCCAACGTGGTTCTGGGCGTGGAGCACCACGCCTTCGAGGAGGCTTTGGAGCATTACAAGGAGGAGAAGGGCGTCAGCCTCGACACCGAACTCGGGGCAGACGACTGGAAGCATCTCGTCGGGCGCTACAAGGCCATCGTGAAGGCCGAGCACGGTTCCGACTTCCCGCAGGGCGCGGAGGACCAGCTCTGGGGTGCCATCGGTGCCGTGTTCGATTCGTGGATGATCCCGCGCGCCAAGAAATATCGCGAGTTGAACAACATCCCCGAGAGCTGGGGCACGGCCGTCAACGTCCAGGCCATGGTGTTCGGCAACATGGGCGACACCTCGGCCACGGGCGTCGCGTTCACCCGCAACCCGTCCACCGGCGAGCGCGCCCTCTACGGCGAGTTCCTGATCAACGCCCAGGGCGAGGACGTGGTGGCGGGCATCCGCACCCCACAGGACATCACCGAGAAGGCTCGGCTTGAGGCTAAGTCCGAAAAGCCGTCGATGGAGCGGGCGATGCCCGAATCCTACGCCGAGTTGGTCCGGATCTACGGTCTCCTCGAGAACCACTACCGCGACATGCAGGACATGGAGTTCACCATCGAGAGCGGCAAGCTCTGGATGCTTCAGACCCGCAACGGCAAGCGCACGGCCAAGGCCGCTTTGCGCATCGCCGTCGATCTCGCGGCGGAGGGTCTGATCACCCAGGAGGAGGCCATCGGCCGGATCGAACCGGCGGCCCTCGACCAGCTCCTGCACCCGACCATCGACCCGAAGGCTGAGCGCAAGGTGATCGCGTCGGGCCTGCCCGCTTCGCCGGGCGCCGCCACGGGCGAGATCGTGTTCAATTCCGAGGATGCCGAGGCCGCCCGCAAGGCCGAGCGGAAGTGTATCCTGGTGCGCGTGGAGACCTCGCCAGAGGACATCCACGGCATGCACGCCTCCGAGGGCATCCTCACCACGCGCGGCGGCATGACCTCGCACGCAGCCGTGGTGGCGCGCGGCATGGGCAAGCCCTGCGTTTCGGGCTGCGGCACCGTCCGGGTTGATTACAAGGCCGGCACCCTGTCGGTGGCCGGCACGGTTCTGAAGGCCGGCGACAAGATCACCATCGACGGGTCCACCGGTCAGGTGCTGCTGGGCGAGGTGGCGATGCTGGAGCCGTCCCTGTCGGGCGAGTTCGCGACCCTGATGGGTTGGGCCGACAAGGTCCGCACCATGAAGGTCCGAACCAACGCCGACACGCCGACCGACGCCCGCGCCGCCCGCAACTTCGGCGCCGAGGGCATCGGCCTGTGCCGCACCGAGCACATGTTCTTCGAGGGCGACCGCATCGTCGCCGTGCGTGAGATGATCCTCGCCGACGACGCCGAAGGGCGCCGCTCGGCGCTGGCCAAGATCCTGCCCTACCAGCGCCAGGACTTCGTCGAGCTGTTCACGATCATGTCGGGTCTGCCCGTCACGATCCGCCTGCTCGATCCGCCGCTGCACGAGTTCCTGCCGCATACCGACGTGGAGGTGCGGGACGTCGCCAGCAGCATGGGCGTGTCGGAGGACAAGCTGCGCCGTCGGATGACGGAACTGCACGAGTTCAACCCGATGCTGGGCTTCCGTGGGTGCCGCCTCGCCATCGCGTTCCCGGAGATCGCCGAGATGCAGGCCCGCGCCATCTTCGAGGCCGCCGTCCAGGCCGCCAAGGAGACCGGCGCCCCGGTGACCTCGGAGGTGATGGTCCCGCTGGTCTTCACCAAGATGGAGTTCGACATCGTCAAGGCGCGCATCGACGCCATGGCGAAGGCCGTCTCCGAGGAGACCGGCAGCGCGGTGGACTATCAGGTCGGCACCATGATCGAGCTGCCCCGCGCCGCCCTGCGGGCGGGCGACATCGCCGAGACGGCGGAGTTCTTCTCCTTCGGCACCAACGACCTGACCCAGACGGCGCTCGGCATTTCCCGCGATGACGCCGCGACCTTCCTCGGGGCCTACACCCAGAAGGGGATTCTCGCGGCCGACCCGTTCATCTCCATCGATCAGGAGGGGGTCGGCGAACTCGTGCGCATCGGCGTCGAGCGCGGCCGGGCCGTGCGTCCGGACATCAAGCTCGGCATCTGCGGCGAGCACGGCGGCGACCCGGCCTCCATCGGCTTCTGCCAGGAGGTCGGCCTCGACTACGTGTCGTGCTCGCCCTACCGCGTGCCGATCGCCCGCCTCGCTGCGGCACAGGCGGCTCTGGCCGCCCGCGACGCCGCCAAGGACGCCGTCAAGAAGGCCTGATCCGGAGGCTCGATCCGAACTCTTCCGGGTGGCTTCGCGCCGCCCGGGAGAGTCGCGGCGAAATCCGTTCAACAAATTGTCGAAAACGCGGCGAACCGATTTCGTGCCGGCACGTTCAATGCTAGTGCCGATCCATTGCGCGAGCATTCCAGCTCATTGGGGCGGCTGCCATCGCGTGGGAACGCCGGCCATGATCGATACGACGCCCACCCCGCTCTACCTCAACGAAAATTCCGCCGTCACCCCGATCCCGAAGGTGGTCCAGCAGGCCTCCCTCTGGACATTCGGCGGCCTCGCCACCCTGGCGCTGTTCGTGTTCGCCGTCGCCACCCAGAGCGGTGCGGATGCGGAGCGGATCGCCGAGATGCGGACGGGCGGCGACAGCGCACCCTCCGCCCTGGTCAAGGCATTTGCCGTCGCCCACGGACGCCCCGGCACATTCTGAACCAACCGTTGCGGAACGGGCTTAACCGCTCCGCAACCATGCCACGCAAATATGCCTGAACCGGCTGCTGCATAGGGAACCCCTTCGGGTGACCTGATCGGCCGACCGGAACGGTGTTGCGGAACGTGGATCGGTTGGGCGTGGGCACGAAACGGGTACGACGCGATTCGAGCCTGCGCTGGTTCAGCGCCGCCATGGCGCCCTGGGCCGCCGGCATGGGCTTCCTTGTCTCCTTCACAGCCAGCGCCGGCACCGAAGGCACGACCCGCTCCCTCGCGCACGATGTGCGGATCGCCTCGGCCTTGCCGCACGGGGTCCCCCTCATCGGTGGACGGGTGAGCACCGAGCGGATGCGGGCGGGGCTTTCTGCCGAGCTCGACCGCGGCACCGCTTCGGTTCTGCATGCCAACCTCTCCGGCTCGGCCAACGGCGCCCTCCTGCCGGGACCGGCCGTCTGGAATCCGGAGCTCGAACCGGATCTCGGCTTCGTCCCGCCCCCGGCCGACGGGGAGGAGGCCGTCGAGACAAGCGACGGTGCGACGCCCGCGATCCCCCGCGCCGTCGCCCTGTCGTCGACGACCCCGGCCCCGGCCGATGCGACGCCCATCGAGGTCGCGGCCGCGAACCTCGCCATTCCGGGCGGGCTCGCCATTCCGGGGTTCTCGCCGCGCCGCGACGCCGAGGGGCTGGTCGGCGACAGCGCCCGCCATCGCTACGCCGACCTCATCGGTCCCGACGCCCTCGATCGCGAACAGCGCTGCCTCGCCGAAGCCGTCTACTTCGAAGCCCGCAGCGAGCCTGAGGACGGCCAGGCCGCCGTGGCACAGGTGGTGCTGAACCGGGTCAAGAGCGGGCTCTACCCCAGCAACGTCTGCGGTGTGGTCTACCAGAACCGCCACCGCTACATGGGCTGCCAGTTCTCCTTCGCCTGCGAGGGCAAGTCCCTGCGCATCACCGACGGGCCGTCGTGGCAATCGGCCACCCGCATTGCAAGCGCGGTGATCGAGGGACGGACGTACCTCAGCGAGGTCGGCGGGGCGACGCATTACCATGCCGATTACGTGAAACCCGGCTGGTCGCGGCGCCTGCGCAAGATGGACGTCATCGGGAGGCACATCTTCTACCAGCTCAAGCGCGGGCAGACCTGAAGGCCGGTCCAGCGCAAACCAATGAGCAAAAGTGATCCGGTTCCATCGAATTCTACCTAAGTAGGGGAAGATCTAAGTAGTCCTAAGCTTAGGTTAATTTTACCCTGAGTCTGGATTCGGCTTGCCCGAGCGGCAACTTGGCTGCCTCTGATACGTCGAGATGCGCGCACCACAACGGCGCCATCCCGCCAGTATCCGCGTCACAGCCCGAGGAAGCCCGCATGACCGCGCCGGTCACCCGATTCATCCCGTTTGCCTCCGCCATCGCCGGCGCCGTTCTGTTCGCAGCCTCCGCCCAGGCGGGCGGCTGTGGCGGTGCCGAATGCTACCGCCACGTCTCGACCCCGCCGGTCTACGGCGCCGTGTCCGAGCGCGTCCTCGTGCGCCCAGCCGAGACCGTCTACCGCACGATCCCGCCGATCTACGAGACCGTGTCCGAGCGCGTCGTCGTCAGCCCGGGCGGCCGGGTCTGGCAGACCCGTCGCGATCCCTACGGCGCGCTCATCGGCTGCTGGGTCGACGTGCCGCCGCAATACTCTGTGCGCCATCGCCGGGTGCTGGTCCAGCCGGCCCAATCGATCCCCGAGACGATCCCGGCCGAGTACGCCAGCATCCGCCGCCGCGTCCTCGTGCAGCCGGCCCGCGCCGGATGGGTCCCGGCCAATTACGGCAACGGCGGCGGCTATCCGGGCGTCTACGGACCCCGCATCGGCTCGATCCCGGATGCCGTCGGCATCGCCGGCGCCAGCTCGGCGGATATCGGCGTCGGCCTCGGTTTCTCGACGGGCAGCATCTACGACGGGTACTGAGACGCCTGACGCCCCGGCCGAACCGGCCGGGGCGGTTGATTCCGCCCGGCCATGCCACACCTCCCTGCTGACGCGGGAGGTGCGCATGGACCGGTTCAAGGCGTGGGTGGTCGAGAAGACCGAGACGGGGCAAGCCCTGACGTTCCGCGATTTCGACGCGGCCGACCTCATGGACGGCGACGTCACCGTCCGGGTCACCCATTCCACCGTGAACTACAAGGACGGACTGGCCATGACCGGGCGCTCGCCGGTGGTGCGCCGCTTCCCGATGATCCCCGGCATCGACTTCTCCGGTGTGGTCGAGGCGTCGGATCACCCGAATTACGCCCCCGGCGATGCGGTGATCCTCACGGGCTGGGGCGTTGGTGAGACCCATCTCGGCGCCTATGCCGAGCGGGCGCGGGTGAAGGGCGACTGGCTCGTGCCCCTGCCGGAAGGGCTCGACGCAGCCGACGCCATGGCCATCGGCACCGCGGGCTACACGGCGATGCTGTGTCTCATGGCCCTTGAACATCACGGCGCTCGGCCCGGCGACGGGCCCGCCTTGGTCACCGGCGCATCCGGCGGCGTCGGCTCCGTCGCCGTGGCGCTGCTCGCCCGGGCCGGCTGGCAGGTCATCGCCTCCACGGGCCGGACCGGCGAGGAGGATTACCTCCGCGGCCTCGGCGCCACGGAGATCCTCGACCGTGCCGAACTCTCGTCCCCGGGCAAACCCCTGGCGAAGGAGCGTTGGGCCGTCGCCGTCGACGCCGTCGGCTCCGTGACCCTCGCCAACGTGCTCGCCGGGACCAAGGCGGACGGCGCCGTCGCCGCCTGCGGGCTCGCCCAGGGC
Source organism: Methylobacterium sp. Leaf100 (assembly GCF_001422845.1). NCBI lineage: Bacteria > Pseudomonadati > Pseudomonadota > Alphaproteobacteria > Hyphomicrobiales > Methylobacteriaceae > Methylobacterium > Methylobacterium sp. Leaf100. The sequence continues at coordinate 114,973 of NZ_LMMW01000045.1, read as the reverse complement.
ATGGACCTGCCGACCTCCGTGGCACCGTTCATCCTGCGCGGCGTGTCGCTCCTCGGCATCAACAGCGTGACCACGCCGCTGCCGAAACGCCGCGCGGCGTGGGCGCGCCTCGCCAGCGACCTCGACCGCACGGCCTTGGCCGCGATGACCACGACGGTGCCCCTGGCCGAGGTGGATCGCCTCGCCGAACGGATCCTTTCGGGCGGCGTACGCGGACGGACGGTGGTGACCGTTCCTTAAACGGATCGTCGGTCGGGGCGGAACTTAGCCGTACCGAGGCGCATTGCTGGTTTCATGAGCAGTGCATTTGTCAAAGAGACCGAAGGCGGCGAAGCCTTCGAGGATCTCCCCGATCGCCCCATCTCGGAGCACCCGAACTTCGTCACACCCGAGGGGTTGGCGCAGATCGAGGCCGAGGTCGCCCGCCTGCGCGATGCGTTCTCGGCCCTGACGCCCGACGCCAAGGCGGACGAGTCCCGCGTGACCCGCGACCTGCATTACTGGACGGCGCGGCTGGGATCGGCCCAGCTCGTCGAGGTCGAGCCCGGCGACGTGGTGCGGTTCGGCTCCACAGTGACCATCGCCCGCGCGGACGAAAGTCATCAGAGCTTCCGTATCGTGGGCGAAGACGAGGCGGATCCGACCCAGGGCAGCCTGTCCTACGTTTCGCCCATGGCACGGGCCCTGACCGGCAAGGGCGTCGGCGACACCGTCGAGGTGAACGGCCAGGAGATCGAGATCATCGAGACCAAGTAGGCTCGGAGATCATCGAGGCGGAGCCGTCTTGCCCTCAATTCCGGGGCGCAACGTCACGATCTCCTCGGTCATGAAATCCATGAAGGCCCGGACCCGCGCGGCATGGCGCAGGTCCGGATGGGTCAGGAGCCACAGGCCGGCGGACAGCTCCGGCAGGTGGTCCGACATCCGCACGAGACCCGGGCGTGCGTCGGCCGACCAGCAGGGCAGGGGGCCGATGCCGATGCCGGCCTCCACCGCCTCTCGCAGGCCCAGCACCGTGTTGAGGGTGAGGACCACGCGCTCGGCGGCGGCATGGCTCTCGCGGAACCGTACGAAACGTCCACCCGCCACACCGTTACCCGGCACCACCCACGGACATTCCTCCGTCGGTCGCCCGGTGAACTCGGACCGCCCGTAGACGGCCCAGGCGATGGTGGCGAGCCGGCGCCCGACCAGGTTCGTGGCGGGTGCATCACTGGCGCGCAGCGCCACGTCCGCGTCGTGGCGCGACAGGTTGAGGGCCTCCTCCGAAACCAGCAGGTGCAGGCGGATGCGTGGGTAGCGCACGGTGAATCGGGCCAGCACCGGCATCAGCATATCGGCGACGAGACCCGCCGGGGTGGTGATTCGAAGGTCGCCCACGGGACTGCGATCCTGTCCGGCGAGTTCGCGGGTGAAGCGCGCGACGTCGGCTTCCATCCGCCCGGCAGCCTCCACCATGGCGAGACCGGCGCCCGTCAGTGCGTAGCCGGCGCGGTGACGGTCGAACAGCGTCGTGTCGAGGGCTGCCTCGATCCCGGCGAGACGACGGAACGCGGTCGAGGGATTGATGCCGAGATGCTCGGCCGCCCGCGCCAGGCCGCCGTGTTCAGCGACGCTGCGCACGAGGCGAAAATCGTCCCAGTCCATTCCGTCGGCTCCGATCGTGCATTCCTGCAAAGATCGTTTTGCAGAACAGGGCGTTTTCGCAAAGGCAGTTCCGAGCGATAAGGCACGGCGAAACGCGTGCCGGCTCCGATGGGCCGACCCGTGCCACACCGTAGGAGACGACCCGATGACCAAGGTTCTGGTGCTGTACTATTCGTCGTGGGGCCACGTGGAGAAGATGGCCGAGGCCGTCGCCGAGGGCGTTCGCGAGGCCGGGGCCGAGGTCACGATCAAGCGCGTGCCGGAACTGGTGCCCGAGGAGGTCGCCCGCCAATCGCACTACAAGCTAGATCAGGCCGCCCCCATCGCGACGGTGGACGAACTCCCGGACTACGACGCCATCATCTTCGGTACCCCGACCCGTTACGGCAACATGGCCGCGCAGATGAAGCAGTTCATCGATCAGACCGGCGGCCTCTGGGCCAAGGGCGCACTCGTCGGCAAGGTCGGCTCGGCCTTCACCTCGACGGCGAGCCAGCATGGCGGCCAGGAGACGACACTGACGAGCTTCCACACGGTGCTGCTGCACCACGGCATGGTGGTGGTCGGCCTGCCCTACGCGTTCCAGGGCCAGATGGGTGTCGACGAGGTGAAGGGCGGCTCGCCCTACGGCTCCACCACCCTGGCGGACGGCGACGGCTCGCGCCAGCCGAGCGCCACGGATCTGGCCGGTGCCCGCTACCAGGGCCGCCACGTCGCCGGCATCGCCGCGAAACTCGCCGGCTGACGCGACGCCGGGGATTCCCACCCAAGAAAAAAGGCTCGGATCGCTCCGAGCCTTGAGAGGCAAAAGGCCATTTGGGGGCTGAACTGGCCTTCGTGCTGGTCAAACGGACCGACGGTCCGCAAGGTTCCACCCCCGTTGAAAAGATTTCAGCGCGGAGCCGCGGCACGGCGCAGGCGATCGTTGATCGCCTCGCCGAGTCCCGTCTGCGGGATCGGCGCGACCGCGATGGATTCCGTGCCCGAGGCATCGAGACTCCGCAGGGCGGAGAACAGGTTGGCGGCCGCCTCGGCGAGATCGCCGCCCGGGCTGAGGTCGAGGGAGGCGCGCGCCTCCGTGACCGCGGGCATCCCGCCGAACCGCAGCACGGCCTCGCCGGCCGCCACCGTCGTCGCGTCGAGGCGCACACGGGCACGGGGCGCATAGTGCGAGGCGAGGAGGCCGGGCCCGATGGGACGCGCGCTATCGTCCGAAGCCGGGCCGGCGACGGCATAGCCCAAAATGCGTTCGAGGTCGCCCCGCGTCACCCCGCCCGGCCGGAGCAGGCGTGGGGACCCGTCGAGGCAGGCGACCACCGTCGATTCCACACCCACCGGCGCCGTACCCCCGTCGAGGATCGCGTCGATCCGCCCATCGAGGTCGGCACGCACATGCGCGGCACGGGTGGGGCTGACCCGGCCCGAGCGGTTGGCCGACGGCGCCGCCACGGGTCGTCCGACCCGGGCGAGGAGATCGCGGGCGATGGTGTTGCCCGGCACCCGCAACGCCACGCTCGCCAGGCCGGCACGGGCGAGATCGCAGACGGTGCAGCCCGGGCCGGCCGGGACCACGAGGGTGAGGGGACCGGGCCAGAACGCGTTCGCGAGGGCCAGGGCGGCGTCATCGAACACCCCCTGCACCTGGGCCGCGGCGAGATCCGCCAGATGCGCGATCAGGGGATTGAACCGCGGGCGTTCCTTGGCGGCGTAGATCAGGGCCACGGCCGTCGGGTCGGTGGCATCGGCGCCGAGGCCGTAGACGGTCTCCGTCGGGAAGGCGACGGTGCGCCCGAGCCCCAGCAGCCGTGCTGCCTCCAGGATGCCGGCCTCGTCGGCGGCGAGGCGCAGGCTTGACCGGAGATCGTTCATATCTAAACTATCCCTGGAGAGCGGAGCGGCTGGGCCGGGTTAAGCCGTTGCCCCATGGAAGCTTCCCCGCGTAGGGCGATCTCGGAGCCGGCCGGTGCTCTAGCGTCCGGCCGAGGCTTGCGTCAAACACGGGCGGCGAACGATACGCCAAGCGCATCAAGCGCGACACAAGAAGACGCTCATAGGGAGCTTCCATGACCTACCGCGCCCCGGTCTCCGAGATGCTGTTCGCCCTGCGCCACGTCGCCGGACTGGACGCGACCCTGGGCGAGGCCCTGACGCTTGACGATGTCCGGACCATCCTGGACGAGGCGGCCCGCGTCGCCGACGGCGTCATCGCACCCCTGAACCGCGTCGGCGACCGCCACGGCACGCCCCTTACCGACGGCGCCATCACCACCGCGCCGGGCTGGCGCGAGGCCTACCGGACCTGGACGGAGGGCGGCTGGAACGGCCTGTCCGCCGATCCGGACCACGGCGGCCAGGGCCTGCCGCTCCTCCTCAACGCCGCCTGCACGGAGATGTGGAACGCGGCCAGCATCGCGTTCGGCCTGTGCCCGCTGCTCACCGCCGGCGGCATCGAGGCCCTGGCGCAGCACGGGTCCGAGGATCTGAAGGCGCGCTATCTCGGCAAGCTCGTCTCGGGGGAGTGGACCGCGACCATGAACCTGACGGAGCCGCAGGCGGGCTCCGATCTCGCCCTGCTGCGCAGCCGCGCCGAGCCCGTCGGCGATGGCCGCTACCGCATCGTCGGCGCGAAGATCTACATCACCTACGGCGAGCACGATCTCACCGACAACATCGTCCACCTCGTGCTCGCCCGGCTCAAGGACGCACCGGCGGGCACCCGCGGCATCTCGCTGTTCCTCGTGCCCAAGATCCTGCCCGACGGCAGCCGCAACGACCTGCGGTGCTCGGGGCTCGAGCACAAGCTCGGCATCCATGGCTCGCCGACCTGCTCCATGGCCTTCGGCGATGCGGGCGGCGCCATCGGCTGGCTCATCGGCGAGGAGAACCGCGGCCTCGCCTGCATGTTCACGATGATGAACTCGGCCCGGCTCAATGTCGGCCTGCAGGGCGTCGGCATCGCCGAGCGGGCGACGCAGGCCGCCCTGACCTACGCCCGCGAGCGCCGCCAGGGAAAAGCGCCGGGCGCGCAAGGCCCGAGCGCCATCGTCGCGCATGCCGACGTCCAGCGCATGCTGCTGACCATGAAGGCCTACACGGCGGCCGCCCGCGGCATCTGCTACCTCACCGCCGCCGCCCTCGACGCGGCAAAGGGACCGGAAGGGCAGGGCGCCCGCGATCGCGCTTCGCTCCTCACCCCCGTCGCCAAGGCGTTCTCCACGGACATCGCCAACGAAGTCACGTCGCTGGGCGTGCAGGTCCATGGCGGCATGGGCTTCGTCGAGGAGACGGGGGCAGCCCAGCACATGCGCGACGCCCGCATCCTCGGGATCTACGAGGGCACCAACGGCATTCAGGCCATCGACCTCGTCAGCCGCAAGCTGCCGCTCCAGGGCGGGGCCACGGTTCGGGCCCAGATCGCCGGCCTGCGCCGCGTGGCGGAGGGGCTCCTGAAGGATGCCGATTCGGCCTACGGCCATATGGCGGCCCGCTTGCGCGCCGGCATCGAGGGCCTCGACCGGGCCACCAGCTTTCAGCTGGCGGCGCTCGCCTCGAACCGGCCGGAGACGGCGCTCGCCGGGGCGACGCCGTATCTGCGCCTGTTCGGCCTCGTCCAGGGCGCGGCCTGCCTCGCACGGGAAGCCCGCGCCGCACGGGCCGCCCTCCAGGCCGGCGAGACCGATCCAGCCCATGCCGGGCGGATCGCCCTGGCGCGGTTCTTCGCCGAGAACGAGCTGACGGCGGCGAGCGGCCTCGCCGACAGCGTCATCGACGGCGGTGGCTTCACCGAGACGGCAGCCCTCGCCCTGGCGGGGTGAGCGCGGGACGCCCCTCCCGCGGAGGGGAACGGGACCGCGCGCAGGGAACGGCAAGACAGGCGAGACAGCACCATGACCGAGCACGTCGTCATCGAAGACACCGGCGGCGTCCGCCTCATCCGCCTGGACCGGCCCGATAAGCTCAACGCCCTGACGAGCGCCATGTACGACACCCTGCGCGAGGCCCTGGCGGAGGCCGACGCGTCGGAGGCCATTGGCGCCGTGGTGTTTTCCGGCTCGCCCGGAGCGTTCAGCGCCGGCAACGACCTGTCCGACTTCGTCGAGGCCTCGCGGCACCCGTTCGAGGATTCGCCGGCCCTGCACTTCATCCGGCAGCTCGCCCGGACCCGGACGCCCATGGTGGCGGCCGTCGATGGGGTGGCGGTCGGCATCGGCGCGACGCTCACCCTGCATTGCGACCTCGTCTACGCCAGCCCGGCGGCGCGCTTCCGCATGCCGTTCGTGGAACTCGGCCTCGTACCGGAGGCGGGATCGAGCTACCTGCTCCCACGCCGGATCGGCCTGCAGCGCACCACCGAAATCCTGCTGTTCTCGGAAGCCTACGATGCCGACGAGGCCGTGCGTCTCGGGCTCGCCAACGCCGTCGTTCCGGCCGGCCGGCTCCTCGACCACGCCATGACCCAGGCCGCCCGGCTCGCGGCCCTTCCCAAGGGACCGCTGCAGGCAACGCGCGCCCTGATCCGGGGGGATCAGGCCGCCCTGGAGGCGGCGGTGGAGACGGAGGCCGTGGCCTTCGAGGCGCGCCTGCGCTCGCCGGAGGCTCAAGGCGCCTTCGCGGCCTTCCTCAACCGGTCGCGCAAGGCGTGAGCCCGGCGCCCGATCTTCGCGCCAAGGTCTGCCTCGTCGCCGGGGCATCGCGGGGCGTCGGGCGCGGCATCGCCCAGGCACTCGGCGAGGCCGGCGCCACGGTGATCGTCACCGGCCGCTCCAGCGAGACCGGCCCGCGCACGGACGGACGGCCCGAGACCGTGGAGGACACAGCCCGAATGGTCGACGCCGCCGGCGGCACCGGCCACCACTACCTCTGCGACCACACTAGTGAGCGGGCCGTCGACACCCTGGTCCACTGGGCCTTGCGCCGCTTCGGCCGGATCGATGTGGCCGTCTCCAGCGTCTGGGGCGGGGCCGAGGGCTATGACGGCGAGCGCTATCCCGACGGGGCCGCCTGGGGCACCCCGTTCTGGCGCCGCTCGGCCGAGCCATTCTCGGAGTTCTTCGGCAGCGGACCCTATCCGGCACTGCTGCTCGCCCGCGCGGTGGCGCCCGCCATGGTCGCGGCGAAAGCCGGCCTCGTCGCCATCGTGTCGTTCGACACTGGGCCCGGCTACCTCGGCGACGTGTTCTACGATCTGGCCAAGGCGACCACCAACCGCCTCGCCTTCGCCTGCGCGCAGGAACTGGCGCCGCACGGTGTCACGGCCCTCGGCCTGTCGCCGGGCTTCGTCCGCACCGAACGGGTGATCGATGTCGGGCACGCCGACATGGCCACGGAGAGCCCGCTCTATGCCGGCCGCGCGCTGGCGGCGCTCGCCGCCGACCCGGACGTCGCCGCGCAGGCCGGGCGCATCCTGCATGCGGGCGACCTCGCCGCCCGGTACGGCTTCACCGATGCCGACGGCACGCGCCCGGCGCGCTTCCACATCGGACCCTGAGAGGACGCCATGACGGGACCCAGCAGCGGATCACTGAAGGGCAAGACCCTGTTCATCACCGGCGCCTCGCGCGGCATCGGGCTCGCCATCGGCCTGCGGGCGGCGCGGGACGGCGCCAACGTCGCCATCGCGGCGAAAACCGACGTGGCCCATCCGAAGCTCGACGGCACCATCCACACGGCCGCCGCCGCCATCGAGGCGGCGGGGGGGCGGGCGCTGCCGCTGATCGTGGACGTGCGCGACGAGGACGGCGTCGCCGCCGCCATCGCCACCACGGCGAACACCTTCGGGGGGATCGACATCGTCGTGAACAACGCCAGCGCCATTTCGCTGACCCGTACGCCCGAGACGGAGATGAAGCGCTTCGACCTCATGCACGGGATCAACACGCGCGGGACCTACATGGTGTCCAAGTATGCGATCCCGCATCTCGAAAAGTCCGAGAACCCTCATATCCTGATGCTGTCGCCGCCCCTCGACATGGCGGAGAAATGGTTCGCGCCGCACCTCGCCTACACCATGGCGAAGTTCGGCATGTCGCTCTGCGTCCTTGGGTTGGCGGGCGAACTGCGCCGTCAGGGCATCGCGGTGAACGCCCTGTGGCCGCGCACCACCATCGCGACGGCGGCGGTGAGGAACCTTCTCGGCGGCGAAGCCCTGATGCAGGCGAGCCGCACGCCCGAGATCATCGCGGACGCGGCCCACGCCCTGTTCGGCCTGCCGGCCCGGGAGACCACCGGGCGCTTTCTTATCGACGACACGTTCCTGGCGGAGCAGGGTGTCACGGACTTTACAAAATACCGCGTCACACCCGACGTCCCCCTTGCTCCGGACTTCTTCGTACCGGATGCGAGTTCACCGCCTCCCGGGGCCCTCGCCTGAGACGTAACCCGTGATCTTCATCCACCAGCCGGTCGCCGGCGCCGGGCAGACCCTGCTCGAGCGCACCTCCCTCGAATTGCAGGACCCGATCCCCGACGACACCGTGTGGCTCGACATGATCCGCCCGACCCGGGAGGAGGATCTGAAGGTCGAGGCCTTCATGGGCATCTCGGTGCCGACCCGCGAGGAGATGAAGGACATCGAGCCCTCCGAGCTCCTCTACGTCGAGGACGGGGCGCGCTACATGACCGGCCGGGTGCTGAGCAAGGTCAGCGACGGCGACGAGCCGGGGCTGGCCGGCATCACCTTCATCCTGCGCGGCAACCGCCTCGTCACCGTGCGCTACGAGGAGCCGCAGGCGTTCCGGATGTACACCCAGCGCGCCGGGCGCTCGACGGGCAACGGCCCCTCCGCCATCCCGTCCGGCGAGACCATCCTCGCCGGCCTCATCGAGACGGTGATCGACCGGGCGGCGGACGTGCTCCAGCTCCAGGGCGAGCGCATCGACCGCCTGTCGGGCAAGATCTTCGAGGAGAAGGCCGACCCGTCCGCCCGCAACACCGCCCTGCAGGACACGCTGCGGGCGCTCGGGCGCCACGGCGACCTGATCTCGAAACAGCGCGAGAGCCTCGTTTCCATGGAGCGCATCCTGCTCTCGCTCTCGGCGACCTACCGCACCGCCAAGGCTCCGCGCGAGCTGCGCGAGGACGTGCGCTCGACCCTGCGCGATCTCCAGTCCCTCGAGGAGCACGCCACCTTCCTGTCCTCGAAGATCCAGTTCCTCCTCGACGCGACCCTCGGCCTCGTGAACCTCGAGCAGAACAACATCATCAAGCTGTTCTCGGTGATGGCGGTGGTGTTCATGCCCCCGACCCTCATCGCCTCGATCTACGGCATGAACTTCAAGGCAATGCCGGAACTCGACTGGGGTCTCGGCTACCCGATGGCGGTGGTGATGATGGTGGTCGCCGCCGTGCTACCTTACGTGTTCTTCCGCTGGAAGCGCTGGTTGTAGCTGCGTATTCGAACCAACCCGTTAAGGATGTCGCGGCATCATGCCGGCATTCAGCGTGCTCCGGTAGCCGGTCGCACGTTTTCGGAGCGGGTCGATGTCACTGCAGAAAGTAACTATCCGGGCGAAGCTGATTGCCAGTTTCTCGATCATCACGGCATTCATCCTCGGGATCGGCTGGCTCGGAGTGACGGGGTTGTCTCGGGTCGATGCTCTACTCACCGATGTTCAGACCAACTGGCTCCCGAGCATCCAGACGAGTGGACGCATCGACACGGCGCTCGCGCGCTACACCACCAGCCTGCTGCGCACCACGCAGACGACCGATGCGGCCGACCGGGCGAAGATCGACGCCGACATGGGCAAACGGCGCGAGCAGATCGCCGCCCTCACGAAGGCCTACGAGCGGCTGATCAGTTCCGAGACCGAGCGCGCGCAGTTCGAAACCTTTCGCAAGGAGGTGAACGGCTTTCTCGCCGTCGCCGACCGGATCGCCGCGGCGGCGCGGAACGGCAGCGACGGCTACAACCTCTACCTGTCCGAAGCGGTCGAGCCGCGTCGGCGGGCCTCGACGGCCCTGGAGAAGCTCATCGAGATCAACGATGCCGGTGCCCTCAAGGCGCATGAGGAAGGCAACGCCCTCACGGCACGGACAAAGACCATCGCGTTGACGGCCCTCACCCTCGCGGTTGCCCTCGCCCTCGTTCTCGCGATCCTGATCGTCCGCAGCGTCACCCATGGCATCGACGCCGTGGTTCGGCCGATGACCGGCCTGACGAAGGGCGACCTCGCGGTGACGATCCCTCACCAGGGCACCGGCACCGAGATCGGCCGCATCGCCGACTCCGTTCAGATCTTCAAGGACGGGCTCATTCGAATGAAACGCCTGGAAGACGAAACCGCCCAGGCCCGCGCGGGCGCCGAGGCCCAGCGCCGCCGAGCCATGCAGGAAATGGCCGAGGCGTTCGAGCGCGCCGTCGTCGGCGTTGTGGCCTCCGTCGGTCGGTCCGCCGCCGACCTGCAGGCGACCGCGCAGGCCATGAGCGGCACCGCCACCGAAACCGCGAGCCAGTCGGTCTCCGTCGCCGCCGCCGCCGAGGAGGCCGCGTCCAACGTCGAAACGGTCGCGGCGGCCGCCGAGGAACTCGGTTCGTCCGTTCAGGAGATCGGCCGCCAGGTGCAGGGTTCGGCCGAACTCGCCGGAGTGGCCGTGCGCGAGGCGGGTGCCACCGCCGCCCTGGTTCAGGAACTCAGCGGCGCGACGGCGCGCATCGGCGACGTGGTCAAGCTCATCGCCGACATCGCCTCGCAGACGAACCTTCTGGCGCTCAACGCCACCATCGAGGCGGCGCGGGCCGGCGAGGCCGGCCGGGGTTTCGCCGTGGTGGCCACGGAAGTGAAGGAACTCGCGGGCCAGACCGCCCGTGCCACCGGCGAGATCGGCACGCAGATCGCCCGGATCCAGGGCGCCACGGGCGAGAGCGTGCGGGCCATCGAGGCGATCCGCGGACGCATCGGCGAGATCAGCACGGTCGCGACCTCAATCGCGGCGGCTGTCGAGGAGCAGGGCGCGGCGACCCAGGAGATCGTGCGCAACGTGGCGCAAGCCGCGACCGGCACCGGCGAGGTCACGGCGAACATCGCGGGCGTAGCGGCCGCCGCCGAGGAGACGGGTGCGGCGGCAAGCCAGGTGCTGGCCTCCGCGTCCGACCTCTCGCGCCAGTCGGAGCATCTCGGCTCGGAAGTCGAACGCTTCCTTTCCAGCGTGCGCGCGGCCTGACCGTGAATCACCGGAGGCGCACCCCGCACCTCCGGTGACCGTGCCCGTCGATCTCGACCTTCGCCGCCCCTTGCCGAACCGGACTGGATTTCCGATCGTCCCGTCATGTGTGGACGCTACTTCGCTCTCCAGTCGCCAGAACTCTACCGGCGGTTCTACGGCTATGCCGAGCAGCCGAACTTTCCGGCGCGCTACAACATCGCCCCGACCCAGCCGGTGCCGATCGTGCACGTCGAGAACGGGAGCCGGCATTTCCGGCTCGTGCGCTGGGGCCTGTGGCCGAGCTGGCTCAAGGATCCGAAGGACTTTCCCCTCGTCATCAACGCACGTGTGGAGACGATGACCGAGAAGCCGACGTTTCGCGGGGCCCTGCGCCACCGCCGCTGCGTCTTCCTCGCCGACGGGTTCTACGAGTGGCGCCGCGAAGGCACGGGCAAGACGGCGACGAGGACGCCGTTCATGATCCGCCGGGCCGACGGGGCGCCGATGGCGCTCGCCGGTCTGTGGGAGAACTGGCTCGGGGCCGACGGCTCGGAGATCGATACGGCAGCCATCGTCACCACGGGCGCCAACGGGCTCATGGCGGCGGTCCACGACCGCATGCCGGCGATCTTGTCGCGCGATCAGGTCGAGCCCTGGCTCGACACGCGCGGCGTCGAGCCCGCTTCGGCCGCCGCCCTGTGCCGGCCATGCCCGGACGACTGGCTGACGCTCGATCCCGTGAGCCCGCGCGTGAACGACGCCCGCAACGATGGGCCGGACCTCGTCGTGCCATTGGAGAAGCCGAAGGGTGCGCCCGAGGCCCCCGGCATGCCGGCGGAAGATCGGCCACGCTCCAGCGACGAGGACGCGCAGGGCTCGCTGTTCTGAGACCGGCCGTTCCGAAGGGCGCCGTGATTTCCGACGTTGCGTCGGGGGGCCAAAGGCGGCATCGCTCGCAACACTGCATGCGGGGCCGAAACGGTCCATCGGCCGGTTCGGCCCCGCCCGACCACAGAACGGGGAGACGAGACCATGACGCCCGAGGACATCGCCGACCTGAACCGGGCACGTGCCAGTCTGGCCCGGCAGCGCAGCGCCCTGTCGAAGCGCATCGGCGCCAGCGAACTCGCCGCCGCTTCGGCCGCCGAAGACCTGATGCGCATTCTCCTCGCCATCGAGGCGGTCGACCGGGCCCTGACCGATGCGGGACAGCCCTACACCCCGCCGATGGCCTGACGGCGCGACACGGTCATGGACGAGACCAAGGATTCGAACGGCACCAAGCTCACGGACGGCGATGCGGTGACCCTGATCAAGGACCTCAAGGTGAAGGGAACCTCGACGACCCTGAAGCGCGGGACCCTCATCAAGAACATCCGCCTGACCGGCGATCCCGAGGAGATCGAGTGCAACGCCGAGAAGGTCAAAGGCTTGGTTCTGAAGACACAGTTCCTGAAGAAGGCCTCGTCCTGAGGCGAACCCGGTCCTGAGGCGAACCCAGGCGCGGGCGGCCGTTGCTTCGGACCGGCCGCCCCGGGAGCCTTGGTCGCTTCAGTCGCCCGTCACGGCGCTCGGCACGCGGATCGGCGAACGGGTCAGGCTCCGGATCGGCTTCAGCGGCCGGCCCGACTTCTCGGCGATGACCCGGTCCTGCTCCTCGATGATCTCCCGCGCCGGGGCATCGCCGTCGAGGCCGCCGAGGATTTCCATGGGGACGCGCCGGTTCGAGGCGCGGGACTCGTCCTCGTAGAGGACATCGAACAGGACGGAGCCACGCTCCTGCGGTTTCGACTTCGTGCGTTTGGCCATGACGGGACGATGCTCGGACGCTGGAACAAAGGGATAGGGCAAAAGCCAACGGCCACGGAGAGGCCCGAGGTGCGCGTACATCCGGCGTCACCCCAAACCGTCATCGTGGCCGTCTCCGGTCGAGCGACGTGGGTCGCGACCGGCATGAGCCTTAGATGGGATCGCGACGGGCGGTTGGCAACCCGTTTCGGGGCCGGCCGTGCCGACTCCCTGCGGGATCTTGGCACGCGCCGTGCCCCTCGGCAGGATCGCGTGAGCGACAGCCGCGGATGCCCAGGGAGCCGGCATGACCGAGAAATCAAACCTGACGCGCTTTTCCGTCGCGCCCCTCGCCAGCATGACGCGGCAACTCGCGGCCGTGGCCTCGGGGCGGGCCGAGCCGGATCGCGTCCTCACCGGGGCCCGCCTGCTCTCCACCTATTCGGACCGCATCCTGCCCGACCGTGAGGTCTGGATCGGCGGCGGCCGCATCGCCGCCGTCATGCCGGCGGGAACCTATCGGGGCTCGGCCGAGCGCATCGACCTCGGCGGGGGCCTTCTGGCGCCGGGCCTCGTCGATCCGCACCTGCACATCGAGAGCAGCATGGTGACGGCCTGCGCCTATGCAGAGGCCGCGCTCCTCAACGGCACCACCACCATCGTGTGCGACAGCCACGAAATCGGCAACGTGCTCGATGTGAACGGCGTCGAATGGATGCTGGAGGATGCCCGTCAGGCCCCGCTCAACATCTATCTCACGGTGCCCAGCACCGTGCCGGCGACCTCACCCGATCTGGAAACCGCCGGCGGCGACCTGACGGCGGCCAAGATCGCGGCCCTGTTCGACCAGTGGCCGGAAGCCATCGGCCTCGGAGAAAAGATGGATTTCGTCGCCGTCTGCGAGGGCGATCCGCGCGCGCACGCCATCATCGCGGCATCGCTGGAGCGTGGTCGTCCGGTCTCCGGACACATCTACGGGCGCGGCTTCGTGTCCGCCTACGCGGCCAGCGGCGTCACCGACACCCACGAGGCCATCGACCGGGATATCGCCGACGACCTCCTGGAAGCCGGAATCTGGATCTACCTGCGCGGCGGGCCACCGACGACGCCGTGGCACAGCCTTCCGAAGGCCATCGGCACGGTGCTGGATTACGGCGCTTCGGCCAAGCGCGTCTGCGTCTGCACCGACGACCGCGACGCGCAGGACCTCCTCGCCTTCGGTCTCGACTGGGTGGTGCGCGAGGCCGTGCGCCTCGGCATCCCGAAGGCCCAGGCCTGGGCCATGGGCTCGCTCCACCCGGCAACGCGCTACGGCCTCGACGGCGAGATCGGCGGGTTCGGCGGCGGACGACGCGCCGATCTCGTCCTCCTCGGCGACGATCTCGTGCCGCAATCGACCTGGTATGGCGGGGAATGCGTGGTGAAGGACCGGTCGATCACCCCGCTCCTCGACGCCGCCCTGTCGCAGCCCTACCGCTACCCGGCCCCGGCCTACGCGACGGTGCACCTGCCCGATCCGCTGCCGGGCCTGGTTCCGGCGTTGCCGGCGGGTCCGGTGCGGGTCAACGCCATCCGCACCACGCTTCCGGGCATCGAACTCACCCACGAGGTGTTCGACCTCACCCCCAGCGCCGACTGGCCGACGACGCTGGCCGCCAACGACCTCACCTTCGTCACGGTGATCGAACGTCACGGCCGCTCCGGCACCGTCGCGCACGGGCTTCTGCGGGCGTTCGGGCTGAAACGCGGCGCGGTGGCGAGCAGCGTCGGCCACGATTCGCACAACGTGATCGTCGCCGGCCTGAACGAGGCCGACATGCGCGTGGCCCTCGACGCCATCGGCACCATCCAGGGCGGGGTCTGCGTCGTGGAGGACGGAGCCGTCGTCGCCCTGGTGCCCCTGCCGGTCGCCGGTCTCCTCTCCGACAAGCGGGTCACGGCGGTGGCCGGGGAAGTCCGTGTCCTGAAGGACGCCTGGACGCGCGCCGGGTGCACCATTCCCTATATGGGGTTCAACCTGATCCCGCTCTCGGTGATTCCCGAGATCCGCATCACCGACAAGGGCCTCGTCCTCGTCCCGGGGATGCGCATCGTGCCCCTGTTCGAGGCCTCCTGAACCCGGTGTTATTTTTGCCGGCTCGCGAGGAACTGGCCAACCCTAGCGCGGGTTGTAAGTCAGGGTCTCAACAGCCTCGCTTCCTCCCAAGCCTTTCAAACAGCCTGTTCGCCCAAGCGGCGGCGGGCTGCTTCTTTTTGCGCCCTCGCGCGTTGAGAGGTTCCTGTGTCCACGAGCAGCGAAGGGCGCGGGCCGGGGCATCGGCGAGCCCCTTTATCGGCAGGCCCACGGCCCGATCCCCCGGAGCGACTCCATGCGTAGCCTACTCACCCTCGTCATCGTCGGCGCCATCGCGTTCATCCTCGTCGGGATGTACGTGGCGCCCTCGCAACCCGACATGCGAGCCTGGTACCTGCGCAATGCCTGCGAGCATCTCGATAAGCTGAGCCCGAAGATCTGCGAGCCCATGCGCGAGGCCGACGGGGCGCGACGCATCTGAGCGCCCTCGCACGCGCGCGCGACTGGTGGTTCCGCGACCGACGCACCGGCGCGATCACCGTCGCCCAATGGCCGAATGCGCCGCTCGTGATGTTCGGCCTCTGCACGGGAGCGGATTGGGCTTTCGCCCCGGCCGGCCCGGCGGGGACGGTTTTGCGGGGTGTCGGCCTGGGGGCGCTGGTCGTCTGGGCCGTCGACGAGGTCGCCCGCGGCGTCAATCCCTGGCGGCGCTGCCTCGGGGGCGGCGTGCTGGTCGGCCTCGCGCTCCGGTGGACCATGGCTGCCATGGCGTGAGGCCGCCCGTGGCGTGAGAGCGCCTCGACCGTCACGCCGTGTTTGACCGCTTGCGGTGCGGCGCCAGTGGCCTATCATCGGGCATCGTCACGCGGAACGAGGCAATACGGATGGCCTTCTTCATCGGAATCGCCTGCCCCTGGCTCGTGGTGGCCTTCCTCGATCTCATGGCGCTGAACCGCAGCCGGGAGTTGGCCGCCGCCGAATAGCGGCCTTCCGTACGAGGCCGCTGCGTCCCCAACGGGCGTTGCCCTCGCGCGAGCCTGCGTCTACCTCCCCGGTCTCCGATAGGGATCGTCGGGTGGCGGACGGGATGGCGCGATGATGTCCAGACATGCAGCCGGCCAGGAGCACACGCGCCGCGCGGGCGAATACCGTGCCGTACGTGTCTGGCTCTACGTGCTCGCGGCTCTCGTGGTCGGCATGGTGGCAGTGGGTGGGGCCACGCGCCTCACCGGCTCCGGGCTATCCATCACCGAATGGCGTCCGGTCACGGGCGCCGTCCCGCCGCTTTCGGCCGAGGCCTGGACGGCGGAGTTCGACAAGTACAAGGGCACTCCGCAATACCGCATCCTCAACCAGGGGATGGGCCTATCCGACTTCAAGACGATCTACGCCTGGGAATGGGGCCACCGGTTCCTCGGACGCTTCGTCGGCCTCGTATTCTTCCTGCCCCTGCTGTGGTTCTGGTGGCGTGGGCTCCTGAGCCGGCGCCTCGGGCTCGGACTCCTTGGCCTCGGCCTCCTCGGCGGTCTCCAGGGCGCCATCGGCTGGATCATGGTCGCGTCCGGCCTCGAGCCTGGCATGACGGCGGTCGCCCCGCTGAAACTCGCCCTGCATCTCACCACCGCGAGCCTCATCCTCGCCGGTCTCGTCTGGCTCGCCGCCGGCCTGCGCGCCGCCCCCTCCGCGCCGGTGCCGGCCAGGCTCAACCGCACGGCCGTGGCCGTGATGGCCCTGGTGTTGGCGCAGATCTTCCTCGGCGGCCTCGTCGCCGGATCGAAGGCAGGCCTCGTCTACAACACCTGGCCGGGGATGGACGGTGCCTTCGCGCCGCCCCTGGCCGAGTTGTTCGCCGTCCGGCCCTGGATCGAGAATTTCGTCGACAACCATGCCCTGGTGCAACTCGACCACCGCCTGATCGCCTATGTCCTCCTTGCCGTGGCAATTCTCCATGCCGTCGACGCGCGGCGGACCCTGCCGGGCAGCGGCACGGCACGGCGCGCCACCGGCGTGGCCGTCCTCGTCCTGGCGCAAGCCGCCCTCGGGATCACGACCCTGCTTCTCGCGGTTCCGCTCTGGGCCGGGCTGAGCCATCAAGTCTTCGCCATGGCGGTGCTGACGATGGCGACGGTCCACGCCCGCCTGAGCCCCGGTGTGACGGCTCGGCCGATGCGCCCCGAAGCGGCACCGGCCTTCGGCTTCGAGGCCTTGACCAACCGCGCGACCTGATCCCGCCGAACGGAATTCGCGCGCGCGACGGATTCCAATCCACCGCCTTCTCGCGCTCCGTGTCGACGCGCACGCGGCTCGGAAGAGGGCGCTTCCCTCGGCCGCCAGGGTACACCATCGTTCGGAAGCCGCGCATTATTGCGATGCAGCGAACCTGATCGACGCACGCGCGTTACGCCTCCGGCGACGCTCGGCATTTCGCGTTCTCTCCGCGCCCAACGAACGAGGACCACGACTGCATGACGCTTGGTAAGCCTTTGGTAGAGCCCATTTCGAGCACCGAAACCGTGAAGATCGAGCCCCGGTCTTCGGCAAGACCTGTCCGCCGTCACACGCGCGATCGCCAGACGCGCCGCATCGTCTTCGGCCTCACGGGTGTGCTGGGAATCGCTTGGGCCGTTGTGATCGCGAGCCGCTACTCCGGATTGCTTCCGGGGTAGGCCAAGCCACACCCAGGCAGGCGCGAATCCGTGTCACACGCTGCCGGAAGCGTGTCGGCACGAAGCTATTCCTGTGGACAGCACGAACTCGGTAGTTTTCGCCGGGAACGCTCCGGCACGGCCAAGCGTAGCTTTCGTATGACCGATCGGAGTCAGCGATGTTCCTGGCAGAGGATGGACGCCCCGCGGGGCTGAACTGGAACTACACCCCGCGCGAGCTTCTCGCCGACGGGATCGTCCACTTCCTCGGCGTGGCCCTCGGCCTCGCCGGGGCCATCGCGATCGTGATCCTCGCGGCCCTGACGCCGCTCCCTGCCATCGATCAGGCGGCGGTCGCTGTCTACGGCGCCGCCCTCGTCTCGATGCTCGGCGTTTCGGCGACCTACAACATGTGGCCGGTGGGCCGCCGGAAGTGGCTCCTGCGCCGTGCCGATCACGCGCTGATCTATCTCATGATCGCCGGTACCTATACGCCGCTGGTCGCCCTGGTCGGCACCGGCGCCATCGCCTGGGGCCTCCTCGCCACCGTGTGGCTGGTGGCCGGCATCGGCATCACCCTCAAGCTGACGCTGCCGGGACGCTTCGACCGGGCCGCCATCGGGCTCTACCTGCTTCTCGGCTGGAGCGGACTGGCGGCCTACGATTCGGTGATCGCGCGGCTCGAGCCCACCGCCCTGTGGCTGCTCGCCATTGGCGGACTGCTCTACTCCTTCGGCGTGGTGTTCCACGTCTGGCGCAGCCTGCCGTACCAGAATGCCATCTGGCACGCCTTCGTGCTGGCCGCCACGGCCTGTCACTACGGCACGGTGATCACCACCGTGGTCCAGGCCGGGGCCTGAACCCTTTGGACGTTGTGTCCGTTTCGCCTCCGTTACTTGCCGGCGCAGAGGCCCCGTCCGGATAGGGAATGGTGGTCGCGCGGGTCGCAATCGGTGGCCAGGAACGAGGCCCATTCGGCCGTCGATCCGTAGAAGGCATTGCGGTCGACGTCGCCGCGCACGCCCGGCACCCGGCCGGTGGAAGTGAACTGCCACAGCATCCACTTGCGCTTGGCGAAGCGCTGCTCGGGCTCGGCCGCGGTGGAGCGGACCCAGTGGGGGTAATCCGGCAGCTCGTCCTCGAGTACGTCCTTGTGGAACGTGATGTCCGTGTAGATGATCGGGCGCTTGCCGGTGTAGCGCTCCATCTCGTCGAGCATGTAGCGGATCATTCCCAGCGCCTGGGCCTTCGGCAGCTTCTTCGGGCAAAGCTGCGAATGGCCGTTCCACTCCACGTCGAGAACCGGGGGGAGGGCGGTCGGATCCTGCGGGACGTTCTTCTTGAACCACTCGATCTGGTCCTGGGCCGAGCGGCACCAGAACACGAAATGATAGGCCCCACGCGGAACGCCGGCCCGGGCCGCACCGTCCCAATTCGCGCGGAACCGCTCGTCGACGTGGTCGCCGCCCTCCGTCGCCTTGATGAAGGCGAACTGTGTGCCGGCCGCCCGCACCGACGTCCAGTCGATGGGGCCCTGCCACTTCGAAATGTCGATGCCCTGGATCGGATGCTGCTTGGCGCGCGCGACGCCGGGATGGGGCTTCACGTCGCCCTTGGTCGGATAGAAGTCCGTCGCCGTGCCGGAGCAGGCGGCGAGGCCCGCGAGAAGGGCGATTCCGGCGATCCGGCTCGCCCAGCCACCGAGGCGCGTTTCACCACGGCGGGTACGGCGGACGGTCGGGGCAGTCCTGTTCGTCAGCGACATCAATGCCCGGCCCATCACTTTCCACGAACGCAACAACGGGTAAGGGATGCCCGTGCGCGGTTAACAGAGCTTTGACGGCAATGCGGCGGTTTTCGGGAAGTCGTGACCGGTCAGCCACATACGCCGCAGGTTCCACGGTTGGCCACAGGCCGGAAGACACCTAAGTCCCGCTCGAAACGCAGCATTTGCAGAGGAGGCCGGATGCGTAAGACTGTGTTCACCATCGGCTACGAAGGCCTCGATCCCGAGCGCTTCACCCTGGCCCTCACGGATGCCGGGGTCGGGACACTCGCCGATGTCCGCGCCGTGGCGAACTCGCGCAAACGCGGGTTTTCCAAGGGCGCCCTGAAAGCCGGCCTCGAAGCGGCCGGTCTATCCTACAATCACGCCCGGACCCTTGGGACCCCGAAAGCCGGTCGGCAGGCCGCGCGAGCGGACGACCCCGCGCTCATGCGCCAGATCTACTGTGAGGAGGTCCTCGACACCGCGGATGGCAGCCTCGCCCTAGACGCCCTGTGCGACCTTGCCGCCCGAAGTCCGACCTGCCTGATGTGCTTCGAGCGCGACCCCGCCCGCTGCCACCGCCGGGTCTTGGCCGAGCGCATGGAAGCGCGCGGCTTCGTCACCGTCGATCTCTACGGGGTGGACGTCTAGGAATGCCGTCAGACGATGCCGCCGCCATCCTGCGCCGGCCAGGACTTGCCGAGATGGGCCGCGACGGCGCCCGGATCCTCGCCCACCGTGGCGACGGCGTCCTCGACGGCTTCCACCGGGACCTCGAAGTAGCGCGCCCAATAGGCCCGCGTCCAAGGCTCGGTGACGTTCACCGATCTCGGGGCATGCGGATCGGGCTTCAGGTTCTCGTTCATGGGGCGTCCACGGTCGGGGGGCTCGAGACAAGCACCGGATCAACGCGACCCGGTGGGCCGCGGTTCGGTGGCGTCCGGAATGCCGCTCACGCTTCCTTGCCGTCCTTCACCGCCGCATCGTATCCGGCCGTCCATTGCGCGTGCGCCTCGGTGCCCTCCGCATAGGGGCAATCCTGGCGACGCAAACCTTTGCGCGGCGCATGGAAGCCGAGGGTATAATGGTCGAGGTTGTCGTCTGGCATCTGGGTCATGTGCGGTAACGTCGAATTCGCGCGCGGGCTCCCGAAGAGCCGTCGCGTTCCGGCGACGCGGCGGCGGGTAGGGGGACGCCCCAGCCGCCGCGTTCGGCGTACGCCGACCGGATCGCCTATCGCTTCTTGCCCAGCTCCGCGGCGATGTCCTTGACCATGCGGCCGGCCTTCCGATGCGCGGTGGTGAGCTGATCCTGCGTGACGCCCCATCGTTTCATCCAGAACTCGACGGCCTTGCGCTCCGACAGATCGAGCCGGTCCTTGTCGATGAAGCCTCGCTTGTCCTTCAACCCGGCCATGTCCGTTCCTCCAAACCAAAGGCGCGCCGCTCGCAGGCCCGCATGCGAAAGTTTCTCGGGGGGCTCGGAGGCCGACCGGGCCGTGCAGTCGTGAAGGTCCAGGGTTACCGCCAGCCGCGCCGAACCCGGAGCGGTGGCGATCCCACTCCGCTCCGGCAGACGCCAGCACATCCGGCTCCGAATGAATCGGACCTCGGACAACCCACCGATTTCGCAAAGCCACGCGGGAGAATGTATGATCTTCGCGCTCGTCACCGAGCGAGGGAACGTTGCCGACCGTTGCGGCAGACCTGTTCCCAGAGCCGAGGTCGGCGGATAAATCCTCGCCGCACCTCGGAAGTCTCAAGCACCAACATCGTTATGTTGGTGCGGCCAAGAGGACTCGAACCTCCACCCCTTGCAGGACTAGCACCTCAAGCTAGCGCGTCTACCAATTCCGCCATGGCCGCATCGTCGTCACCATCGTCTCGAAGCCGGCCCGGTCGGGCGAGGCGTCCGTTTCGTCTGGCGCGGCGCAGCAAATAGCAGATGGATCTGGAGCCGACAAGCGGGTTTGCAGGAAATCGCGGGTTTGCAGGAAATCGCGGCTTCAGAGGAAATCGACGCCGTCGAGGACCGGAACAGCGCCTTCGCCGATGGTGACCCCGGGCAGGCGCACCACCTCCGCCTTGCGGATCAGCTCGGTGACCTCGACGGAGATGCGGTTTCCCGTCACCACGATCTGGCCCCGCGCGATCGGATGGTCGTTGGCCAGAATCTCCACCATATCGCTCTCCGTGGCTTCGAGTTCGATGACGGCGCCGCGCCCCATGCGCAGCAGGATGTGCAGGGGCATGTGCCGGCGCCCGAGAACCACCTTGAGGTCGACCTTGAGATCTTCGAGAACCGCCACGCGACCCGTTCCTTCACCCTGGGGAGCGCGCACCCGCACCGGCCCCGGAACCGACTGTCCATGCGCGATGGTGAAGCCTTGGTAAACGAATCGCTAATCGCCCCACGGCTCGGCGTCCGAACCGGGGATTTCTTCGCCCGCGCCGGTTCGCCGCCCGTAGAATGGCGGATCAGCGACGTGCCGGTCCCCTACGAGGAGGCCGTCGTCTACATGGAAGCGAGGGCCGCCGAGATCGCGGCGGGGCAGGCCCGGGAATGCGTATGGCTGCTGGAGCATCCGCCGCTCTACACGGCCGGCACCTCGGCGCGGGCGGCCGACCTCGTCGATCCAGAGCGTTTTCCCGTTCATCGGACCGGCCGGGGCGGGCAATACACCTATCACGGTCCCGGCCAGCGGGTGGCCTACGTGATGCTCGACCTCAACCGCCGGCGCACGGACCTGCGCGCCTACGTGGCCGCCCTGGAAGCGTGGGTGATCGCAACCCTCGAGGCCTTCAACGTCCGGGGCGAGCGGCGCGAGGACCGCGTCGGCGTCTGGGTGCGCCGCCCTGAGAAGGGGCAGGTCGACGGCGAGGGAGTCGAGGACAAGATCGCCGCCATCGGCATCCGGGTTCGGCGTTGGGTGAGCTTCCACGGCATCAGCATCAACGTGGAGCCGGATCTCGCGCACTTCACCGGCATCGTGCCCTGCGGCATCACCGGCCACGGCGTCACCAGCCTCGTCGATCTCGGCCATCTCGTGACCCTGCCGGAGGTGGACATGCAGCTGCGCGCAGCGTTCGAGGCGATCTTCGGGGAAACGCTGCAACTCAAGGTCGATGGAGCACCATAGCGCCACCACCGGGCTTCGGCGCATACTCCACACTGCTGGATCAGTATGGACGGCGCATTCTATCACGCGAAGACCATCGTTGCGTCAAAGCAGCGGTTACCAGGATTTCCATGGAGACGCACTTGGTCCTTCTCGTCCTCCTGTTCGGTCCAGCGGTCGCACTTACGATTTGCGGTAGCCTGTTCGGTCGGAGAGCGGCCGTCGCCCTTTGGCGATACGCGTTTGCTTGGCTCTACGCGGCCGTGATCCTCTACGGCAGTGCGGAACTCGCCTGGTGGACCTTCGCCATCGGCGTCGAGGAAACCGATAGTGGTCCGCTACACTTCGCTAACACAGTCGTCACAGGTCTTCTGATCCTCTCGGCCGGATTCACGTGGTTCGCCGCCCGCATCCAGATATCGGAGTCGAAAGCGGCAGCCCCGCCCGGCGCAATCCGATAGTGTTGGGAACCGAGGACCGGATGCGACTGTCACACCACCGGCACCCCGCGTCCCTTGGCCTGCTCGCCCGGCTCCACATGGATCACCACGACGGCGCCCTCGACGGCGCCCTCGATGGCCGCTTCCAGGCGGTCGCAGATCTCGTGGGAATCCCGCACCGTCATCTCGCCCGGCACCACGAGGTGGAAGTCGATGAAGGTGGCCTGCCCGGCGTGGCGGGTCCGGACGTCGTGCGCTTCCAGGGCGCCCTCTCCGTGGAGCGAGATGAGTTCGCGGATCTTCGTCACCATCTCGGGCGGGGCGGCACGATCGAGGAGGCCACTCACCGAGTCGCGCACCATGGTCCAGCCGGACCACAGGATGTTGAGGGCGACCAGACCGGCGATGATGGGATCGAGAACCGCCGCTCCCGTGAGGAGTACGAGGCCGAGACCCACGAGTACCCCCAGGGAGGTCACCACGTCGGCCATGACGTGGCGGGCATCGGCCACCAGGGCCGGCGAGCGCCAGGCCTTGGCGCGGCCCAGGAGATAGACCGCCCACACCCCGTTGATCGCCGTCGCGACGCCGTTCACGGCTAGACCGAGGACCGGCGCGTCGAGGGGCTTCGGATCGAGGATGCCGTGGAACGCCTCGCGCAGGATCAGCATCGCCGCCGCGATGATGAGCGCGCCCTCGATGACGGCGGAGAAGTACTCGGCCTTGTGGTGGCCGTAGGGGTGATCGTCGTCGGCCGGGCGTGCGGCCACCCGCAGGGCGACGAAGGCGAAGGCCGCCGCCACCACGTTGATGATGCTTTCGAGGGCATCGGAGTAGAGCGCGAGGCTGCCCGTGAGGGCGAAGGCCGCGAACTTGACGCCGGTGACGAGGGTGCCGATGGCGGCGCTCGCCAGGGCGGCCTTCTGAGTGCGGTCCATCACGGCATTCCAGGGTCGGGGTCGGGGTCCGATCGAACCCGCCCTTACGCGCCCGTACGCCCCCAAGGCCACGGCAAAGGTTGAACCCGCCACTGAACGATTGAGGCTCGGCTATAACCGCTGCTTTACCCCCTGCCGTCAGGTGGCCGGTTCGTCGCCGTCGCGCATGGCCTCAGGAATCCGGCCGCGGGCGGCCTCCCGATCGGCGCTCCGGGCCGCCTGGGCGCGCGCCCGCTCGGCCTTTCTGGCGTAGCCCCGCGCGATCCAACGCCACCGGGTGGAGGCCGCGAGGGCGTCGAGGCGGACCGCTTCGCGCTCCCAATAGGTGAGCAGCTGCGAATTCAGGGTCACGCGCCGGGGCGACGACACGGCGGACGGCTTCGCCCTGGGAGGCTTGGTGTTCGAAGCGGACGGGGGCATGGCGCGGCTTCCCGGAATGGAGAAGGGGTTGGGAGCGGACCCGTGCTCAGGCGGGCGGCGGGCTCTGCGGCTCCGGCGCTTCCTCGACGAGCAGCGCATCGGGGTCGTCGCGGAATCCCGCATCGCCCGCATCGGCCACGGGCGAACCCGGCGTGCCGAACGGACGACTCGGATAGGCCGCCGTGAACTTGTCCCGTGCCGCCTGCGGATCGTCCGCCTTGAGGGTGATGCTCGGGCTGTCGGCCAGGGGCCAGCGCGGATCGGCGGGATCGCGGGGTCTCAACGCATACCAAGTCATTCGGAAGCTCGCTCTGCCTTCTCGCACGGCATCCGTACGGGTGAAGCATGAACCGGAGCGGTGCGCCCGAGTTCCCGCACTCCCAAGTCCCCGCTCATCGATCCGAGAGTCGCGCCCATTGATCCGACCCGTCAAACCGTGCTGTTGGCGCGGCATGCGCGTCGATCTCTTCGATTTCGAGTTGCCCGAGGGGAACATCGCCCTGCGGCCCCCGACCCCCCGCGATGCCGGCCGTCTCCTCGTGGTGCGGCCGGGCGAGCCCTTCGAAGACCGGGCCGTGCGCGACCTGCCCGGCCTCCTGCGGCCGGGTGACGCCCTGGTGTTCAACGACACACGGGTCATCCCGGCCCGGCTCACCGGCATCCGTCATCGTCCCGGCTCCCCCGGCCTGCGCATGGAGGCGATGCTGCACCTGCGCGCCGGCCTGGACACCTGGCGCGCCTTCGCCCGACCGGCGAAGCGCCTCGCGCCGGGGGATCGCGTGGCGTTCGGCCGCCACGGGACGAGCGAGCCCTGCGACCTCGGCGGCCTCGACGCAACCATTCAGGAGAAGGGCGAGGCCGGCGAGATCACCCTGCGGTTCGACCTCTCGGGTCCGGCCCTCGACGCCGCCATCGCCGCCACCGGCAGCCTGCCGCTGCCGCCCTACATCGCCGGAAAGCGCCCGACGGATGCCCAGGACGCCACGGATTACCAGACCGTCTATGCCGCTCGGCCCGGGGCCGTGGCGGCTCCCACCGCCGGCCTGCATTTCTCGGAATCACTCCTCGCCGATCTCGATGCCGCCGGTCTCCACCGCCACCGCGTGACCCTGCACGTGGGAGCCGGCACCTTCCTCCCGGTGAAGGCCGACGACACGCAGGATCACCGCATGCATGCGGAGATCGGCATCCTCACGGCGGAGACGGCCGATGCCCTCAACCGGACCCGCGCGGCGGGCGGGCGCATCGTGGCGGTGGGCACCACCGCCCTTCGCCTCCTCGAGAGTGCCGCCGACGCGCAGGGGCGGCTGCACCCGTTCTCGGGTCCGACGGAGATCTTCATCACGCCCGAGACGCCGATCCACGCCGTCGACGCCCTCATGACCAACTTCCACCTGCCGCGCTCGACCCTGTTCATGCTGGTCTCGGCCTTTTCGGGCCTGGAGACCATGCGGGCCGCCTACGCGCACGCGATCGAGCACGGATACCGGTTCTACTCCTACGGGGATTCGAGCCTGCTGTTTCCGGCGGGGCGGTAGGGGAGGCCGGCGCACCGTCCCGCCTGCCCACCCGGTCGATCCGGTGCTAAGGAGCGCCGATGTCCGAACCAGCCACGTCCCCCCTTCCGAGCACGTCCCCCCTTCCGAGCGCGTTCACCTTCCGGGTGGATGCCACCGACGGACCCGCGCGCACCGGCGCGATCAGCATGCCGCGCGGCACCATTCGGACGCCCGCCTTCATGCCCGTCGGCACGGCCGCCACCGTCAAGGCGATGTATCCGGGTCAGGTGCGGGAGTTGGGCGCCGACGTGGTGCTCGGCAACACCTACCACCTGATGCTGCGGCCCGGCCCCGAGCGCATGGCGCGGCTCGGCGGCCTGCACCGGTTCATGAACTGGCCACAGCCGATCCTCACGGATTCCGGCGGCTTCCAGGTGATGTCGCTCTCGGCCCTGCGCAAGCTCGACGAGCAGGGCGTCACCTTCCGCTCGCATGTCGACGGTTCGACCCACCACATGAGCCCGGAACGGTCCATCGAGATCCAGGGGCTGCTGGGCTCCGACATCCAGATGCAGCTCGACGAATGCGTTCGGCTGCCCGCCGACCGGGCCACCATCGAAAAGGCGATGCACCTGTCCCTGCGGTGGGCGGAGCGCTGCCGCGTGCAGTTCGGCGAGCAGCCCGGCAAAGCGATGTTCGGCATCGTGCAGGGTGGCGACAGTCCCGATCTGCGGGTGGAGAGCGCGCGCGCCCTCGTGGATCTCGACCTCAAGGGCTACGCCATCGGCGGCCTCGCGGTGGGCGAGCCCCAGGCGGTGATGCTGGCGATGATCGAGACGGTGGAGCCGCATCTTCCCGCCGGCAAGCCGCGCTACCTCATGGGGGTCGGCACGCCCGACGACCTCATGCGTTCGGTCTCCCGCGGCATCGACATGTTCGACTGCGTGATGCCGACCCGAGCCGGGCGGCACGGCCTCGCCTATACCCGCCACGGCCGGATCAACCTGCGCAACGCCCGCCACGGCGAGGACACCCGGCCCCTCGACGAAACGTCGTCCTGCCCGGCGGCGCGGGACTACAGCCGCGCCTATCTCCATCACCTCGTGCGCACGGACGAGATCCTGGGGATGATGCTGCTCACCTGGAACAACCTGTCGTACTATCAGGACCTCATGGCCGGGATGCGCGGCGCCATCGCGCAAGGCCGCCTCGCCGATTTCTGCGACGGGACCCGGGAGGCCTGGGCGAAGGCGGAGGCCGAGCGCGCCGCCTGAACGCCCCTCAGGGGCGGGGCAAAACCCTGTAGAAGCCGTCCGGATCGTCGGTGCCCGTCGCGACGGCAGCCCCCAGGGCGGTGACGATGCGTTCGGCGATGGGCAGCCTGTAATGAAGGGCGTCCCAGTAATTCGTGTCCTCGGTCGTTACCGGGGAGGGGATTCGGAAGTCTACCACGCGGGCGCCGCGCCGGGCGCCGATCGCGGCGACCCGCGCCTTGCAGGCCGCCTCGCGCGCACCATTGGCCGTGCCGGGCAGACCCTGCGCCGCCACGTGCACCGGCATGAAGGCGAGCACCTTGCGCGTGTCCGGTGGCATCGCGCCGAGGAGATCGTCGAGCCAGCCCAGCGCCGGCATCGGCGCCGCCACGGCATCGACCGGCGGATCGACCGGGGCCGCCTCGGGCATCGCCGCGCCGCCGCCATGGATATGGGCCGCGGCGCGGCGGGCGTCGTAGTCCGCCTCGGGCGGCGTGAAGACGGCATAGCCGTCCGCCCGCAGCCGCGCCGGCACACCGGCCCAGCGGGCCAGCGCCACGCGCCAGGCCGCGGCGAGGCCCTGCCCGTTGAACTGCCGCAGGCCGCCCCAGGGTGTCCCCTCCGCGTAGAGCCAGGCGGGGAACGGCCGGAACGTGAGGCGCTTCGTGTCGGCATCGGCCGCGCACCAATTGGCGTCGAGGCCGAACACCACGACTTTCGGCGCGGCGTACCGCAGGAAGACCCGGGCGATGGACATTTGCTCGAACGGCGTCGCGGCGTTCATGGCGAAGTTGGCGAAGCGGCCGCCGAGCACGGGTCCGAGCCGATCCGGATCGAGGAGCCGTGACGTGGAGGAACCGAAGACCGCCGCGTCGTAGAGGCCGCTGCGGGCGACCTGGGGGTACATGAAGCGCTGGTTGCCATCCATCAAGGGCGCCGGCGTCCGCCCGGGCCCGACCCGCAGGCCATAGGGGTCGAGCACGGCGACGAACCCGAACGCCGCCAGCCCGAAGCCGGCGACCGACAGGCCGAACACCCGGGCGAACCCCTGCCAGGCTCCGGCCCGCCACTCCCGTTCCGCCACTGCGCTCATCACATCCCAGCCGCCACGCCCACAGGAAGGCGGTTTGGCGCGGTTGACCCCCACCCGTCGAGCCCCTATTGCGGGCGTCGCCTCCCGACGGACCCGGGCCTTAATGCCCCCGCCACGGACGCGAGCGCGTAGCTCAGCTGGTAGAGCAACGGACTTTTAATCTGTAGGTCTTGGGTTCGAACCCCAACGCGCTCACCAAATTCCCCAGCCACCACAACGTACCGGGCCGCAATCTGCGTGCGGCCGAAGCGCTGCTGTTTCGACGGCTTGCTCTGCTGTAGCAACGCGATTGCCGTCGCCCCCGGGGCTCCAATTGCCCCGGCCGGTCGGAGGGTGGCGTCAGGACCACACACGAAGCACGATCATGAGGCCGATCGGGACGACGAAGATCAAGGCCGTCGCCCATTGGATGTCGTTCCGTGTGCTTTCCAGCGCGCTTTCCAACGCCGCGATGCGCGCCTCCAGGGCCCGAAACCTCGCCTCGTCCATCACCGGCTCCCTCGGCCTCTCTCACCTCGCCGATGGTGGAAGGACACGACCTCGGCTGTCCAGTTGAACACCGGGCCGTCGTGACACGGGGCACCGAGCCAGAGTCCGCACCGCAACGACGGAGCCGGCTGGGTGTCGTGAACGGCAGCGTGTGGATTTACGACAAAAGACCAAGGTGCGCCGGGGCGAGCTCGCTGTGCTCCGGCTCGGCGATGTATCGGAGAACCCGCCCCGTCTGGGCCAGTTTCGCACCATCCGGCATGAGGAGCGACGGCATGTCGGCGGTGAACGATCCCAGCCCCGGCCGAGTTCAAGCCGATCACAAGCCCGTTCCAGTCTGCGAATACGTGCAGGATGCCGTGGTCCGGGTCACCGGCACCTGCAGCAATCCTGCTCGCCGACATCGTTCCGACGGGCTATCGTTCCACGGAAATGGCCGGGATCCAGCAGGGGGATACGATCCTCGCGTTCAGGGCCGGCCCGCTCGAGATCATGGCGGCGCGCTGTGCGTGGCTGTTCGATGCCGGACGCATCATTGTCAGCGAGGACGTCTTTCGCGGCACGACTGCGAAGACGGACCGGCTCAGCCCGTCGCCTTCGCATCCGCCTTATCGGCCACGCCCTTCAATTCATCGGCGCTCATCCAGGCGATCCCCGAGGGCGAGTGAATGGAATGAGCGATCAAACCCATGCCGATCTTCGTCTTCGCAGCCGCGAGGGCCTTCTCCGAACCCTCGTGCTCCTCGTGATTCCATTGCCCACTCACCTGATTGGTGGTGTCGCCCCAGAGAAGGGTCCACATGGTGATCTCCTTGACCATGAAGGGGAAACGGACCGCCTTCCATTCCGGTTTGGGACGGTCGAAGCACTAGCGGCTACCGTGTGGGCAAGCATTCTGATCCGCGCGCGAACAACACGAGATCGCCCTGCCGTGGATTGTTCAGCGCAAACGGTGTGTCGGACGCACGCGGAAGGAAACCGTTACCCAACTCACGTTCGAAGAACGGGTGTCCGACGGCGTAGAAGCAGCGGTCCTGGACGGCCTGATAATCGAACGACCGCCGGAGAATCGGGGCACTTGCATCGGCGCCGGAACAATAGGCCGCGACCTCGACGCTCCCTGGACCGGACAGCCGAACCGCGACGGTCGACCTTGGACGCACGGTCATCGAAAGCCCGTCATTCAGTGTCACGACCAGGGTGTAGGGCGAGCGATTGTGGACGGACCGCAAGCAGTCGGCCGACGCAGCAGTTGATAGCGTACTTGCCAGGGTGACTGCCAGCATGAGGCCACCCAACACTTGCTTCGTCCCACGCATCACTGGTTTTCCCCTGTGCACCTCAACGCGATCGCTTAAGCCATGGCCTGTATCCACGCCAGCGGCATTGCGGCACGAGACCGAACCAAATCTCTCCGCTGTCCTTTCGCGAACACGCGTCGAACGCGGCCCAGACTGAGCCTCCCGACCGCGAAGATTCTGACGGTCTAGCCCGAGAACGAACCGAAGCCCTCGAAGTCGGACGTTGGAGGAACGATCTTGGCCGGCAGGTCGTCCCATCCCCGGACCTCGCCGCGGCGATCGTCGCGGACGAGCTCCAGGGGACGCTTGCCATTCGTGACGCTCGGCGTATGGCGGACGTCGATCGACACATCGGAGAAGTCGAAATGGTCGGTCGTGATGTAGTTCAGCATTCGGATGATCTCGTTGGTATGCCAGGGTTGCATGGATTGTTCAGTGAATGCGTGGCGCGGCACGACGTTCCTTATGGGGCGCTCGAACGACGCTTCACGGGGCTTTTTCGATCGGCCCCAGCTGGGAACGCGACGACATTCCATCTGATTGGCCGATCATCGGTGCTGCGGCTGTCGATGGACGTCTTTACCGTCGTGGACCGGATGGCCGTCAGCCAGTCGTCCAATTGAAGCCGATCATCGCGATCGCTCCGACGACGGTCATCCCGAGAAGAGCGAGACTGACGATTCGAACGCCCCTGTCGCCGGGATGGTTCTCCGACTCGTAGGATGGCCGAAGCGGAGGGCCGCACCCGTCATCGGTGCCGCGCGGTTGGTTCGCGAGTCGGGTTGCATGGGTGTCGGGGTGGAGGGTCATCGATCCCTTTGGCAGCTGACGGAAGGTCCTGAGTAACGTCCCGAGGACCCACACGATCAGACGAACGGGTGCGGCTCGATCGCCTCGCCGCTTCTGCGGAGTCGATCGTGCGTCCGCGAGAGATCAGCCCAGAAGCCAATGAAACACAAGCGTCACCCCCGCGCCGACGATGGCCAGACCCAGCAGGGTGATGCTGCTGACCTGATCGACCTTATCGACGGTGTCTCCGGCGCGGTGCTGCGGTTCAATCGTAGAACTCTGGCGACCGACAGGTTTAGAATCGGCGTTGACGACGTCCAGCGTTGTCTTGAGCGGTGTCGCGGTGGACCGGCTCTGCGCGTTCATGACTGTCACTCCAGCGAGATCGAACAGACGATGCGCGGTCATCGGCCGATGGTGGCTGGGTCTAGAACGACTCGCTCGCAGCCTGACCACGGAATTCGGGATTCGCTCACGGCGGCGCCTCGGTCGGCGACCGTCGCAACTCGTCGCTCAGGCGTTGCCACGCCCGCGATGGCTCGGATCGATACCGCCATCCGGCCTGGTCTCGTTCTCTATGTCGCCCTCGACGGTCGAATCCGCCGCGATGTCTTCGAACTCGTGGCCGGTCATCCCTTTGGATTGCCCGATACCCGGATTTCCTTTGAGATCTGCGTCCGTCGGGGTCTCGGTCTTCAAATGCTTGTTCGACATGGTGACTCCTGTTGCTTGGCTGGGTCGGCCCTGCCGGGAGGGCTGCCGGTGTATGTTTTCAACCCGACGGCAGGAGCCTCGTTCCTGGCTTTCGACCCCAGGCGACCCTGCGCCGCAACCCACATCGCAGACGCCGCACCGGTGGATCGTTCCCACCGATGGACCGAGTGCGAGATCGGCCCAGATTCATCCTCTGCCGCCGAGAGGGCGAGAGTCCGGTCGCCGAACGCAGCGTTTGGGGTGGCTTGGCGTCGGTTACGGCGCGAAGCAGTGCGGCTCCTGAACGAGCGCCCACGGGACGGTGGGCCTACGCCCGCTCGCGTGGCGAGATCCCAGCCGCGGGGAGTTCAGGAACGCCGCTTCGCGAAAGAGAGGCTCCCGTGTGCTGCCCCCTTCAGCACCCAGAACCCGATACGGATATAGGCGAGCCACACGAGAAGTTGGCGGCGGATGCCGGTCGGAGCGTGGTCGTCGATCATGGCTGCGTCCCACGTGAGGCCTTGGAGCCCACCACGTCATCTAGTACTTTAGTACTGGTATAAATAGGGCCGCCCCGAGCGGCTACCTTCACGTTTCGGTGCGCCTTCACCGCAGCACCTCGGCCGTGCCTAGCGGAGCCGATTGTCGTAATCGGGAGCGTCGTTCTTGCTAAGTCCTACACGTGGAACGATTCACGGCACGAACGGACGGCCGGCAGCCGCATCGCGGCCGACGACCAGGATCGAGTTCGCGACGATGTCTTGTGCTCTTCGAACGCGAACGCTGGCGAACTCGTGAATGGGAAGGGCATTGGCATCCGACACAACCGCTGCGACGAACGAATACCCCTCCCAAGGGGTTCTTTCGTCGACCCGACTTCACCCGCCCGGCGCGAAGCCCGGCGGGTTTTTCGTCGCACGCGCTGAGTTCCAATGATCCTCTTCGGCGGATTTCGCGTTTCCCCCGGCGAACTCCAGATCGCCAGGGAGATGATGACATGAGCTACGGCGCCACCGCGAGTGACAGTCCCTTCATCAAGGGTCGGAACGCCCGCCTCAACGGCAGGAGCCGAGAGGCCTGCCCCTACACCGAAGGCACTGCGGATTACGTTGCGTGGATGCAGGCCTTCGACGAGGCCGCGACCGACGATACCGGAACGGAATCCGGAACGATCGACCCGCAGAAGGCAGCCGAGTAGCACGCGCCACGCGTTCTCTTCTCCTCACCCGCCCGGAGCGATCCGCGGCGGGCTTTTTGTGACTCGGTTCGAGCGGAAAGCCGAGGGAGGGGGAGACACGAATTGCTCAAACAGTAAGGCGGACATGGGAGAGACCCGGCCACCATGGGTTGCCACTCGCTGAAATGGATCGACGCCAGACCAGATCCGTATTCCCTAATAATAAGATTTTATATTTGATTGATCCACTAATATCTATTGGAACAATAATTTTTCGAACGAATTTTAATACTACCGCACATGGAGAACAAAATGCCGAAGATTATAACCTATTTTTTGCCTCGGCTTTTCTGATTGTAAGCGGGGGGATATCGAATGCACAGGAACCCGAGACGACGGTCCCGTCGAGGACTTCACCGGCGGGCACGGCCGGTGAGATGCATAAGGGTGAGCAAATGAAGGCCGGTGAGATGGGTGGCGGTTTTGGGAATACGGGCGTTGCAGGCGCATCACCCGCAGCCGATGGGAACAAGACACAGGATTCTCGGACGACCGAGACACGAGACCGTTGAGACGGGATCCGCATCCGAAACGCAGCGAGAAATAACCCGTGTGATTCGCAGCTGTGGCGTTCTCTGCCAAAGCGCTTTCTCCCCACAGGGGACGCTTCGTGAGACGCTACCTCCACCCGCCCAGCTCCGGCTGCGGCGGGCTTTTCCGAAGCCGCCCGATCGGGCTCGCCGAATAGCGCTACTGGGTCCAGTACTCGTTCTGAGAGTCGTCGAGGTTCCGCGTGATCACCCGGCCGACCTCCTTCATCAACACACGCATCAGCGTGGCAAGGTGGGCGTCCCCCGAATCGAAGATGTCCTCCGCGAGAGCGAGCGTGAGTCGACCGAGCCGCTCACGGGTCGCAGCGTCCAGTTCCTTACCATCCTGCGGATCGGACATCGTTTCTCCCTCGCTCAAGGCGTTGCGCTCTTTTGCGCCACCACGATTGCGCGGCGACGTTCTCGGAAATATCGGTGCAAATATTACAGGCGCTCAACCTTGAAATCGACAAGACAACCGCCTTGCACAATGGCGCCTGTCACGATTTTGATCTCTCGCTAATCCGACTCATGGAACCGTTTCAGAAATTAAAAATATTCCGGAGAGACAAATCATCGCGCAAGTTGAATATTCGAATATTGATGATCAAATTTCTCTTATTGACGAATTGTTTTTAAGCGTATATTTAAAAAACATAGTGATACGCCCAGACAGATCATACCGGACTATTATTTATGTAATTAATAAAATAACAACTCGGTCAAAAGATACTTACACTACGACGATGGCGACTTGAGCATTGGTCCAGCCCGATAAAACAGACCCCGAGCCCCGACGGATTTCTATAGTCATTGGAAGATGCGACCAGGTGGCGCCCTCGGCATTCACATATATCAGAAGCACACGAAAATGTGCCCTCCAACCTTCGAAACGGGCGATGCCAACAGCAACGCCCAACCGTGGAGCTCGGGTTCGTCCGCCGTCATCGACCTTACGCAGGAGGGAACCAATAAGAATACAAGATCGAAAAACATCAAGCTTCCGCATCGGTCAAACAATGCGTTCTTCCCCATAATGCGCTAAGGTGAGGAAGAGTGATGGAATACCTCAATCCAGAGACACCAACGTGCCGACGCGCTACCGCTTTGACCTGGAAGATGATCGAACAGTATTCCGAGATGAGATCGGCGTCGAAACAGACGATCTCGATCACGCAATCGCTCAGGCTGTGTCGGCCATCGATGAACTGAGATTCATAGGCGTGACCCGAACACTTTACATCGGTTGGCACCTCGTCATCTGCGACGACAGCGGCACCGAGTTGAGGCGCGTCAGGCTTTAAACCTTATTCGGCCGAGAGCGGATCGGCCCGAAATTCACGACGGTTAAGAGAACCAATGGGCCTCAGGCAAGGCGTCAGCGACCGGGACCGGCACGCGGCTTCCCGCTTCCGGATTGGTGGGTGGTTCCAACGCGCTGCGCTCTGCGCTACGAGATCGCCGATGAGACTACGAAACTTCACACGAAAACTCGATTCCGACTTTCCGGCGAGCCGAATGCCGGGATTCGACGAGAAGTTTTACCTCGCTGCCTATGCCGATGTCCGACAATTCTCGGGCACCCCGCTGCAGCACTATCTGACGCATGGATGGAAAGAGGGGCGAGATCCAAGCCGCGGCTTCAGTGGCGACGGGTATCTCGCGGCGAATCCCGATGTCAAAGCGAGCGGTCTGAATCCGCTGGTGCACTTTCTCGGTCATGGATTGGCAGAAGGTCGGAAAGGATGGGAGAAGGAATCCCATTCCCCCGCACCTGTAGCACGACAACAATACGTTAGAGACAACCCGCTGCTCAATTCTCATGCCGAAAACAGTATGGTTTTCATGTATTGGGTGAGTCAGGATCTGAAGGAGCCTCCGGCAGCGCCGGCTTGGCGTGCCATCTACCCGAAGTTCACGGTATTTTCCGATGACGATGTCGTACCATTGATGCCGCAGGCATTTGTGCCGATCTTCAAAGCTATTCGTCTGCCTTCCGCCAAATCGGACATC
The DNA here is from genome assembly GCF_001422845.1 of Methylobacterium sp. Leaf100. Classification (NCBI taxonomy): domain Bacteria; kingdom Pseudomonadati; phylum Pseudomonadota; class Alphaproteobacteria; order Hyphomicrobiales; family Methylobacteriaceae; genus Methylobacterium; species Methylobacterium sp. Leaf100. The sequence goes on along the minus strand of NZ_LMMW01000045.1, from coordinate 80,094 downwards.
GCCCGCTTTTTCCTCCTACGCGAATACGGTGGCTTCTATATCGACGCGCATGTCGGGCCGACGTCTCCTGCACAATTGATGGAGACGCTCGATAAGCTGAATTCTCACGACCTGATCCTGTTCGGCAAAGGCTGGAGCATGACGAAGGTTACGGATTTCGACCTCATGAACGGGGTTCTGGCTGCACGAAAGAACTCCCCGTACATCGATCTGGTTCTTGATCGGATGATAGCGAACGTCCTGGAACATAAGAAGAAAGAAGACGCGACCGCCGCCTATGTTCCCTACGGACTTTTCGAGATGACCGGCACTTACGTCATCATACAGGCATACTTCGATCAGTCACTTCCTCGGCCTGAGATCAAAGCCGAGTATCGTGACAAGATATTCGTTCATTTCATGAAAAACGAAACGGATTCCGGGTTCGAAGTGGCGGCATTCTACACGTACCGGAAACCGAACAATCATTGGAGCGAGCGGCAAAACAGCGAGCGTTTCTTTATCTGAAGTCCCGAACGATGGCCGCAACGGGTCCGGGTTGCGGGTCAGCCCCATGACGGCCTCGTGCTGGATGATCCGGCTGAAGGCCGTTTCGGGCGTCCGGGGGAAGCGGGCAACCGATGCTCCCCATTCCGGCCGAATCATCGGGCGCCGGAGTGTCTTCTGCTTTCGCCACGCGCCTTGTTAACGCGTCCTTAGCCCCTTCCAGCCTCCGGTAGACATAGGCGCGTCGGTGACGCTTCGCGCCCGATTGCGGTGGAACCGGATACTCATGCTCGAGCGATTGCGGATCTCGCTGAAGGTCGTGAACGGCGTCCAGGTCGGACTCGTGGCGGGCCTCGCCTGCGTCGGCGCGTGGCTGATTCTGCCCACCGGCCGGGAATCCCTCGAGATGCGGGAGACCGCGCGCCTCGCGGCACGCAACCTCGCGGGAGCGATCGACCTCGGATTGAAATCCGTCGAGACCGATGCCCGTTCGGCAGCCATGCTCCTGAAGGTCGGCGAGTCGGCGGCGGACGACGAGCGGCGCGGCGACACCCTTCGCGAATGGCTCGGCCTCCATCCAACCTACGCCGACGCGATGCTGGTGGGTGCCGACGGTGCCGTGCGGGTCTCCGGCGGCGGTGGCAGCGCGCCGGTGGGTCAGGCTTGGTTCCGCCGAGCCCGCGGGGCCGACATCGCCGTGGCGACGGAGCGCGGCGCCGTTCATCTCAGCGTCGCACTGGGCGGCGATCATCTCGTGCTGCGCGTCGGACCGGCTTGGTTCGGCGAACTGGAAGCCCGCGTGCGCGACGGCCTCGCCGTGTCCACATCCCGACTCGCCCTCAGCGTGACGGGTGCGGACGGAATCCCGCTCTCGGGTGTCGCCCCTCCGCGTCCGCTGCCCGACGGCGCCGTCGAAGCCACGACGCAGACCAGCGGCGCTCAGGGATTGGCGAGCACCGGCTGGGCGGTCACCTCGGTGATGGCGCCGGCGCCCGCGAGTGTCCGGCTCCCGGACCGGACATTCGCACTCCTCGTCCTCACCATGATCTTCGGCGGCACGGGACTGGGCTACGCCGTCGCGATGCATCCCGCCCGGCGCCTGCGGCGCCTGGCCCGCCCCCTCGACACCGTTTCGGCACCCGACGAGGCGGCACGGATCACCGAGATCGACGACCTCGAGCGGGCACGCGACTTCCTCGCACCGCGCGACGATCGCGGGACGCGGGATGCCCGCACGGGGCTCGGCCGGATCCGCGCACGCCTGCGCACCTTCGAGGCCATGTCGGGCTGGACCCTGTGGGAGGTCGATCCCTCGACCCGGCAGGTGATCTGGACGGACCCCAGCCACGAGACCGGACTCGCCGGCGACCGCTCGATTGCGCTGGACGAACTGATCGACGGCATTCTTCCGGCCGATCGCGCCCTGATGCGGCTGACCATGGAGGCCGCCATGGCCGAGGACGGTCCGCACGACGTGGTGCTGCGCACCTCCCATGCGGGCCCGGAGGGCGGAGAGCGCCGCCTCCTCGTGCGCTTCCGGCGCGGCGAAGCCCCGGAGGAGGGCGGTGTCCGGCTCCTCGCCCTCAGCCGCGAAATGGACGACAGCCATGAGCCGACGGCCGCCGTCAACGAGCGGCGGCGCGACGCGCCCCTCCGACGGGTCACCGACGGCATCGTCCACGACGTCAACAACGCCCTCACCGTGGTGACGGCCAATCTCGGCATCCTGAAGCGGCGGCATGCCCTCGGCACGGCCGAAGCGCGGCTGGTGGATGGGGCCCTGGCCGGCGCCGCGCGCGGGGCCGCCCTGACACGCCGGATGGCCGGGCTGGTCCGTTCGGACAAGGGAAGCCTCGCGGAGGCCGACATCGCAGCGACGGTGGCGTCGTTCCTGCCGTTCCTACAGGCGCAGGTGCTCGGTGAGATGCCGGTCATGAACCGCTTGGCCGCCGACCTGCCCACCGTGCGCTGCAGCGAACCCGTCATCGAGGTCGTACTCCTCAACCTCGCCTTCCACTTCCGCGATTGCGGCTTCGACGGGTTCGCCGTCGCAGGCAGCACGCACGAGACCGAGTCCGAGATCCTCCCCGGCCTCCTGGCGGGCCGCTATGTCCGCCTCGTCGTGGCCAGCGGCCGCCCGGCACGACAACGCCCATCGCCCCCGGCCGGGGTCGCGCCGCTGGAGGCGGTGGCGGAACTGGTCGCGGGAATCGGCGGCCGCTTCGCGATCCAATCGGACGGGTCGGGGGCCGAGCCCTTCCTCGCCGACCTCTGGCTTCCGGCCGAGGCCCGTCGCGCGGAGGCCGCCCCAGAGCGGGCTGGCGCGACGCGCCTGCTACGCGTGCTCCTCGTCGAGAGCGACAGTCTCGTCCGGGCGTGCCTCGCCGAGGTGCTGACCGATCTCGGCCATGCTGTCGTCCAGGCGGCCTCCGGTGCACATGCCCTCGAAGCGCTCATGCGGGACGGTGCCTTCGACGCGATGATCACCGATTACGCCATGCCGGTGATGTCCGGCCTGCAACTCGCCGCGACGGTGGTCGAGCGTCATCCGGGGGTGCGCGTCATCATTGCCGGACCGCATGGCCACCTGCCGGCCACCGCCCGCCGGTTCCTCCAGCTCGACAAGCCGTTCCGCGAGGAAGACCTCGCCGCCATCCTCTCGGCCATCGCCGCGGCCCCCCTGGCCCACGCTGCCTGAAACGGGATCGGCCACCCCGGGATACCGGCCCGGGGGACAGGGATGCCTCGACGGCCGGTCCAGGCGGTCATGTCGTTCACCCGCCAGAACGCCGGTCCGGTTTCGCCCGTACCGCATGCGCCGCGCCGGTCGCACTGCCTTGTGGCATTCGCCGTGCGCAGCTGTCGGGTTCGTCGATGGTACGACCGGCCATCCGTCCATGAATGCTCATCGATGTCTCAGGACGACACAGGCCGCGCTCTGGAAGACTTTGCGCGGCAGACGGATATTAACCTTCATCGATCATGAATCGGACCGTGCGGTTCTCAGGAATCTGAGCCCAGGTTTTCGCGGGCACAAAGCGAGCTTCGATCCATGCATGGCCTGAAGGCGTCCGCCGTTCTCGGCACCCTCGTCGCTTTTCCGGCGACCGTGTTCGCCGCCGATCTTCCCAATCCCCGCACCACCAGCACCGAATGGTACACCGGCGCCGAGGCGCAAGGCATCGACGACAGCTGGCGCGTCGCCGTGGACGGGTCCACCAGCGTCACCTCGAACAGCTCCGCCTTCGGCTCGGTGACGGGGACCATCGCGGCTGCCGGAACCCTGACCCAGAGCGGGCCGCGCGTGCGCATCGACGGCACTGCGGGGACCTACTCCTATCCAGGACAGGGCGTCGCCCAGCGCGTCACCGGTTACCAGCAGGAGGGCGCGGGCCTGCTCGGCTACGAGTGGATCTGGGCCGATGCGGCACTGGCCGGCTATCTCGGCTTCAACGTCCGCAGCAACCAGCTTTCCATCGCCGATCCGGGCAACCCCGTCGTCGGAACCGGGGTCGGCCTCAAGGTCGCTGCCAATTTCTACGCCACCCCCACGGACCGGACCATGGTCTCGGCCTACGGCTCGTACTCGACCAAGTTCAACGCCTATTACTCCCGTGTCCGGGCCGGCTACATGGTCGCCGACGGCGTCTATCTCGGCCCGGAGGCCCTGTTCCTCGGTGACGATTTCTTCCGGCAGTACCGTATCGGCGCGCACCTGACCGGCGTCCGGTTCGGGCCCGTGGCGATGTCGGTGGCGGCGGGCTTCGTCCAGGATCGCATCCAGGGCAGCGGCTACTATTCGAGTCTCGAAGCACGCATGCAGTTCTGAGGGGATCTCGGCGCACGGCCGGGCGTCATGTCCGCCGAATCGGATCCGGACCGCTCGAGTATCGCGTGGATCTGACGGAACGTCTGCGATCTTGTCGGACGCGTTCGCCACCCGAATCGGTCCCCGCGGCGGCATCGCTCGCGTGACACGCGCTCGGGTCCGGGTACCCTCGCACCGTGCAGCGACATTCTACCACAGGCACCGAATGCCCGGACGGCTCGACCTCCATCGATCGCCCGGCGCCGGCGCCGTCACCGCCTTACTGTGCAGCGCACAAGACATTTCTTCATCCGAGGCCGATTGTCAGATCGCCGTTGCGCCCTTGCGAGACGTTTCCGCTGCAACCAGGGGGAAAAACAATCGTCGGGCCCGGGAATTCCCTCGCGACGTCATAGATTCCGTATCCTGGACCTATCCTCTCCTCGCATCGCCGTCGTGCATTCATCGTTCTGGCAAATCGACACCTTCGCGAATTTGACGGTGTCCGATCCGTCCGGGTCGTACGCGACCGCTCCAGATCCTTCTGGCTGCCCCGAGGACGACTGTCGGCGCTTGTCCATCGACGCAAACAAGCCCTGATTAACCGGCTTTCATGCCTCTTTGGAAAGAACCCGGAGCCATACCGAGGTCCGGTGGGCGAAGAAGGAGCGCGGCGTGTGAGGATCGGGGTCCGATGGCTAGCGTGGATCGTCGCGACCGTTGCCGGTCTCGTCCTGCTCGGCCAGCCGGTCGGTGCTCAGAACCAGCTCGTGATGAGTCTCGCCGCGATGCTGGCGATGCTGGTGTTGTGGGTGTTCTTCGACGGCCCGCGTGCGCGCTTCGTGTTCCTCGCCCTCGGCTCCATGGTGGTGCTCCGCTACGTCCTGTGGCGGGTGACGAACACCCTGCCATCCCCGGGGGACCCCGTCGGCTTCGGCTTCGGCCTGGTGCTGCTGCTCGGTGAACTCTACTGCGTCTTCATTCTGTTCGTCAGCCTCATCATCAACGCCGATCCCCTCAGGCGTCCCCCGCCTCCCTTGGCGGCGGCGGCGGACCTTCCCGAGGTCGACGTGTTCGTGCCGACCTACAACGAGGACGAGAGCATCCTGGCGATGACCCTCGCGGCCGCGCGGCAGATGGACTACCCGGCGGACAAGCTCATCGTCTGGCTGCTCGACGACGGCGGCACGGACCAGAAATGTGCGGATGCCGACCCCGCCAAGGCCGCGGCGGCGCGCCAGCGCAGGATCGACCTCCAGCGGCTGTGCGGCGATCTCGGTTGCCATTACCTCACCCGCGATCGCAACGAGCACGCCAAGGCGGGCAACCTCAACAACGGCCTCGCGCACGCACGTGGCGACGTCGTCGTGGTGTTCGATGCGGACCACGTGCCGTTCCGCTCGTTCCTCACCGAGACGGTCGGTCACTTCGCGCAGGACCCACGGCTCTTCCTGGTCCAGACCCCTCACGCGTTCCTGAACCCCGACCCCGTCGAGCGGAACCTGCGCACCTTCGACCGGATGCCGTCCGAGAACGAGATGTTCTATTCGGTGACGCAGCGCGGCCTCGACAAGTGGAACGGCTCGTTCTTCTGCGGGTCGGCGGCCCTCTTGCGGCGTACCGCCCTCGACGAGGCCGGCGGCTTCTCCGGCATCACCATCACGGAGGATTGCGAGACGGCGTTCGAGCTGCATTCGCGCGGCTGGACCAGCGTCTACGTCGACAAGCCCCTCATCGCCGGCTTGCAGCCCGACACGCTCACGGACTTCATCGGCCAGCGCTCGCGCTGGTGCCAGGGGATGTTCCAGATCCTGATGCTCAAGAATCCACTGTTCCAGAAGGGTCTCGAGCCGATCCAGAAGGTCGCCTACCTGTCGAGCATGACGTTCTGGTTCTTCCCCGTGCCGCGGCTGATCTTCATGTTCGCGCCGCTGCTGCACATCTTCTTTGACCTGAAGATCTTCGTCGCAAGCGTCGATGAGTCGATCGCCTACACGGCGACCTACATCGTCATCAACCTGATGCTGCAGAACTACGTCTACGGCAAGTTCCGCTGGCCGTTCGTCTCCGAACTATACGAGTACATCCAGGGCCTGTTCCTGGCCAAAGCCATCGTCTCCGTCATAGCCTCTCCGCGGAAACCGACCTTCAACGTCACCAACAAAGGTGCCACCCTCGACCACGACCACCTCTCCGCCCTGGCCGGTCCGTTCGTCGCCGTCTATCTGCTGTTGCTCGCAGGCTGCGGCGTCGCCGCTTATCGCTACCTGTTCGAGCCCGGGGTTACCAACCTGATGTTGGTCGTGGGCTTGTGGACCTTCTTCAACCTGATCACGGCCGGCGCGGCTTTGGGCGTCTGCGCCGAGCGCAAGGTGACGGAGCGGACGCCGTCCCTCGTCGTCGACCGCCAGGGCGCGCTGACACTGGGCGGCCGCGTCACCGACGTGACGGTGGAGCGCGTCTCGGCCGAGGCCTGCACGGTTCGGCTGAATGCCGCCTTCCTCGCCCCCGGCATGGGGCTGAAGCCGCTGCCCGGCAGCCTGTCGGTGGTGCCGGTGCCGGGCGCCCGCAGGGCCGGCCCGCTCTCGGTGACCTTGCTCGGCGTCGAGCGCACGCGTGACGAGGCGATCTGCCGCCTCGGCTTCGGTGCGCTCTCGACACAGGATTACGTCGCCCTGTCGGGCCTGATGTACGGCGAAGCCGACGCCATGCGCCGGTTTCAGCTGCGCCGCCGGCGCCACAAGGACCTGTTCACCGGAACGCTGCAGTTCGTGTGGTGGGGCTTGGTCGAGCCCGTGCGCGCCCTGCGCTACGCCTTCCTGCCGAAGCCGGTGCCGGCACCCGCGGCCGAGGCCCCGGCGGCGACCCAGACCCGTCCGAGCGAAAGCCCGCGCCTGGGTCTACGTCCGCCCGACTCGAATTTCGACCAGTTCGGCACGGCCCCAGGGTCGGCCGGTCCGGGTCCAGCGGGCTCGGGTCCCACCGCCCCGGGCCCGGCGCCGATCCGGCCGACCCCCGCGGCGGCTACGGCGAACGCACACGAGGCAGGGGCCGGCGACTGGGTCCGCCTGATGCTCGAGTTCGAGAACGAGCGCCGGCTTTCGGGCGGTCGTGCCGATCGCCGCAAGTCGGTGGCATCCTGATGCGCACGCTCTCGCGACGGCCTGTCCCACGGCTCCGCCGTCTGGTCCGCATCGTGCGGGCCACGGGCCTCTGCACGGTCCTGCTCGCAGGCGCGGCGAACGCACAGACGTTCCTCGGCGGCAGACCCTCCGACCGGTTCGGCGGGCCCCCGGCTCCCGAGACGCAGCGCCCGGCCACCGCCCCGACGGGCGGCCCCAAGCTCGGCAATTCGCCCCCGGGCGGTCCCACGGCGGGCCGGGTCACCGAGGCCGGATCGACCATCGCGTCGGCGCGACGACTGCCCTCCGGGACGCGCGGCATGCGCCTCTCGGGCGAGGCCGACAGCCTGCAATATCCGGTGTTCCTCACCCCCGGTCAGGCCCGCGGCCCGGCCCGGATGCGCGTCTCCTACCTGTCGGCGATCTCGGTGGCCCCGGAATCCTCCGAGCTGACCGTCACGGTCAACGACGAGAAGATCGGTTGGACCCGGGTTCAGGCGCCGGGCGCGGTCAAAGTGGTCGAATTCGCGATACCGGACGGTCGCTTGAAGCCGGGCTACAATGCCGTGCGGCTCAGCGTGATCCAACGCCACCGTGTCGATTGCTCCGTCGATGCCACCTACGAATTGTGGACCCAGATCGATCCGTCCCGAACGGGGCTGGTGGTTCAGCCCGCCGGCCAGGACCTCGACCTGCGCAACCTCGCGGCGCTCGAACCGGACGAGAGCGGCGCCCTGCCGGTGCGTGTCCTGCTCACCGAGAAACCGAGCCTGAAACGCCTGCGACGCATGATCGGGGCGGTTCAGGCGATCGCCCTGGTCGGGCGCCTCGCGCGGCCGGCCGTGGAGTTCGGCGGTCCGATGGCGGGCCGTGCCGGCCTCAACCTCGTGGTCGGCACGGCCGAAGAGTTGCGCGGCGTCGACGGCGTGGCCGACCTCGGCGCGATCACGGGACCCAAGCTCGCGCTGCTTCCCGACCGGAGCGACCGTGCCCCCACCCTCGTGGTCACGGGTGCGGGCGACGGCGACGTGGCCGAGGCGATCCAGACCCTGGCGCGGGCGCGGGCACCGGAGGGGGCCGGGGGCGAGGATCTCGCCGACCTCACCCGTGGCTACGAGGTCACGGGTGGCGAGACCCTGAGCCTCGATGCCGTCGGCATCGCCTCGCAGGAATTCAACGGCCGCCTGCTGCGCACGCGGTTCGAACTCCGGCTGCCCGCCGATTTCGTTCCGGCGGATTACGGGAAGGTGATGCTCCATCTGGCCGGGGCCTCCGCCGCGCGCCTGTCGCCGGAGGCGCGGATCATCGTCGACGTCAACGGCCGGAACGCCGCGAGCGTCCCCCTGGCCTATGCCAATGGGGAGCTGTTCGAGGACAGTGCGGTTCCGCTCCCCCTCGGCCTGTGGCGGCCCGGCCTGAACCGGATCGACATCTCCGCCCAGGTGCCGACGGACGCCGACCGGACCTGCGACACCCTGCAGCCGGGCTCGACCCAGGCGCGCTTCCTGCTCCTCCAGAAGACGCGCATCGTGATTCCGCGCCTCGCGCGCGCCGTGCGCAATCCGGATCTCGCCGCCGTGAAGGGCGGGGCGATCCCGTTCATCGCCGCCGGAGGCCAGCCCCGGCTCGTCCTGCCGACGCCGGACCGGGATTCGGCCGCCGCCGCCGCGGTGATCGCCGCCCGCCTCGCCATCGCGGCCAAGCGGATCATCGACTTCGAGGTGACCTCCGACCACGAGGGCGGGCGCGGCCCCGCCCTCGTGGTCGCCCCCGCCCGTGCACTCAATCCTGCCACCGTCGCGTCCGTGGGCCTCGACCCCGACCGTATCCGGCAGGGCTGGGAGGGTCGGGCCGAGACCGTCGCGGCGCCGGGACCCGCCGGCGCCGAAGGGATCCTCACCCTCGACCGGCTCCGGCGCAACGTTCCCATGCGCTGTGCCTTGCCATCCGCCGTGATGCCGCTTCGCCTCGCGGACGGAGCCGCCGAACGGGTCCGCGAGCGCCGCGCCGGACCGCCCGCCACACCGGTCCCGGCCCCGATGCAGACCGCCTCGCCCCTCGTCCAGCTCTCGGGCGCCGACGGCGACGGCGGCTCCTCGTCAGGGGACCTCGTCGCCAAGTGGGACCAGCGCCTGCGCGCCGGCCCGTCCTCCCTCGACACCCTGGCGGACGCCGGCAATGCCATCTCGGATCGCGTCCAGCAGGTGTGGCACGCCCTGGTGGACGGGGTCGGGATGGCGCCGGGCAAGTCCGTCGAGACCTTCGATGCCCGGGCCTCCCTGATCGTCGCCCAGGGCGCCGGTGCCTCGTTCGATTCCAGCGTCGTCCTGGTGACCGCTCCGAATGCGTGGCTCCTCAAGGCTTCGGCGTCCTGCCTCGTCGATCCGCGGGTTTGGACGAATCTCTTCGGACGTGCCGCCTTCCTCGACGCGGCGGAAGGCACCTTCACCATCGACCAGCCGGAGAGCGTGAGCGTGATCGAGACCCAGCCGCGCAGCCTGTCGAACCTTTGGCTGCTGGCCGCCGCGTGGCTGTCCCTCAATCCCGCGATCTACGTGGTCCTGATGCTGCTGGTGGCGCTCTGCCTCGGCTTGGCGACGGCCGCCCTGGTGCGCGATGTCGGCCGGAGCAACCGATGACGCCGCTCGTCCACCGCGTCAGCGGGCTCGTCATGGCGGCCGCCCTCGGCCTCGCCCCGTCCATCGCGCCCGCGCAGACCACACCGAAACCGGCGCAGGCCCAGAAAGCCGAGCCGGCCGACGAGCCGACGCGCGAGATGTCCCGTCCCGCTCCCACGGGAACCGCCGTGCCGCCATCCACCGCCCTGCCGTCCGCCCCGGGCGATGGGAGCGGCCCAGCGACCACAGTCCCGGTTCTGGCGGGCGCCCTCGGGGATTCGCCCGGATGGCGCACCTACCGCGCCCGGTTCGTCACCGCGGCGGGGCGTGTCGTCGATACGGCGAACGGGTCCATCAGCCACAGCGAAGGCCAAGGTTACGGCATGCTCCTGGCGGTGGCCGCCGACGACCGCGCCACCTTCGAGCGGATCTGGGGCTGGACCCGCGCCAACCTGATGGTTCGCTCCGACGCGCTCCTGGCCTGGCGCTGGGCGCCGGACCAGCGCCCGGCCGTGTCCGACCTGAACGACGCCACGGATGGCGACCTCCTCGTCGCCTGGGCCCTCACCGAGGCGGCGGAAGCCTGGGGCGAAGGCGCCTACCGCACGGCCGCGCGCCGCATCGCCGTCGAGGTCGGCCGCAAGGCGATGCTGTTCAAGGACCCGCACGGCACTCTCCTGCTTCCGGCGGTGGCGGGGTTCTCGGCGGCCGACCGACCGGACGGTCCGCTCGTGAACCTGTCCTACTGGGTGTTTCCGGCGTTCCAGCGCCTCGGTCTCGTTGCCCCGGAATACGATTGGCAGGGCCTGATCCGGAGCGGAATCGACATCCTGCGCCAAGCCCGGTTCGGACCGTCACGCCTTCCCACGGAGTGGATCTCCATGAAGGCGGAGCCCCGCCCGGCCGACGGCTTTCCGGCGCTGTTCTCCTACAACGCGATCCGCGTGCCGCTCTATCTCGCCTGGGCGGGGGTGGGACGCCCGGAGGATTACGCGCCGTTCGCCACCCTGTGGAACAGCACGGACGTCGATCGCCTGCCCATCGTCGACACCCGCGACGGGCGCGCCGTCGAATGGCTCACGGAGAGGGGCTACGCCGCGCTGGCCAGCCTCGTGGCCTGCGCCGCCGATGGCCGGGCCGTTCCGGCCGATTTCGAGACGGTGCGCGACACCGAGAACTACTATCCGACGACGGTGCAGCTCCTCAGCATGGTCGCGGTTCGGATGAGGTACGCGTCATGCCTGAAGCGCTGAGCCGTTCCTTCGGCAGCGAAGCCGTGCGCGTCGGCCTCGGGCTCCTCCTCGCCGGCGGTGTCGCCGGGGCCGCATTCGCCCAGACGCCGACGCCCGGTCGGCAGGTCGTCTATGGCGATGGTGCGCGTGCGCCCGCCATCCTGGCGGCTCCCACCACCGCCGCGACCCCCGGCATGGTGGACGAGAGCGCCCTGCGCTACTACGCGGCCCAGAAGCAGACGGCCCGGATGAAGGCCGAGATCGGCCGTCTGAAGCGGCTGTATCCGGGCTGGACCGAGCCGGAGGACCTCGACACCCTGAAGCCGAGCCCGCCGGAGGAAGCCCCGCTCTGGGACCTCTTCACCGCCGGCCGCTTCGACGACCTGCGGGAGGCGATCGCCAACCGCCGGGCGTCCGACCCCGCCTGGCAACCCTCCGAAGAACTGACGCGCAAGCTCCTGCGGGCCGAATTCCGAAGCCGGATCACCGCCTTGGGTACCGCACAGGGGGCAAAGCGCGCCGAGGATGTGGTCGCGCTGTATCGGGCCGACCAGGCCGCAGTCGACCCGTCCGACGTCGAGAGCATCTGGACCATCGCGGACAGCCTCGCCGCCATGGGCAGCACCGAGGAGGCGCAGACGCTCTATCGCTCGGTGCTTCAGGGCAACGCCGATGCGGGCGCGCGCCGGGCCACGATCCAGAAGGCCATGGCCTACCTGAAGATGGCTCAGGCCGAGGAACTCATCGCCCTCGGCCGCGGCGAGGCCGACCGGAAGGGCGACGGGAAAGCCGAGTTCGATCCGATCCGCCTCGACATCACCCGTGCGCAGATCGCCGCGTTTCTGCACGACGACCCGGCCCAGGAACCCAAGGTTCCGGACCTCGCGGCGTTCCAGGCCTACGCCAAGGCGTCGAACGATCCAGGCCAGACCAGCCTGCTCGGGTGGTACGGCTACAAGCGGCGCCAGTATCGCGACGCCCTCGACTGGTTCAAGCTCGCCATCGCGCATGGCGGCGACGCCATGGTGGCGCACGGCCTCGCCCACACCCTGCGGGCCCTCAATCGGGTGCGGGACGCCGAGGAGGTAGCTTATGCGTGGCGGGACCGTTTCGTCGGCAACGAAATCCTCTACATCGATCTGCTGGAGCGCCGCCTGACGCAGGCCAACCCACCCTTCGTCGAGCCGGCCCGCATCGAGCGCTACGCGAAAGTGGTCGCGGCGTCCGGCTCGGGCGAGGGCGCCCAGGCCCTCGGCTGGTACGCCTACAATTCCTGCCAGTTCGAGGCGGCCCTGGAGTGGTTCCAGCGGGGCGTCGCCTGGCTCCCGGGCGAGACCACGGTGCTCGGCTACGCCCTGACCCTGCAACGGCTCAAGCGCCAGCGCGAGTATCTCGAGGTGATCAACCGCTACGACGGCCTGTTCCCGAAGGTGGTGGACCTCCTGTTCCGCGAGGATGTGGGCGGACCGCCACTGCCGTGCCAAGCGACGCCTCAGCCCGCTGCGCGGCAGGCCGCCGCCGCACCGCCGGCTGCCGAGCCGAGCTATGGCCGGGTGCCGAAGCCCGGAACGTCCGCCCCGGGCGCCGCCGGCCTGCCGCCCGCGATCCAGCGCAAGGAATTCCCCCTCGCCGTCGCCCTCGACAACCCGCTGCGCTTTCCGGCGCCGTCGGCGCAGCGCCTCGTGACCGAAAACCCGCCCGGCACCTATGCGCCGGAACCGGTCATGCCGGCGCCACCCCTCGTGGCACGCCGGGTTCCCGGCGCGGGCGCCATGCCCTACGAGCGCTACGGCTTCGCCCTGCTGCCCGGCTACAACGGCAGCGACAAGCCGAGCGGGATGCCGCTTCCGGCCGCCGGTACCTTGTGGCGGCAGCAGGAGGCGGAGCGGACGGCGGTGCCGGGTCGCTCGGTTTCCGAGGACGATCGTTTCTCGGCGCCCGGCCGCGCCTCGGCGCTCGACGCAACCGGCGCGGACACTCGACGGGGCCTGCCTTGATCCACCACGTACGCCGATTTCCTGCTGCCCGGTTCGCCGCCACCGCGGCCTTGGCCCTGCTCGCCATCGGCCCGGCGGCGCAGGCGGCGCCCGTGCTGCGCCTGCCGGGCGCCGGGCGGGTGGTCGCCACGAACGACACCCTCGTGCGCGACGGCTTCGATCAGCGCATCCAGTTCAGCGGTGGCGCCGGCACCAATGCGGCGAATCTCGCCCTGCGCACTCAGACCGCCGATCTCGTCCTGGCTTTTCCGGCGAACCTGGCGCGGCCGAACCGCGCCGGGATCGACGCCGAGATCGCCGCCCTGTTTCCCGGTCAGATCCTGCGCGTGCTTCCGGTTCCGCGCCGGAACGCCTACGGCCCCGTCGGCATGGCCGTGGGCGCCGACTGTCTCTACGCCTGGCAGTGGATCGACCTGACCCCCGCCATGATGCAGGCCTCCGGCCGACCGCGCCTGTTCGGCGCCCTGAGCCGACCCGATCCCATCGGGGCGCTGTCGCTCCGCATCCGCCTGTGCCGGACCGAGCAGGCCAGCCTGCCGGACCTCATCGCAGCCGTGGAGAGCATGAGACTGTACCTTATGGCGCGTCCCCGGGCGGATGTGGGGATCGCGCCTGCCGGCACCGAGCCCACCCGCATCCGGCGCCGCCCCCGCCCGGTCGCGGGCGCAGAGACGGCGCGGAGGGAGCGCGCCACGCCGCCGCGGCCGGTCGAGGCACGGACGAGACCCGAGCCCGCGCCCAAGGCCGGCGCCGTACCGGAAGCGGCCGGTCGCCGATTCATCGCCCCGGCGCCCTCGAACGAGGCCGTCGCGGCACCCGTCACCCGTCCGGTGCCGGGTGCCGTACCGGGTCCCGCGCCCGGCGGCCGGTACATCACCGATGTGATCCAGCAGCCCGAGGCGCCGGCCCGCGGGGTTCCGACGCCCGCGCCCAATCCGGTCGGGCGGCCGACGGGCGGTGAGGCCGTATCGTCGGACCTTCCAGCCCAGGCCTATCGCCCCGGCCAGCGCAGCCCTCGCTGAAACGCCCGCGACGGCGTCTTTCCCGCGATCGCGATCACGCCCCCTCGACCGCCCCGTCTTATGAGGTTAACCAACCCTTAAGACGCACGGCCTAGGTTGAGGGCGAGGGAATCCGGACATATGCCGGCCCTTCGGGAAGGGAGACGGCGTGCGTTGGGGGGCTGATCGCTGGCGGTTCTATCGGCTGATCGGCCGCGAGGTCGCTCAGGTTGCACGCAATATCTATGTGGGCGCCACCGGACGACCCGATATTCTTGCGGGTGCCCGGGTCACCGGCCTCGTCATCGCGCCCCATGACTTGCGCACCAGCGATGCCACTTTCGCGGACGACATCTATGCCGGATTGTTCGTCTTCGCCGGGCGGTCCCTTTCCGTCAGCGGGCGTTCGCCGTTCGATTACGCGCCGCCATCCCCCGAATGGGCCGACGCCCTCTACGGTTTCGGCTGGCTGCGCCACCTGCGCGCCGCCGACACGGCCCTGGCCCGCGCCAACGCCCGTGCGTTCGTGGCCGACTTCATGGCCGGGCGCGGCGAGGCGGGGCTCGCCAAACCGACGCCCGTGGCGGCCCGCCGGCTCATCGCCTTCCTGTGCCAGTCCCCCCTGGTGCTGGAGGGGGCCGACCACGCCTTCTATCAGGCCTTCCTCAAGACCATCGGCCGGACTGCGCGCGATCTCGAGCGCGACCTGCGGCGTGGGATCTCCCCCCAGACCCGGCTGCTCGCCGCCGTCGCGCTCTGCTATGCCGGGCTGTGCTGCGAGGGCATTCAGCCGATCCTGAGGCGAGCCACGCGCATCCTCGTGCGCGAACTCGAACGTCAGATCATGCCGGATGGCGGCCACCGCAGCCGCGATCCGCGCTTCGCCATGGAGCTGCTCCTCGACCTCCTGCCCCTGCGCCAAAGTTTCCTCGGGCGCGGCATCGACCCGCCGGAGGCGCTGCTTCACGCCGTCGACCGGATGCTGCCCCTCTTGCGGCTCCTGCGCCACGCCGACGCCTCGCTGAGCCACTTCAACGGCATGGGCGCCACCGCCGCCGACCATCTGGCCACCCTGCTGGTCTATGACGGTGCCATGGCCCAGCCCCTCATGCACGCGCCGAATTCGGGCTACGAGCGCCTGGAGGCCGGCCGCGTGCTCCTGGTCGCCGATGTCGGTGCGCCGCCGCCGCTGGTCGACTCGATCAACGCCGGAGCGGGCTGCCTCTCGTTCGAACTCTCGAGCGGCCCCCAGCGCATCGTCATCAATTGCGGCCTGCCGGCGAGCGGTCCGGAACTCCGGCGCCTCGCCCGCAGCACCGCCGCCCATTCCACGGCGACCATCGCCGATTCCTCTTCGTGCCGGTTCCTCACCGGGGGCGGGGCCTGGTACGAGCGCTGGGCGGTGACGTGGCTCGCCAGCCGCATCGGGCCCGTGGTCCTGCGCGGCCCCAAGGCCGTGAAGGCGGAGCGCACCCTCGATCCCGACGGTACGCGGGTGCTCGCCGCCCGCCACGACGGCTACGTCCCGGATTTCGGCCTCGTCCACGAGCGGCGCTGGCGCCTGGCCGCCGACGGGTCGGTTGTGGAAGGCGAGGATGCCTTCGTACGGTCGGGGTCGGCACGCGCGAGGGCCCACGAGGTCGCGATCCGCTTCCACCTCCACCCCGCCATCGCCGCCCGCGGCCGAGAGGAGGGCGGTCTCGAGCTCGTCTCGCCCATCGGCGAGGTCTGGCATGTCGAGGCCGAGGGCGCGCAGATGGCCCTGGAAGAGAGCGTCTACTTCGCCGGGCTGACGGGCGCACGACGCACGGACCAGATCGTCCTCTACCTCACGGTTTCGGAGGACACCCGTGTGCGCTGGCGCTTCGCCAGGGCGACACCCACGACGGGCTGAGGACCACCCTGGTCGCCTGCCGGGATTTCGTGTTAGGCGCCGGGCGGTTCCATCGCTTTCGACCGGACAGCCTTCCATGTCGCATGATCAGGTGCGGGTGACCCGCGCGCTCCTTTCCGTCTCGGACAAGGCGGGGCTCGTCGCGTTCGCCCGGGCCCTCGACGCACGCGGCATCGCCCTCGTCTCCACCGGCGGCACCCACCGCGAACTCCAGGCCGCGGGCCTGCCTGTGGCGGAAGTCGCCGATCTCACCGGCTACCCCGAGATGATGGACGGACGGGTCAAGACCCTGCACCCGGCGGTCCATGGCGGCCTCCTGGCGGTGCGCGACAATCCCGAGCATCAAGCCGCGCTCGCCGCTCACGGCATCGCCGCGATCGACCTCCTCGTGGTCAACCTCTACCCGTTCGAGGCCACCATCGCGCGTGACGCATCCTACGACGACTGCGTGGAGAACATCGATGTCGGCGGTCCGGCGATGATCCGCGCGGCGGCCAAGAACCACGCCGACGTGGCCGTGGTGGTCGATGTCGCCGATTACGGCGCGATCCTCGCCGAGCTCGATGCCCAGGGGGGCTCCCTCTGCGGCGGCACGCGCCGGGCGCTCGCGGGCAAGGCCTTCGCGCGCACCGCCGCCTACGACGCGGCCATCGCCAACTGGATGGCAGGGCAGAGCGAGGGCACGGCCGGGACCTCGGCTCCGGCCTTCCGCGCCATCGGGGGGAGCCTCGCGCAAAGCCTGCGCTACGGCGAGAACCCGCATCAGAAGGCCGCCTTCTACCGGGCGCCGGGGCTCGTCCGCGCCGGAATCGCCAGCGCGCGCCAGCTTCAGGGCAAGGAGTTGTCCTACAACAACTTCAACGACACCGACGCGGCCTACGAATGCGTGGCCGAGTTCGATCCCGCCCGCATCGCCGCGGTGGCGATCATCAAGCACGCCAATCCGTGCGGGGTCGCCGAGGGTGCGAGCCTCGTCGAGGCCTACGAGCGGGCCCTCGCCTGCGACCCGACCTCGGCCTTCGGCGGCATCGTCGCCCTGAACCGGACCCTGGACGCCGAGGCCGCGGCGCGGATCGTCGAGATCTTCACCGAGGTGATCATCGCGCCCGATGCGAGCCCCGAGGCCATCGCCATCGTGGCGGGAAAGAAGAACCTCCGGCTGCTCCTCGCCGGCGGCCTGCCCGACCCGCGCGCGACCGGCGAGACGGTGAAGACGTTGTCCGGCGGCTTCCTCGTTCAGGACCGGGATGCCGCCGTCATCGACGACATGCCGCTGGATGTGGTGACGAAGCGCGCGCCCACCGAGCGGGAATACGCCGACCTGCGCTTTGCCTACCGCATCGCCAAGCACGTGAAGTCGAACGCCATCGTGTATGCCCGCGACGGCGCCACCGTCGGCATCGGCGCCGGGCAGATGTCGCGGGTGGATTCCTCCCGCATCGCCGCCTGGAAGGCCGCCGAGGGTGCGGCGCGCATCGGAGCCGCCGAGAGCCTCGCCAAGGGTGCGGTGGTCGCCTCGGATGCGTTCTTCCCGTTCGCCGACGGCCTCCTCGCCGCGGCCGAAGCGGGTGCGACGGCGGTGATCCAGCCGGGCGGCTCCATGCGGGACGCCGAGGTGATCGCCGCCGCCGACGCCGCCGGCCTCGCGATGGTGTTCACCGGACACCGCCACTTCCGGCACTGATCTCGCAGGTCGCGCCGCCCGCGCAACGTGCCGCATCCCGACCGAGGCCTACCTCCATGACCGACACCCAGACCTCATCCCGCCGTGGCGAGCGCCGCGCGGCCGGCAAGCGCCTGCGCGATTCGGTGCCGCGCGAGTCCCACGCCGAATGGCAGCCGGCGCCGGGTCGCGATCCCCTGGCGATCCTGAACGCCGGCGATTCCGGCCGGCTCATCGAACTCATTCCCCTGCGCCACGAGCGCATGCGGGCGAACCCCTTCGCCTTCCTACGCGGGGCCGCCGCCGTGATGGCCGCCGACCTCGTCGGTGCGCCGGCGCCGGGCATCCCGGTCCAGGCGTGCGGCGACTGCCATATCGGCAATTTCGGAGTGTATCGCAGCCCCGAAGGGCAGACCCTGTTCGACATCAACGATTTCGACGAGACCCTGTGGAACGTCGACTTCACCATCGACGTGAAGCGCCTCGCCGCCAGCGTCGCCGTCGCGGCCCTGTCGCAAGGCGAGGACAAGGCGCGCCGCGCGGCCCGGGCCGGCGTGCGGGCCTACCGCGAGCATATGCGGGCGCTCTCCGACCTGGCTCCGCTGAGCGTCTGGCACAGCCGGATCGACCTCGGCCACGAGATCGGACGCCTCGGCGATGGCGACCTCTGCCGCAGCCTCCTGGCCAAGGCCGCCACCGAGACCTCCGACGGCCTCAGCCACGGGGACGCGCCCGACCTGGATCCGGCCACACAGCGTTCCGACCCGGCGCACTGGCGCATCGCCGACAAGGCGCCGACGATCTTCCATGCCGGTGCGAACGGCTTGACCGAGGCGGTCGACGAGGCGGCGGCGGCGCTGCTGACCTACCCGCAGAGCCTGACCGCCGACCGCAACCTCCTGGTGCTGCGCTACGTTCAGCGCGACGTGGCCTTCAAGGTCGTGGGGATCGGCTCCGTGGGTACGGTCTGCGCCGTCGGGATCTACGCCGATGCCGATGGGGCGCCGCTGTTCCTTCAGATCAAGGAAGCGCGGCCCTCGGTTCTGGCTCCCCTGGCCCTGAGCCCGTTCTTCCTTGCGTCGGAGGGCCAGCGCGTCATCGACGGACAGCGCATCATGCAGGCGGCGAGCGACCCGTTTCTCGGCACGTCCCATTCCGGGCCGAGCGGCCGCTCCTATTACGTGCGGCAGCTGAAGAACAAGAAGCTCTCGGCCGTGGCCGAGATCCTCGCCGAGAGCGGGGCGAAGGCCTACGCGAAGCTGTGCGGAACCACCCTCGCGCGAGCGCATGCGCGCTCCGGCGACGCGACCACCATCGCGGGCTACCTCGGACGGGGGTCGGCCTTCGACGAGGCCATCGCCGAGTTCGCCATCCGCTACGCGCGGCAGACCCAGGCCGATCACGCCGCGATGGTCGACGCGGAGGGGTGAACGCCGGCTCCGGCCGATCCCGCTCGCATCCGACGAAAAAGGCCCCGTCCTGCGACGGGGCCTTTTCTCATCCGCTGCCCGAAGGCAGGCGACGTCCGGACGAATGTGCCGGATATCGTCCCCCTTCGGGGTCCATGAGGCTCAGGCCGAGCGGGCCGGTGCCTCGTCGTAGGTGAAGATATCGCGATCCTTGGTCTCGGGGATGAACAGGGCCCCGATGACGGCGGTCGCGAGGGCGATGACGATCGGGTACCAGAGGCCGAAGTAGATATCGCCGGTCTGGGCCACCATGGCGAAGGCAGTGGCCGGCAGGAGGCCGCCGAACCAGCCGTTGCCGATGTGGTAGGGCAGCGACATCGAGGTGTAGCGGATACGCGTCGGGAACAGCTCGACCAGGGCAGCCGCGATCGGGCCGTAGACCATCGTCACGTAGAGGACGAGGATCGTCAGGATGCCGATGATGGTCAGCTTCTGGGCCGAGAAAATGTCGATCATCTTGGCGAAGTTCGACAGGCCGTCCTTCGGGTCGATGACGATCTTCACGATGCTGGGGTTGTTGGCGGTCGGGTAGCCGGAGGCGGTGAGGGCGGCGCCGACATCCTTGGCGAAGGCCGGATCGGCGGCGGCGAACTCCTTGCCGGCGACGGTGACGGTGGCCTTGGTGCCGGCGGCGACCGGCTCTGTGGTGTAGTTCACCGCGGACCGGGCGAGCAGCGCCTTGGCAATGTCGCAGGAGTTGGTGAACTTGGCGGTGCCGACGGGATTGAACTGGAACGAGCAATCCGCCGGATCGGCCTTCACCACCACCTGGGTGTTCTGCTGGGCCGCGTGCAGGGCCGGATTGGCCGCAGCGGTCAGCGCCTTGAACAGCGGGAAGAAGGTCAGTGCCGCGATCACGCAACCGCCGAGGATGATCGGCTTGCGGCCGATCTTGTCGGAGAGCGCGCCGAAGAACAGGAACCCGCCGGTGCCGAGGATGAGCGACCAGGCGATGAGCACGTTGGCGGTGAACTGGTCGACCTTCAGGATCGTCTGCAGGAAGAACAGCGCGTAGAACTGACCGGTGTACCAGACCACGGCCTGGCCGGCGGTGAGACCGAGCAGGGCGAGGAGGGCCCACTTGGCGTTACGCCACTGGCCGAACGCCTCGGAGAGCGGCGCCTTCGAGCCAGTGCCTTCTTCCTTCATCTTCTTGAAGGCCGGGCTCTCCTGCATCTGCAGGCGGATCCAGACGGAGACGCCGAGCAGCACGATGGAGACCAGGAACGGGATGCGCCAGCCCCAGGCGGCGAACGGCGTGATGGTGCCGGCCGTGCCGTCGGCCAGGGTGGTGGCCACGGGGGCGTAGTTGGCGTTCACGTAGATCTGGGTGAACAGGATCACCATCAGCGACAGCAGCAGCCCCAGGGTCGCCGTGGTCTGGATGAAGGCGGTGTAGAAGCCGCGCCGGCCGCGGGGGGCGTGCTCGGCCACGTAGACCGCCGCACCGCCATACTCGCCGCCGAGCGCCAGGCCCTGCAGCATCCGCAAAGCCAGCAGCGCGACGGGGGCGACCCAGCCGACGCCGTACTCGTTCATGGTCGCGTAGGAGGGCAGCAGGCCGACGACGAAGGTCG
Organism: Methylobacterium sp. Leaf100; assembly: GCF_001422845.1. Lineage (NCBI taxonomy): Bacteria > Pseudomonadati > Pseudomonadota > Alphaproteobacteria > Hyphomicrobiales > Methylobacteriaceae > Methylobacterium > Methylobacterium sp. Leaf100. The sequence continues at coordinate 59,227 of NZ_LMMW01000045.1, read as the reverse complement.
AGATGCCCATGATCAGGATGGTGATGAGGAAGGTGTACTTGCGGCCGACCATGTCGCCGAGACGGCCGAACACCAGGGCACCGAACGGACGCACGAGGAAGCCGGCGGCGAAGGCCAGCAGGGCGAAGACGTTGCGCGTGGCTTCCGGGTAGGCGGAGAAGAACTGCGCCCCGATGATCGCTGCGAGCGAACCATAGAGGTAGAAATCATACCACTCGAACACGGTGCCGAGTGAGGACGCCAGGATGACCTTCTTCTCGCCAGCACTCATCGGCCGCGTGGCCGAATCGCTGACGGGCATTGCGCTTGACGCAACCATAACGACGTTTCTCCAGTATTTCGATCGCCCGAACGTTGTCCGCCCGTAGCTGTTGGACCCTTGTGCGTATCCAAGTTGTCGTGGCCCGGGGTGGCATGAACCGGCCCCAGGTCCGCGAGCGACGTTCCTGAATGCGTCGGGCCGAATGCTAAGCGACGCCTCGATTTCGCCCAATAGCGCCGCAGCAACGGAGAGTACCGAATTCGAAACGAATTCGGTAAAATGACAATTATTTTTTGTTCTGGGCGAGGATTAAAGCGTCCACCCATGCGTGAAGGGGCGCGGATTGCGCCGTGCCCCTTCAGATCTCGAGCTTTTCCGTCCTCGCAGCCTCAGTGTGCGTGCGCTCCGTCGGCACCGATTCCGGTCTCCGAGCGGATGAACTGTGCCTCGAACGACGCCCGTTCGGCCTGGGCCCGACGGGTGTTGTCGAGCTTCGAGACGACGAAGATCGTCAGGAAGGCGAGCGGCATCGAGAACAGGGCCGGGTTGTCGTAGGGAAAGATGGCGACCGGATTGCCGAATGTGGTCACCCAGACGGCCTTCGACAGCACCACCATACCGACGGCTGCGACGAGGCCGACGAGACCGCCGATGAGCGCCCCCCAGGTCGTCGTGCCCTTCCACAGGATGGACATGGCCAGGACCGGGAAGTTGCAGCTCGCCGCCACCGAGAAGGCGAGGCCCACCATGAAGGCGACGTTCTGGTTCTCGAAGACGTACCCGAGGTAGATCGCCACGATGCCGATGACGACGGCGGCGATCTTCGAGAGACGCACTTCCGCCGCCTCGTTGGTGCGCCCGCGGGCGATCACCTGGGCGTAGAGGTCGTGGCTGACCGCAGAGGCACCCGCCAGGGTCAGGCCCGCCACCACCGCCAGGATGGTCGCGAAGGCCACGGCCGAGATGAAGCCGAGGAAGTACGGACCGCCCACCGCGTTGGCGAGGTTCACCGCCACCATGTTGGTGCCGCCGATCATGCCTTTCAGCTTGTCGAAGGCGCCGGCCGCATCGAGGTTGAAGTAGGCCGGATCGGACATCAGCAGGGAGATGCCACCGAACCCGATGATGAACGTGAGGATATAGAAGTAGCCGATCAGACCGGTCGCATAGAACACCGACTTGCGGGCGGCCTGGGCGTCCGACACCGTGAAGAAGCGCATCAGGATATGCGGCAGGCCGGCGGTGCCGAACATCAGGCCGACGCCGAGCGAGATCGCCTCGATCGGGTTGTTGACGAGGCCGCCCGGCGCCATGATCGCGTCACCCTTCGGGTGCGTGGCGACGGCGGCGGCGAACAGGGTCTCGGGGTTGAAGCCGTAGCGGTAGAGCACCGCGCCGGCCATGAAGGTGGCCCCGCCCAGCAGCAGGCAGGCCTTGATCACCTGCACCCAGGTGGTCGCCTTCATGCCGCCGAAGGCGACGTAGACGATCATCAGCACGCCGACGATGATGACGGCGTAGAGATAGGGCAGGCCGAACAGGAGCTGGATCAGTTTCCCCGCGCCGACCATCTGGGCGATCAGATAGAACGCCACCACCACCAGCGTGCCGGTGGCCGAGATGATGCGGATCGAGGTCTGGTCGAGGCGGAAGCTCGCCACGTCCGCGAACGTGAACTTCCCGAGATTGCGCAGGCGCTCGGCGATGAGGAACAGCACGATCGGCCAGCCTACGAGGAAGCCGGTGGAGTAGATCAGCCCGTCGAAGCCCGAGGTGTAGACGAGGCCGGAGATTCCGAGGAACGAGGCGGCCGACATGTAGTCGCCCGCGATGGCGAGCGAGTTGGTCCCGGCCGAGATGCCGCCGCCGGCGGCGTAGAAGTCGGCGGCCGACTTGGTGCCCTTGGCGGCCTTGTAGGTGATGCCGAGGGTGAAAATCACGAAGAACGCGAACATGCCGATGGCCGGCCAGTTCGTCGCCGATTTCGTGACGTTGCCGAGGTCCGGGCCGGCCGCGTAGGCGACGCTGGCGGCGAGGCCCGCGAGGGTGGTGCCGAGGACGATGGGGTGCCGGAGGCGGATCATCGGCCGAGATCCCGCTTCAGCGCGGCGGTCAGGTCATCGTAGCGGCCGTTGGCGCGCTGGACGTAGATGCCCGTGAGGATGAAGGCGAGCACGATCACGGTGACGCCGAGGACGAGGCCGAGGGAGGCGGTGCCGCCGCCGATCTTCACGGCCAGCAGCGCCTTGTCGAACGCGATGAGGCCGATGAAGCCGAAGTAGATCAACAGCATGATGGCGGTGAGCGTCCAGCCGAACCGCGTGCGCTCGTGGACGAGCTCTTGGAAACGCGGATTCTGCGCGACGCGCGCAGTCTCGAGATCCGACATGACATGATCCTCCCCGGGCGCTGTCTCTTGACGGACCAGCATCCCGTTGTGACGAAGCGTGTGTGCGAACGCAGGTGCGCGGGCATCGGAATGCCCGCGCGGATGATCGGACCGGTGTCGCTCAGTGAGTCCGGTTCTGGCGATTCTCGATGAGGTCGTCGACGACCGCCGGCTCGGCGAGGGTCGAGGTGTCGCCGAGGGACGAGAACTCGTCCTCCGCGATCTTGCGCAGGATGCGACGCATGATCTTGCCCGAGCGGGTCTTCGGCAGACCGGGCGCGAACTGGATCAGGTCCGGAGACGCGATCGGGCCGATATCCTTGCGGACCCAGGCCACGAGCTGCTTGCGCAGGTCGTCCGAGCCCTCCTCGCCCTCCATCAGGGTGACGTAGGCGTAGATGCCCTGTCCCTTCATGGCATGGGGATACCCGACCACCGCCGCCTCGGAGACCTTGGCGTGGGCCACGAGGGAGGATTCCACCTCCGCCGTTCCCATCCGGTGCCCCGAGACGTTGATCACGTCGTCGACACGCCCCGTGATCCAGTAATAGCCGTCGGCGTCGCGCCGGCAGCCGTCACCCGTGAAGTAGGTGCCGGGATAGGTCGCGAAGTAGGTCTGCTCGAAGCGCTCGTGGTCGCCGTAGACCGTGCGCATCTGGCCGGGCCAGGAATCCGCGATACACAGATTGCCCTCGCACGGACCGTCGAGGACCTTGCCTTCGGCATCGACGATGATCGGCTGCACGCCGAAGAACGGCCGGGTGGCCGAGCCGGGCTTGAGCTTGGTGGCGCCCGGCAGGGGGGTGATGAGGATGCCGCCGGTCTCGGTCTGCCACCAGGTGTCGACGATGGGGCACCGGGAATCGCCCACCACCTTGAAGTACCACTCCCAGGCCTCGGGGTTGATCGGTTCGCCGACGGAGCCGAGGACCCGCAGGGACGACCGCGAGGTCCGCTTCACCGGGGCTTCGCCGCCGCCCATGAGGGAGCGGATGGCGGTGGGCGCGGTGTAGAAGATGTTGACCTTGTGCTTGTCGACGACGTCCCAGAAGCGGGAGTTCGACGGATAGGTCGGGATGCCCTCGAACATCAGCGTCGTGGCGCCGTTGGCGAGCGGCCCGTAGACGATGTAGCTGTGCCCCGTCACCCAGCCGACATCGGCGGTGCACCAGTAGACCTCGCCCTCGCGATAATCGAAGACGTATTGGTGCGTCATCGACGCGTAGACGAGGTAGCCGCCGGTGGTGTGGACCACGCCCTTGGGCTGGCCGGTGGAGCCGGAGGTGTAGAGGATGAAGAGCGGGTGCTCGGCCTCCACGGCCTCGGCCGGGCACTCGTCGGTGACCTGAGCGGCGGCCTCGTCGTAATAGACGTCGCGGCCCGGCTCCATGGCGACGTCGGAGCCCGTGCGGCGCACCACCACCACGTGGTCCACGGCGTCCTTGCCGAGACGCGCGATGGCCGCATCGACATTGGCCTTCAGCGGAACCTTGCGGCCGCCGCGCAGGCCCTCGTCGGCCGTGATGACGAGCTTGGAGGCGCAGCCCTCGATGCGGCCGGCGAGGGAATCCGGCGAGAACCCGCCGAACACGATGGAATGGATCGCCCCGAGCCGCGCGCAGGCGAGCATGGCGTAGGCGGCCTCGGGAATCATCGGCAGGTAGAGGGTGACGCGGTCACCCTTCGAGACGCCACGATTGCGCAGCACGTTCGCCATCCGGCAGACTTCGGCGTGAAGCTGACGGTAGGTGATGTGCTTGGATTCCGTCGGGTCGTCGCCCTCCCAGATGATCGCGACCTGATCGCCGCGTGTCTCGAGGTGGCGATCGATGCAGTTGTAGGCGACGTTGGTGCGTCCGTCCTCGAACCACTTGATGTCGATATTGCCCGGCTCGAAGCTGGTCTGCTTCACCTTGGTGAACGGTGTGGACCAGTCGATCCGCTTGCCGTGCTCGCCCCAGAATGCGGCAGGGTCGTCGACGGAGGCCCTGTACATGGCCTGATACTTCGCATCGTCCACATGGGCACCTTCGACCCACTCGGTGCGGACTGCCACCACCTTCTCGTCCATGACGTTTTCCCTGAGCGGTGCCCGATCGTATCGCGATGATCCGCGCAGCCGGGGCTTCCCAAAACCTTCTTATGCTTAGGGGGATAGTCGCTGCAAGCACCTTACCGGCGAGACTTCTGGACAGGTTGCCCGAAGATCGGGCGGTGGCGCAGTCAGTTGCAGCCGGTGCAGATTCCCGACCCGATCTTGCGGTCGAGGGTGCGCTCGCGTCGGGTCGGCTCGGCGGATTCCCGGGGGCTCGCGCCGTCGAGGGCCCGGCCCGGCGGCTTGGTCACCCCGGTGGAGGTGATGTTGCGAAATTCGCCGGCGGATTCGAGGTTCTTCAGGGGCGCCGCGTCCGTCCCCTGCGCCGGGGCGGGGGTGGCGGCCAAGGCCATCAGACCTGCGACCAGGAACACACGGCTCCATACGATCCTGAGCATGGGAACCTCCTGCTTTTTCAGACAACGCGCGGAGCCTGCGCGAGGTTCTAGCCTTCCGCGCGCCGGCTCGCCTGGGCTGCGGGGAACAGCATCTCCACCAGGGTGCCCTCGTCCTTGCGGCTGGTGATCCGGAACTCGCCGCGGTTGGCCTCCACCAGGGCCTTGGTGATCGGCAGGCCGAGGCCGGTGTCTCCACCCGGGCGCGGGCCCTGCACCGGCGCGGCGCGGTAAGGCTCCAGCAGGGTCTCGATCTCGTCGGGCGTGAGGCCGATGCCGGTGTCGCGGACCCTGAGGGCGATCTCGCCCCGGTCGGCCATGGTGGTGGAGACGATGACCTGACCGCCGGCCTCGGTGAAGCGGATCGCATTGGCGATGACCGTCAAGGCCGCCTGACGCAGGGAGCGTTCGTCGGCGAGCAGCGGCGCGAGATCGGCTGAGAAACTCGTCCGCACCACGATGCGCTCGCGCGCGGCCTCCGGCTGCATCTGGGCGACGCAGCGCGAGACGAGATCGTTCAGGGGAATCTCGGTGAAGTCGAGATCGAGATGCCCGGCCTCGATCCGGGCGAGGTCGTTGAGATCGTCGACGAGGCCCAGAACCTCCGAACCGGATTTGCGAATGTCGTCGAGGTAGTTGCGGTAGCGCTCGTTGCCCAGGGGACCGAAGGGCTCGGTGAGCATCAGATCCGTGAACCCGAGGATGCCGCTCATCGGCGTCCGGATGGCGTGGCTGACCCGAGCCAGGAACGCCGATTTCCGAACGTTCGCCGTCTCGGCGAGACGCAGGGCCTCCGAGGAGGACGCCGCTGCATCCTGGGTGAGCCGCACATCCGGCCCGCGCTGCGGACGAAGGATCGCGCAGAGCCGGGTCTCGGCGTCGCGCGGGACCGTGCGGATGGTCAGCCGGAGGGGGAGGGGGCCGTCCGGCCCGCGGGCGATCACTTCGCAGGCCGCTTCGCCGGGGGACGATCCCGGTTCGGGAACGCCATGCGTGGCGGCCAGCACGTCGACGGCGCTTTCCGGCGCGAACAGACTGAGGAAACTCTCACCCACGACCTCGCGGGGATCGGCACCGAACAGAGCGGCGGCCGCACGGTTGAGGGCGAGGATGCGGGCGCTGTCGTCCAGGGTGACGACCCCCTCGTCGAGGGCGTCGAGGATGCCGAGGGCGTCCTGGGCACGGCGCGCGGCGAAATCCTGCGCGATCCGCTCGGCCGTTCGTGCGCGGGCCGGTTCGTCCTTCACAGCGTCGCGCGCGAGAAGAATTTCGGCCGGGCGGCCGCACCAATCGATGGCCGAGCGCTGGAGTTCGACGCCGCGATGGGCGCCGTCGCGCGCCGTCAGGATCGCGGGCGCGTCGCTCGTCGGGCGTTCGTGCGGGGGCAGACCGCGGAACAGGTGAGCGATGCCGCCGGCCGCCACGAGGGCCGGGAAATCGGGAAACCCGGCGAGATCGAGGAGCGTGCGGTTGGCGAACAGGACGTCGTCGCCCCGATAGACGAGTACGCCCGTGGGCAGGCGTTCGAGCGTGGCGACCACGGCCGCGTCCGGCGCCGGCTCCTCCGGCTCAGGCGCCCGGGGCGGCGGTCCGGGAAATGCCATCACGGCGCCGCTCGGGTTGGCACGTCCCTCGTCGCGCGAAGCCTCCGCCAGATCGTCGCCGGCGAAACGCGCACCCAGGGCGCGGGCGATCTCGCGGAACGCCGCATGCTCGTGAGTCGTCAGGGACTCGTGGGTCACCGGTGTTCCTTGGGTCACCGGTGTTTCTTGGGTCACCGGTGTTTCTTGGGTCACCGGTGTTTCTTGGGTCGTCGGGGATAGATCGACGTCCGGGGCCGGCGTGCCGGATGCGGCTTCCGACGGCGAGGGTTCCGAGATCGGCTCGTCCGGCGCGGTCTCAAGTCGTTGCGTCGGGTCCTCCTGTGGTGCGGCCTCGGAGAGTGGTACCGGGGTGGGGGGGGTCGGGACGACCGCTTCGGGTTCGGATACAGCAGCGGCCTCGACGCCGCGCACGATGCCGAAGCCCGCGAACCCGCGTGGCGGCTGTCCGGTGCGCGCCAGCGGCGCCCCGGACAGGTCGAGTTCGACGACACGGCTCGGGCCGGCGAGGTGGATGCACAAGGGGATCGCCCGGAACGTGCGGTTGGCGGCGAGGACGGCGAGCAGACCTTCGGCATCCCGGGCGATGCCGCCTTGCGACAACGCGGTCCAGGATCGCCCGACGATCGCGCCGCGCAGGAGTGCGCCGGCCGGACCGTCCACACGCACGAGGGTGCCGGCCGCATCGGTCGTCCAGGTGAAGCGCGGAACGGCGCTCGGCTCGGCTGGCACATCCGCGGGCACATCCGCCTCCGCCGCAGGCAGGGAGGACGCGGCGGGCGGGACTGTCTCGGGATGCCCGCTCGGAGCAGCCGGCACGACGGGGCGCAGTCGGGGAACGGCCTCCGTCAGGACGAGAACCCGCACGACGCGACCGTCGGACACCGTCCCCAGAACCACGAGACAGGTCGTCGGCGGGGCAAGGCCGCGCCGGTCGAACCGGATTCGGGTCAGGGCGGGCCGGGGCGTCGCCTGGATCTGCGCAGCGAGACGAAGGCTCGGCAGGACGACCCCGTTCGCGTCCGCGATGGCATGCGCCAAAGGACGTGCCGCACTGGATGCGTGGACGAGGCGGGTACCGGCCTCGTCGAAGATCAGCAGGGCGCAGCCGGGCACGTTCAGGAGCGGCCCGAGGCGCGGTTCGCCCCCGAGACTCCGCACCAGGGCTCCCAGCGCCGCATCGTCCGGGACAAGCCCTTCGACCCCGTTATCGAACATTCGCACCCGTTTCACGTGGCGAGCTTATGGAGAGGATGTTTTCTCTTAACCCCAGCCGGGCCGGAGAGTGGACATCAATCGGTGGCGCCACACGTTTACCTGTTGTCAATCTTAATGCAGCCGCACAGGGTGGCATAGGGCGGACGGTGTGTTATTGTGCAGCGCACAACGAACGAATCAACAAGCAGTCCAAGAAGGAGAGGATGATGACCAGCACCCCGAATTATGAAGTCCCCGCCGAGATGCGCGACTTCGCCGAGAAGAGTGTCGATCAGGCCCGCAAGGCGTTCGATTCATTCATCAGCGCCGCCCGTCGCACAGCCGATACGGTCCAGGGTTCGGCCGAGACCGCCCGCACCAGCGCGCACGACGTGTCCGCCCGCGGCTTCGAGTTCGCCGAGCAGAACGTGACGGCGGCCTTCGACCTCGCCCAGAAGCTGGTCCGCTCGCGCGACCTCCAGGAGGCCATGCAGCATCAGGCGGAGTTCGTCCGCAGCCAGTTCGCGGCGATCCAGGCGCAGGCCAAGGAGTTCGGCGGTCTCGCTCAGACGGCGATGCAGCAGAGCGCAGAGAAGGCCAAGGGCGTCATGCAGGAATCGGCTGAGCAGGCCCGCAAGGCCATGGAGCAGGGGGCCGAAGCCGCGCGTAAGGCCGGCGCCGACACCGAGCAGGCCCTGCGCAACGCCACCAACAACTGAGATCCGGCTCGTCCGAGATCCCGGTTCGGTCAAGCCACCGATCGACGCCCGACGGCTCGTCCCGCATCCCAGCGGGGCGGGCCGTTTTCGTCGTCGCCATATTCCTAGGCGCCATGCTCGAAAACCCGATTCCCCTCCGCGCCGCGATGCCTTAACGGTTGCGCCCCGCCGGGCGTCCCGCCACGAGCGGACCGGATCAATCGAGGAGCTGCGTATCCCGATGCGACCTGCCTACCGAATCAGCGTGATGGTCGCGGCCCTGACCGCCGTGCTCGGGTCCCAAGGCGCCAGCGCACAATACTACGACGACGGTTACGACCGTCCGCCGCCGCGCCGCTACTACGACGACCGTGGGCCTCCGCCGCGCCGCGCCTATGACGATCCCTACGGGCGTCCGCCGCCGCGCCGGGTCGCGACGGGCCTCAATTGCGACGCCGTGCAGTCCGGTCTCACGGGCTTCAAGCCCTATTCCTGTCCCTTGCCGGGGCCGCGCCCCCTCGGTGTACGCTGCTTCTGCGACATGCCCATCGCCTCGTTCAGCGCGCCGCAGACCGCCGTCGGCCGGGTGGTCCCGTAACGGACCGGCCTGGCCCCCATCTCCTGCACCCCGTCTACGGACACGAAATCGCCGCCCCCTCGAACGAAGGGGCGGCGATTTCGATTTACGTCGGTTTCCGGCCGGCGCCCGAAAGGATCAGTTCAGAACGACGACCTTGGCACCGACCCGGACACGCTCGTAGAGGTCGGTGACGTCCTCGTTGGTCATCCGGATGCAGCCCGAGGAGACCGCCTGCCCGATGGTGTCCGGCTCGTTGGAGCCATGGATGCGGTACTCGGTGTTGCCGATGTACATGGCCCGTGCGCCGAGGGGGTTCTCGACTCCGCCGGCCATGTAGCGCGGCAGATCGGGACGGCGGGCAATCATGGCGGCTGGCGGAGTCCACGACGGCCATTCCTTCTTGGCCGTCACGGTCTTGGTGCCAGACCACGTGAAGCCCGGGCGACCGACGCCGACGCCATAGCGAATCGCCTCGCCACCCGGCAGGACGAAGTACAGCCGGCGCTCGGAGGTCGAGACCACGACGGTCCCGGGCTTGTAGTCGCCCCGGAAGGCGACGAGTTCACGCGGGATCGGAGCCACCTGCGCCTGGGGAGCGGCCTGGACACCCTGGCCGACCGTGCCCTGGTAGCCATAGGGGCTCGCGCCGGTCTGCCCGTAAGCGGGGTCGGCGTAGTAGTCTTCGCCGGCATCGCCGCCGAAGGGATCGTAGGGGTTCGCCAGCACCGGGCTGCTGGACAGGACACAGACGCTGAGAATGCCCGCGAGGGCGGAGGCCAAGGTCTTCATCGTTGATGCCTTACCTGAAGCGTAACCTTTGCTATACAAGCGTAAGCGTAGGGTGCCGGTTCCACGAGGCCCTGAAGATTTCGTTTCTCCGCCGATCGCGCGCGATCAGAACACCTCGTCGGTGTGCACGTCGAAGCGGGCGAGGTGCGCGTAGCCGAAGTTGGTGGTGATCGCCACGTCCGTGGCATCCCGTCCCCGGGCCATGACGATGCGGCCGATGCGCGGCGTGTTGTGGCGGGCGTCGAAGGTGTACCAGCCTCCGTCGAGATAGACCTCGAACCAGGCCGAGAAATCCATCGGATCGGGCACGGGCGGAATCCCGATGTCGCCGAGATAGCCGGTGCAGTAGCGTGCCGGGATGTTCATGCACCGACAGAAGGCGACCGCGAGGTGCGCGAAGTCCCGGCACACGCCCTGGCGCTGCATGAACCCGTCCCAGGCCGTGCGGGTGGCGTCCGCACACATGTAGTCGAAGCGGATTCGCTCGTGAACGTAGTCGACGATGGCCTGAACCCGGCCCCAGCCCATGGGCGTGCCGCCGAACAGGGACCAGGCCGTCTCGGACAGCTTGTCCGTGTCGCAGTAGCGGCTGCCGAGGAGGTAGACGAGCACGTCCGACGGGAGGTTCTGGACCTCGATCTGCTGTGCCCAGGGGGCGTACACGTCTGGCTGCCCGGAATCCTGAACGATGAAATCGGCCGAGATGGTCAGCCGCCCCGTCGGCGTGACGATGCGCGTGAGGATGTTGTCGAAGACGTCACGGTATTCCTGCGACGGGATCGGCGGATCGAAAGTGATCATATGCGGCGTGAGCAGGTCGGGCATCCGGGAGGGATGGACGCTCAGCGCCAGGATCATGGGGGTCGGCTGAGCCGATTCGAAGGCGATGTCGAACCCAGTCCTGATCTTCATGACGCTTACCCAATCTCTCGAATTTGAAATGTCGTGTCCCGCGGGAAGATCCGGGCAATGCAGTAATTGGACCGTCAACGCGCGATCATAGGGTCCGGAACCCGTGCATCGCCAGCACCCGGCTCGACTTCATCCACGGCGACGCTCACGGTCATGCCGAGGTCGTCCGCGGGAAACCCGAAGAAGGAGCCGTGCAGGGGCACGGCCTGGCGCGGATCGCGGGCAACGGCGACGCGGATCAGGTCGCGGTTGCCCACGATCCCGTTGGTCGGATCGAATTCGATCCAGCCGGCACCCGGCAGGTAGACCTGCACCCAGGCATGGGTGGAGCCGCCGCCGACATGGCGTTCACGGTCGCCACGCGGGTTGTAGAGGTAGCCGGAGACGAACCGTGCGGCCATGCCGAGCGCCCGCACGGCCTCGATCATCAGCACGGCGAAGTCGCGACAGCTCCCGCGCTTCAAGCGCAGGGTGGTGACCGGGTCCTGGACGCCCTTCTCCGAGCGAGCGAGGTAGGCGAAGTTGCGCCGAACGCTGCGGGTCATCTCGGCGAGGAGATCCTGGGTCGCGATCCGGCCGTTGGGCGGGACGAAGCCGCGGGCCCAGGCGTCGACCTCGTTGCGCGGATCGGGATGCTGCCGCTCCATCGAGCGGCTGAGGTCGGGGATGTCATCGGCGCCGTAGCCGAACGGGTAGAAGGCCGCGTGCGGGGCGAGCGGGAAGATCGGCGCGAGTTCGGGCGTGTGATCGAGGGTGATGGTGCAGTCGAAGGTCAGGGTAGAGGCCCGCCCCTGGAAGGACGCCACGGCGACGCAATTGCCGAACACGTCGTGCAGCCAGCGCAACGACACCGGCTCGGGCGTGATCTTCAGGGCGGCGGAGAGGAGCCGCTGATCGTAACTGTCGCGCGGCCGGAACATGATCCGGTGCTCGCCGAACGCCACCGGCTGACGATAGCGATACGTGGTGATGTGGCGGACGGACAGAATCGGCACGAATCGGCTCCACCGCGCCGGGCGGCGCGGTCTCGTCCTCGATTAATGCAAGAGGTGCGCCCAAGCGAGATGGTGCGATGCAAAAGGCGGGGTTGCCCTCAGGGCAGGATCGGCTGCGGCTCGGCGCAGGCCCGCTCCGCCTCGCCAAGAAGGTCCATCGGACGCCACGGCTTCGGGATGAACACAGCCTGAGGGGCGAGGCTACCCGGTCGCTGCGTGCGCTGACCCGAAGTGACGACGAGCCGGGTCATCGGCCACAGCAGGGCGATGGCGGACGCGAGCTGAACCCCATCCATGACGCCCGACAGATGCACGTCGGCAAACACCAGGGACACGTCGCCGCCACGCGTGCGCATGATCTCGATGGCCGCCTCGGCGCTGTCGCACCCCACGACACCGAGCTCGGTCTCCTCGAGCAAGGCCTCCGCCAGGGCCCGGGTGGTCGCGTCATCCTCGACCACGAGGGCGAGTTTGCCCGATTTGGAGGTGGGCTTGCCGGCGATGGGGTTAGGGACGACAGGGGCGGGCTCGGGTTGGCGAACCTGGCGCACGAGGGCGGCCAAGTGCTCAGGCACCCCTTCGGCGATGAGATCGTCGTAGAACGAGGCCAGGGCCTGACCGATTCGGTCGAGGGACAGACTCGGGCTCAGGGTGTCGGCGGGACCGAACACACCTCCCTCTGGCACGCGACGGTGCGGCGTGCCGTTCGTATCGGCCTCGAAATCGGCCAAGCGGAGCCTCCAGCGTTACGGTCTCGTGGTGGGCCGAGTGTCGGACACACCTACATTAAAGCCGGGAGGGCACGCTGGGTTGCCGAAAATCCGATCGTGCTTTCGCGATGCGGGCGCGGATCAGTCCGCAGAGGCGTCCGCATAGGCCATGACGCCGGCCACGGAGCGGACATCCCGGTAGCGGGCGCCGCGCGCGCTCATCATCGCCTCGAACTTCTCGTGAACCTGGGCCACGGACAGGCTCGTCGCCTTGCGGCGTCCGCGCTGAGCCGCGAAGAAGATCGTCTTGTTGGCGCGCGCGGGCCCCGGCAGCATCTGGGCGGCGGCGGCCTTGGGCTTGTCGGCAACGGTGGCGAGGAACTCCTCGGCGTCGTCCGGTCCGAGGAAGTGGGCGAGATAGACCTCCCCCAGCGACAGGTCGCGGCCGATGCGCAGGGCGATGCGGGCGGCGTCGCGCTTGAGCATCTCACCGGCCATGAGGGCGGAGAGGTAGGGGTCGCGGCGCAGTTCGAGGATGCGGGTGCGCTCGGCCGGATCGGCGACGGCGGGGCGGCCGTTGTCGCCCGTCGTCACGAGGGCGGCGTCCTGCGTCAGCCCGTGCTTGGGTCCGAAATCACGCACCACGCCGAGCCAGGTCCGCTCGATGAACTGGAACAGGCCGGTGGCCGAGGAGGTCTGGGCCTGCACCTCGGTCTTGAAGCTCGATTCCTTATCGGCCACCGCCATGAGCAGCACCGGGTCGGTCTGCACGGCCTGGGCCGCGCGGACGATCTTCTGCACGAGGTGGCGGCGGATCTTCATCGGGCCGAACTCGAGGACGTCGTTGGGATCGCCCACCGCGCTTTCGGTGATGAGGAAGTCGTACGAGACCCGGTCGACGGCGTTGGAGCCGAGTTCGGTATCGAGGTCGTGGATCGGCGCGAAGGCGGACGACGCGGAGAGGACGCTCGCAGGAGTCCCGAGAATGGCGGGCGGGGCGATCTGAACGCGCGGGCGGGGCATCGCCACGGTGGTCATGGCCTGAGCCGACTGAACCACGCCACCGAGGCCGGACCCGGCCGGACCGACCCCGTTGAGGAGGGCCACGCTGAGCCCACCGACGAGAAGCGTCACCAGGAGGACGGAGCGCGTCAGCGCCGCCCGGCTGCCGTGTTCGCGGCCGACGCGGCCGCCGAGGGTCAGGGCGTCGGAAGTGGGGGACGAAACGATCGCGGCGGAACGACCGCGGAGGGGACCCTTGACGGGACCGTTGGCGAGGGCAGTCCGTGACGATCCGACCGTGCGACCCTGCATGTGCTCTCTTCGTCCCCGCGGCTGGTAACTACGGGGAGAGATTAACTTGACAGATGTGGCGACAACACGGCTCCGCTCGTGGCGAAGCCGTGGCGGCCGAGTTTTCCTCAGGCGATGCGCGCCTTGAGGGCGGCCACGACGGCATCGCCCATCCCGGCGGTGCCGAGCGCCTGTGCGCCCTCGGCGGCGATGTCCCGGGTGCGGGCACCATTGGCGAGGGCGTCCGTGATCGCGCCGTCGAGGAGATCCGCCGCCTCACCGAGGCCGAACGAGTAGCGCAGGGCCATGGCCAGCGACCCGATCATCGCGAGGGGGTTGGCGATGTCGCGCCCGGCGATGTCCGGTGCCGAGCCGTGCACGGGCTCGTAGAGGGCTTTTCGCGAACCCTTGTCATCGACGGCGCCCAGCGACGCCGAGGGCAGCATGCCCAGGGACCCGGTGAGCATGGCGGCCACGTCGGAGAGCACGTCGCCGAACAGGTTGTCGGTCACGAGCACGTCGTACTGCTTCGGGCGGCGCACGAGCTGCATGGCGCAATTGTCGGCGAGCACGTGCTCCAGGGCCACGTCCGTGTACTCGGCATGGACACGGGTGACGACCTCCTTCCACAGGACGCCGGACTTCATCACGTTGTGCTTCTCGGCCGAGGCGACCCGGCCCGAACGCTTGCGCGCCAGATCGAAGGCGACGTGGGCGATGCGCTCGATCTCGCCCGTGGTGTAGACCTGGGTGTCGACGGCGCGCTTCGACCCGTCGGGCAGGGTGGTGATCTCCTTCGGCTCCCCGAAGTACACGCCGCCGGTGAGCTCGCGTACGATCATGATGTCGAGGCCCTCGACGAGCTCGCGCTTGAGGGCGGAGGCGTCGGCGAGCGCCGGGTAGCAGATCGCCGGACGCAGATTCGCGAACAAGCCCAGATCCTTGCGCAGGCGGAGAAGGCCCGATTCGGGGCGGATCTCGTAGGCGACGTCGGCCCATTTCGGACCGCCGACGGCGCCGAGCAGCACCGCATCGGCCGCATCCGCCCGGGCGAGGGCCGCGTCGGTGAGCGCCACGCCGTGGGCGTCGATGGCGCTGCCGCCGACGAGGTCGTGCTCGGTCTCGAACGCCGCGATGCCGGCCTGCCCCAGGAAGCCGATCACCGTCTCGACCTGTGCCATCACCTCGGGGCCGATGCCGTCGCCGGGCAGGAGGAGGAGCTTGTAGGTGGTCATGGGATCAACTCGCCTGGGTTCATCGTCCCGTCGGACGCTGTACGATGGGCTGCGGCGGAGCCGCAGCATTTGGGGTTGCGGGTGTTCAGACCTTCCGCGCCACGGTGAACCGCGCCGCGTCCCGCAGGATCTGGGCCCTGTCGCCCCAGGCCGAGACCGCATCCTCGCAGACGCCCACGAGACGGTCGCACTCCGCGCGTGCGCCGTCGAGGCCGAGGCGGTCGACGAGGGTGGCCTTGCCGGCGTCCTTGTCCTTGCCCGTCGCCTTGCCCATGGCTTCCGCCGAGGCTTCGCGGTCGAGGATGTCGTCGGCGATCTGGAAGGCCTGACCCAGGGCGTGGCCGTAGCGCAGGAGCGCGCGACGCTGGTCCGGCGTCGCGCTGCCCACGATGGCGCCGGCCTCCACCGAGAAGGCCAGGATCGCGCCGGTCTTCATGGCCTGGAGCTGCAAGGTATCGTCGACGGTGAGCGAGACGGCTCCGAAGCGCCCTTCCGCCCCGAGATCGAGGAGCTGGCCGCCGACCATGCCGCCGAGGCCCGAGGCCTTGGCGAGGCCGAGTACGAGATCGGCCCGGATGGCAGGATCGGGCTGCCAGGCCGAATCGGCCAGGACTTCGAAGGCCAGAGTTTGAAGCGCGTCGCCGACCAGGATCGCGGTGGCCTCGTCGTAGGCCTTGTGCACGGTCGGCTTGCCGCGCCGCAGGTCGTCGTCGTCCATGGCCGGCATGTCGTCGTGGACGAGGGAGTAGCAATGCACGAGTTCGATGGCCGAGCCGGCGGCGAGCGCCCCGGCCTCGGGGCCGCCGAGCATGCGGGCGGTCTCGACGGCGAGGAACGGGCGCAGGCGCTTGCCGCCGCCGAGCACGGCGTGGCGCATGGCCTCCATCAGGCGCACGGGGCGGGTGATCTCGCCGGCTTGCGTCTCGGCGGTCAGGCGGTCGGCGAGCCAGGCCTCGACGGTGTCGGCCACCGTGGCGAGCCTGTGGGAAAACGCGTCGACCGGGGCATCCGCCTTGACCGAAGCGTGAGATCCTTGCGTTGACGTCATGGTCGGGCGGGCCTTCGGAAGTGTGAGCGTGGCGCGAGCGGAGGAGGTTCGAATTCAGGACGAGGCCGAGAGTGCCGAGCGGCCCCTGCGGCGCAGGCCGCCCCAGGCAGCCGCACGCCCGGCCCGTGGCCGCGGCCTGCGCAGGCTCGTCGGCCTCGTGCTGCTGGTGCCCGCCCTCGCGGTGGGTTTCCTGCTCGTCATGGCGCTCGTCTATAGCGCGGTGACCCCGCCCTCAACCCTGATGCTCGGGCGATGGGCGGCCCTCAAGGCCGTCGACCGGCAGGCCGTGGCCCTGTCGGCGATCTCGCCCCACCTCGTCCAGGCGGTGATCGCCTCGGAGGACCAGCGGTTCTGCCTGCATGGCGGCGTCGATTGGAACGCCCTTCGGGACGTGGTCGACGACGAGGAAGGCCCGAGCCGCGGCGCCTCGACGATCTCGATGCAGACCGTGAAGAACGTGTTCCTGTGGCCGGGGCGGTCGGTCCTGCGCAAGGGCCTCGAGATTCCCCTGGCCCTGGCGACGGATGCCCTGTGGGGCAAGCGCCGGATGCTCGAGGTCTACCTCAACGTCGCCGAGTGGGGCGAGGGGGTGTTCGGAGCCGAAGCCGCGGCACAGCGCTGGTTCGGCAAACCCGCGCGCGACCTGACGCGCGCGGAGGCGGCCCTGCTCGCGGCGGTGCTGCCCAATCCGATCCTGCGAAACCCGGCCCTGCCGTCGCGCGGCGTTCGCGCGGCGGCCGCTCGCATCCAGGCGCGCATGAACGGGGTGGGCGGGCTGATGGGCTGCCTCAAACGATAGCCCCACCTCGACACCCAGGGCGCGGAGGCGGCGGCGGGAAACGCCGTCGCGGTTCGTGACCCGCGTTTGAGGATTTCTCGATGCGGCCGACGTGATATCGCGATCCGCCCGGTGATTCGGCGCCGGCCTCGATTCCGGACGATCGCACGCCATGCTCCGCATGCTCCCACGCCCATCCCTCCGCGTTGCGGCCGTCCTCCTGTCGGCGAACCTGTTCACATCGGTCTCGGTCTCGCCCGCCCGGGCGAACGACAGCGCGGCGGAACTCGACGCCGGCGGTCTCGTCCTGGTGAAGGACCGAGACATCGGTCTCGTTCGCGAGGATCTGCGCATCGGCCTCGAACGAATCACCGTGCGCTACGTCTTCCGCAATCGCTCGGCGAGCCCCCGCACCGTGCGGGTGGCCTTCCCGCTGCCCCCCATCGATGGCGCCGAACTCTCTTTTTCGGCCCAGGATCTGCCCGATGAATCGAGCGCCAACTTCGTCGGCTTCACGGTGGCGGTGGACGGCATACCCCTGACCCCGCAACTCGAGGAGCGCGCCTTCCTCGGGGACCGCGAGGTCGGCGATCTCCTGCGCAAGCACGCCATTCCCCTCAACCCCATGCGGCGCGACGACCTCGCCAAGGCGCTGGCCAACCTGTCGCGGCCCGCACGGGCCGAACTCGTCGCCGCCAAGCTGATTCCGGAGGCAGCCGAGATGGGCGAGGGCCTCTGGCGCAGCGAAGCGAAATTCCATTGGGACCAGACGTTTCCGCCGGGGCGCGACCTCGTCGTCGAGCACGTCTACCGACCGGTCAACGGCAGTCTGCTGATCGGCGAGAGCGACCTCAAGGACCAGGCTTTCCGCGCCCGCTACTGCCTCGACGATGCGGGGGCGGCGGGGCTGCGCCGGATCATCGCCGCCGCGGGGGCGAAGCCGGTCGATGCGGGCGGAGGCCCGAACGCCGTCGTCCGCGCCGTGGTGGTCCCCTACATCGTCACCACGGCACGCAACTGGGCCGGCACCATCGGGACTTTCGCGCTCACCGTCGACAAGGGGCATCCCAAGACTCTGGTGAGCCTGTGCCGAAACGGCCTCGTCAAGACCGGCCCCACGACCTTCGCCTTCACCGCCACCGACTTCGTACCCGATGCCGATCTGAGGGTGCTCTACGTCTCGCCGGATGCGGAGGCGCTCGGCATCCGTTAGAGGAGGCAGGAACGCTTCCAGAGAGACACGCGATGACCGAGCCGACCTTCGAACTCACCCTGGAGCGCATCGCGCTGATCCGCCGGATG
Organism: Methylobacterium sp. Leaf100; assembly: GCF_001422845.1. Lineage (NCBI taxonomy): Bacteria > Pseudomonadati > Pseudomonadota > Alphaproteobacteria > Hyphomicrobiales > Methylobacteriaceae > Methylobacterium > Methylobacterium sp. Leaf100. The sequence continues at coordinate 40,948 of NZ_LMMW01000045.1, read as the reverse complement.
GTGGTGGCCTGGAACCGGGAGGGGAGCGGCGCCCCCATCGTCCATCCGGACGCGCCCTACGGCAGCACGGATCGGGACGGCGACATCTTCAATGTCACCGGCGACGACGACGGCGCGGACGAGGAGCACCGGACCCTCGGCGACGGGCTGGCGGTGTTCTGCGCGAACGCGGTCCTCAAACCGGGGCGCTACGCCTATCACAACACCCTGGCCAAGCTCGATTCGGCCGATGTCGGCGACGTGTTCCGCGACGAGACCACCGGCGAGACGCCGGAGCACGTCACCTTCGACATCACAGCCGAGCATATCGCCCTGGTGCAGGCCCTGAACGTGGTGTGGGACACGGCCCGCGACGTGCCGGCCATCGACGTAGCCCGGCCCTACGGCACCGCCTCGGAGCCGCCGGTCCTGCACCACGAGATGCAGCCGGCCCTGCAGATCTTTTTGCGGTACGCCGATCTCGGACCGGGGATGTTCCGGCGGGGCGCGACCGACTGGGTCTCGGCCTGACGATCGGTCCGAAAAGCCCTCCCCCGAGACGGGGGAGGGTGCGGAGGATCAGGCGCCGAGCTTCTTCTTGCGCTGGGCGAGGGTGCGCAGGCGCAGGGCATTGAGCTTGATGAAGCCCGCCGCGTCGCGGTGATCGTAGGCCACGGCCCCTTCCTCGAAGGTGACGAGGTCCTGATCGTAGAGTGAGTTCGGGCTGGTGCGGCCGATCACGTGGATGCCGCCCTTGTAGAGCTTCAGCCGGACCTCGCCGGTGACCATCTCCTGGCTCTTGTCGATGAGGGCCTGGAGCATTTCCCGCTCCGGTGAGAACCAGAAGCCGTTGTAGATCAGCTCCGCATATTGCGGCATGATCTGGTCCTTGAGGTGCGCCGCACCCCGGTCGAGGGTGATCGACTCGATGGCGCGGTGGGCCGGCAGCAGGATGGTGCCGCCCGGCGTCTCGTACATGCCGCGGCTCTTCATGCCGACGAAGCGGTTCTCCACGAGATCGAGGCGGCCGATGCCGTTGTCGTGGCCGAGCTGGTTGAGCTTGGCGAGCAGCGAGGCTGGCGACAGCGCCTCGCCGTCGATGGAGACGGCGTCGCCCTTCTCGAAGCCGATGGTGACGATGGTGGGGGTATCGGGCGCCTCTTCCGGCGACAGCGTGCGGGAATAGACGTAGTCCGGCACCTCGTCGGCGGGATCCTCGAGCACCTTGCCCTCGGAGGAGGCGTGCAGGAGGTTGGCGTCCACCGAGAACGGGCTCTCGCCGCGCTTGTCCTTCGAGATCGGGATCTGGTGCTGTTCGGCGAAGGCGATGAGCTGCTCGCGGCTCTTCAGGTCCCACTCACGCCACGGGGCGATGACGGTCACGTCGGGCTTGAGCGCATAATAGCCGAGCTCGAACCGCACCTGATCGTTGCCCTTGCCGGTGGCGCCGTGACAGACGGCATCCGCGCCGAGGCGCTCGGCGATCTCGATCTGCTTCTTCGCGATCAGCGGCCGGGCGATGGAGGTGCCGAGGAGATAGACCCCCTCGTAGACCGCGTTGGCGCGAAACATCGGGAAGACGTAGTCCCGCACGAACTCCTCGCGCAGATCCTCGATGAAGATGTTCTCGGGCTTGATGCCGAGGAGCTCGGCCTTCTTGCGCGCCGGCTCCAGTTCCTCGCCCTGGCCGAGATCGGCCGTGAAGGTGATGACCTCGCAGCCATAGGTGGTCTGCAGCCACTTCAGGATGATCGAGGTGTCGAGACCGCCCGAATAGGCTAGCACGACCTTGTTGACGGGCTTCGGGTTCGCGTCTGGCATCGGACTCGCTTCGGGTTCGGACATCGGGCGTATAGCGCGGCTTATCAGCGGAGCGATGGACGGTGCAACCGCCGTGCCGCCGACGCGTTCGTCAGCGTGACAGTGGCCCAGGCGACCTTGCCCCCGTCGCTCCCAGGGGCCAATCTGGCCGCTTCCAGAGAATCCGGAGATTCGACGTATGCCGCGCCGGCCGACCCTCGAATTCTGGTACGAGTTCGCATCCACCTATTCCTATCTCTCGGCCCTGCGGATCGACGCCCTCGCGGACGCGGCCGGTGTCGAGGTGCGCTGGCGGCCCTTCCTCGTCGGGCCGATCTTCGCCGCCCAGGGCTGGAACTCATCACCGTTCAACCTCTACCCGGCCAAGGGTCGCAACATGTGGCGCGACGTGGAGCGCGAGGCCGCCCGGATCGGCCTGCCGCCGGTGACGCGTCCCGATCCGTTCCCGCAGAACAGCCTCAGCGCCACGCGGGCCGCCACCTACGGCATGGACCACGACTGGCTCGTGCCGTTCTCGAAGGCGGTCTACGAGGCCGAATTCGCGCGCGGACAGTCCATCGCCGAACCGCCCGCCGTGGTCGCCCTGCTCAACGGCCTCGGCCTCGACGGGACGATCATCCTCAAGCAGGCGGCATCGGAAACGAACAAGGGGCGCCTGCGCGTCAACGGCGAGGAAGCGCGCTCACGCGGGATCTTCGGCGCACCGACCTTCCTCACCGGCGACGGCGAATTGTTCTGGGGCAACGACCGCCTCGAGCAGGCGCTCGCCTGGGCGGCGGGCGACCGGCCCGGGGCCATGCGGGAGTAGGCGTTTCGCCCCGAGCCGATCGGGATTAGAACCCGGCCCGACCTCTCCTCGATCCCGGGCCGCCCCATGCGCTTCGACCGTCGGCATTTTCTCGCCTCCACCGCCGCCATCGGCCTCGCGGGCGCCGGTCGGGCGTTCGCCCAGGGCTACGGCCAGACCTACAAGGTCGACAGCGACGAGGGCCGCCCCGTCGCCAACATGCGCCTGCCCGGCGAGATCGTCGGCGAGATTCCGGGCCTGAAGGGGGTGACCTATATCGGGCCCGCCGAGGCCGAGACGACCCTGTACGAGTTCTTCGACTACAATTGCCCGTACTGCCGAAAGGCCGCCTCCGACATGGTTTCGCTGGCGGAGAGCGATTCCACCCTGCGCATCGGCCTCGTCAACAATCCGATCCTCGCGCCCCAATCGGCCCAGGCCGCCAAGGTGGTGCTGGCCGTGCAACGCCGGCTCGGCTCGGCCGCCGCATGGAGCCTGTACCGAATCCTTCTCGCCGGACGCGGCACCATCGACGGTACCGGCGCCCTCAAGGCCGCGGCCAAGCTCGGCGTGCCGTCCGCCGAGCTGGAGACCATCGGCGACAGCGAGGAAGTCCGCCTCGCCCTGAAGGCCCAGATGCGGATGGCGGCCGATCTCGGGCTTGCCGCCACACCGTCCTACGTGCTCGGCAACACGGGCCTCCTCGGGCATCCCGGCGCTAAGTCCCTGGCCCGGATGATCGCGGCCACGCGGCGTTGCGACCGGATCGCCTGCTGACGCCCGCCTCACCTTCGCCACCGTTCGGCGCGACCGCGTGTTCGAGACGCTGCTGCGTCGCACGAGCGGCCGTGCCCCGATCGGGCGCGCAACCCCCTCGACGGGCTGTCCCGTGTCGGCGTGGCCGATCGTCTTGCGCCCCTAGAACCCGCATGCTAGGCCCTCGCCGCGCCGGAAGGGCGGGTTTTTCCATGACCCGCGCAGACCGGCACGTTCCCAATCCTGACGGTTTCGCAAACCTGCGCCGGATACGGCACGCGGTGGCCGAAACCCTAGGGCCGGATTGAAGAGAGAGCGGCGCGTGGCGCAGAACGGTTCCGAGGCGGCTTCCCCGGTTGCAGGCGTGGCGGCGCGCTATGCGTCGGCCCTGTTCGAGCTGGCGCGCGACGAGCGCAATGTCGATGGCGTGGCGGAGAGCCTGGAGCGCTTCGGCGGCCTGCTCAACGAGAGCGCGGATCTGCGCCGTCTCGTGCGCAGCCCGGTTTTCTCCGGAGCCGAGCAGGAGGCCGCCATCGGCGCCGTGCTCGACAAGGCGGGCATCACCGGTCTCGGTGCGAACTTCATCCGCCTCGCCGCCGCCAACCGCCGCCTGTTCGCCCTGCCGGACATGATCCGCGCGTTCCGTGTGCTGGTCCGTGGATCCAAGGGCATCGTCCGCGCCGAGGTCACCGTCGCCGAGCGCCCCTCCGACGCCGTCGTCGAGGAGATCAAGGCCAGCTTGCGCGATGTCGCCCGCGCCGAGATCGACCTCGACCTCAGGATCGACCCCAGCCTGATCGGCGGCCTCGTGGTCAAGATCGGCAGCCGCATGGTGGACGCTTCCCTGCGGACCAAGCTCAACGGTATTCGCCTCGCGATGCGGGAAGCCCGGTAAGAACCCGTCAGGGTTCCCCCGCTCCCGTTCTCCACCCCATTCAATCAATCAACGACAAGAGGCCCGACGATGGATATCCGCGCCGCCGAGATCTCCGCGATCCTGAAGGATCAGATCAAGAATTTCGGCCAGGAAGCCGAAGTCTCCGAGGTGGGCCAGGTCCTGTCCGTCGGTGACGGCATCGCCCGCGCCTATGGCCTCGACAGCGTCCAGGCCGGCGAGATGGTCGAGTTCGAGTCGGGCGTGCGCGGCATGGCCCTCAACCTCGAGCAGGACAACGTCGGCATCGTGATCTTCGGGTCCGATCGCGACATCAAGGAAGGCCAGACCGTCAAGCGCACGGGCGCCATCGTGGACGTGCCCGTCGGCAAGGCGCTGCTCGGCCGCGTCGTCGACGCACTGGGCAACCCCATCGACGGCAAGGGCCCCATCGCCACCACCGAGCGTCGCCGCGTCGACGTGAAGGCCCCGGGCATCATCCCGCGGAAATCCGTGCACGAGCCGATGGCCACCGGCCTCAAGGCTATCGACGCGCTGATCCCCGTCGGCCGCGGCCAGCGCGAGCTGATCATCGGTGATCGCCAGACCGGCAAGACCGCCATCGCCCTCGACACCATCCTGAACCAGAAGCCGGCCCACGCGGGCACCGACGAGAACGCCAAGCTCTACTGCGTCTACGTCGCCATCGGCCAGAAGCGCTCCACCGTCGCCCAGTTCGTGAAGTCCCTCGAGGACAACGGCGCACTCGAATACTCCATCGTCATCGCCGCAACTGCGTCGGACGCGGCACCGATGCAGTTCATCGCGCCCTTCGCCGGCTGCGCCATGGGCGAGTACTTCCGCGACAACGGCATGCACGCCGTGATCGTGTACGACGATCTCTCCAAGCAGGCCGTGGCCTACCGTCAGATGTCCCTTCTGCTGCGCCGCCCGCCGGGTCGCGAGGCCTATCCCGGCGACGTGTTCTACCTGCATTCGCGGCTTCTCGAGCGCGCCGCCAAGATGGGTGACGCCGCCGGCAACGGCTCGCTCACCGCGCTTCCGGTCATCGAGACCCAGGCCAACGACGTCTCGGCCTACATCCCCACCAACGTCATCTCGATCACCGACGGCCAGATCTTCCTCGAGACCGACCTGTTCTACCAGGGCATCCGCCCGGCGGTGAACGTCGGCCTCTCGGTCTCGCGCGTGGGCTCCTCGGCCCAGACGAAGGCGATGAAGAAGGTCGCCGGCAAGATCAAGGGCGAGCTCGCGCAGTACCGCGAGATGGCCGCCTTCGCGCAGTTCGGCTCGGATCTGGACGCCTCGACCCAGAAGCTCCTGAATCGCGGCTCGCGCCTCACCGAGCTCCTGAAGCAGCCGCAGTTCTCGCCGCTGAAGATGGAAGAGCAGGTCGCTGTGATCTATGCCGGCGTCAACGGCTACCTCGACGCCCTGCCGGTCTCGAAGGTCCGTCCGTTCGAGGACGCCTTGCTCTCGACCCTGCGCACCAAGCACGCCGATCTGCTCGCCAAGATCCGCGACTCGAAGGATCTGTCCGACGACAGCGCCAAGACGCTGAAGGGCGTCGTCGAGGCCGTGGCCAAGTCGTTAGCCTGAAGGACCCTCGGCCGATCCGCAGATGATCGGCCGAACGTCAGTGTAAGCGAGGTATCCGGAAGGCCGGATACCTCGCCTTGAGCCGCAGCGGATGGATCTGGAAGTCACCCCATGGCGAGTTTGAAGGATCTGCGTAACCGCATCGCTTCGGTGAAGGGCACGCAGAAGATCACCAAGGCCATGCAGATGGTCGCCGCCGCCAAGCTGCGGCGCGCCCAAATGGCCGCCGAGAGCGCGCGTCCCTACGCAGAGAAGATGTCCCAGGTGCTCGGCAACTTGGCCGCCAACCTCGTCGGCGGCGTCCAGGGTCCGAAGCTGCTCTCGGGCACCGGCTCGGAGAAGACCCACCTCCTCATCGTCTGCACGGCCGATCGAGGCCTGTGCGGCGGCTTCAACTCGTCGATCGTGCGTCTAGCCCGCGAGCACATCCGCCGGCTCACCGCCGAGGGCAAGACGGTGAAGATCGTCACCGTCGGCAAGAAGGGCTACGACCTCCTGCGCCGCCAGTACCGCGACCAGATCATCGAGAACCGCGATCTGCGCGGCAACAAGCCGGTGGATTACGAATTCGCCGCCGAGATCGCCGACAGCGTCATCGCCCGTTTCGAGGCCGGCGAGTTCGATGTGGCGACGCTGTTCTACTCGCGCTTCCGCTCGGTGATCGCCCAGGTTCCGACCGCCCAGAAGCTGATCCCGGCGGAACTGCCCGAGACCGGTGCCACGGCCCCGGACGCCGCCCTGCAGTTCGAGCCGAGCGAGGAGGCCATCCTCGACACCCTGCTGCCGCGCAACCTCACGGTGCAGGTGTTCCGGGCGCTCCTTGAGAACGCCGCCTCCGAGCAGGGAGCCCGCACGGGTGCCATGGATTCGGCCACGCGCAACGCCGGCGAGATGATCAAGAAGCAGACGCAGATCTACAACCGTACGCGTCAGGCCATGATCACCAAGGAACTCATCGAAATCATCTCGGGCGCCGAGGCCCTCTAGGCCGCTCCGGCACCCTGACCGCAACATCGTCGAAGGACCCGTATCATGGCGAACACCGCTACCCCCGGCGCCGGCTCCAACAAGGTCGGCAAGATCACCCAGGTCATCGGCCCCGTGGTCGACGTGCATTTCGACGGCCACCTGCCCGAGATCCTGAACGCCCTCGAGACCAAGAACAACGGCAACCGTCTCGTCCTCGAAGTCGCCATGCAGCTCGGTGAGAGCACCGTGCGCTGCGTCGCCATGGACACGTCGGAAGGCCTCGTGCGCGGCCAGGAAGTCACCGACACCGGCGAGGCCATCAAGGTGCCCGTGGGCTTCAATACCCTCGGCCGAATCATGAACGTCATCGGCGAGCCCATCGACGAGGCCGGCCCGATCGTCTCCGAGACCCTGCGCGCCATCCACCAGCCCGCGCCGTCCTACGCCGAGCAGTCCACCGAGTCGCAGATCCTCGTCACCGGCATCAAGGTGGTCGATCTTCTTGCTCCCTACGCCAAGGGCGGCAAGATCGGCCTGTTCGGCGGCGCCGGCGTCGGCAAGACCGTGCTGATCATGGAGCTGATCAACAACATCGCCAAGGTGCACTCGGGCTATTCGGTGTTCGCCGGCGTCGGCGAGCGCACCCGCGAGGGCAACGATCTCTACCACGAGATGATCGAGTCCAAGGTCAACATGGACCCGAAGGAGAACAACGGCTCGGCCGAAGGCTCCAAGTGCGCCCTCGTATACGGCCAGATGAACGAGTCCCCCGGCGCCCGCTCGCGCGTCGCCCTCACGGGTCTGACCATCGCCGAAGACTTCCGCGACCAGGGCCAGGACGTGCTGTTCTTCGTGGACAACATCTTCCGCTTCACCCAGGCCGGCTCGGAAGTGTCGGCGCTGCTCGGCCGCATCCCGTCCGCCGTGGGCTACCAGCCGACGCTCGCCACCGACATGGGCGCCCTGCAGGAGCGCATCACCACCACCACCAAGGGCTCGATCACCTCGGTGCAGGCCATCTACGTGCCGGCCGACGATCTGACCGATCCGGCGCCTGCCGCCTCGTTCGCCCACCTGGACGCGACGACCGTGCTGTCCCGCTCCATCGCCGAGAAGGGCATCTACCCGGCCGTGGATCCGCTCGACTCGACCTCGCGCATGCTCAACCCCGCCGTTCTCGGCGAGGAGCATTACGCGGTAGCGCGTCAGGTCCAGCAGACCCTGCAGCGCTACAAGGCCCTGCAGGACATCATCGCGATCCTGGGCATGGACGAGCTCTCGGAAGAGGACAAGCTCACCGTCGCCCGCGCCCGCAAGATCGAGCGCTTCTTCTCCCAACCCTTCTCGGTCGCCGAGATCTTCACCGGCTCGCCCGGCATCCAGGTCCCGCTGGCCGACACCATCAAGGGCTTCAAGGGCCTCGTGAACGGCGACTACGACGATCTGCCGGAGGCGGCGTTCTACATGGTCGGCACCATCGAGGACGCCAAGGAGAAGGCCAAGAAGATCGCGGCGGCGGCCTGATCTTGAACAGCAAGATCGGTCTTCTCCTCGTCGGTCTCGTCGTCGGCGCCCTGGCCGGGTACCTCACCCGGCCCCAGGCCGCCGAAATCAAGATCGGGGATTTCAGCCTCGAAGTTCAGGGTGACAAGCCAGCGGGTACGTCCGGCGGCACCCTGACCACCGGCCAGATGCAGCATATCGGCATCTTCGCGGTGATCGGCGCGGCCCTCGGCCTCGGGGTCGGCTTCGTCGCCGGCCGCGGCCGGGCCTGACACCCTCTGCGGCGCACGGCCCCGGGCCGCGCGCCGTACCGCACGACAGACACACCCGAACCGGGATTCGCGACGTCATGGCCACCTTCCAGTTCGATTTCGTCGGTCCCGAGCGGACGGTGTATTCCGGCCCGATCGAGGCCGTGCAGCTTCCCGGCATCGAGGGGGAGATGACCGTTCTGCCGGGCCATGCTCCGGTGCTGACCGCCCTGAAGGTCGGCGTCATCGTGATCAACGAGGCCGGCCACGCCGGCAAGCGCGTCCTCGTACGCGGCGGTTTCGCCGATATCGGGCCGACCTCCGTCACAGTCATCGCCGAACGGGCCAATCCCTTCGAGGAGATCACACCGGAATCCCTCGACCGCGATATCGCCGCCGTCGAACTCCTGCGCGACGCGACCACGGATTTTGCTAAGAAGGACGAGCTCAACGGTCAGATCGTCCAGCTTCAGGATGCAAAGGTCGCCCTCGCGCTCTGAGGTCGAACCGGCCCGAAATCTACGAAGCCGCGCGCTCGAGCAAGGCCGCGCGCGCGGCTTCGTCAGCCGGGCAGCCGGCCGCGAGCCACTGCGTCCGCGCCCGTCCGAGGCGGCGCCCGATCTCCGGTCCAGCCGGGATACCCCGTGCGACGAGGTCGGACCCGGTCAAGGGGAAGACCGGAACCGACACTTCGCCCCGTACCATCAGCCCGAGTAGATCACCGGCCTCCGCCGTGATTTGTGATGGACACGCCCCAAGGGCGTCGCTGGCCAGGGCGATGGGCTCGGCGCCGTGAGCGGCCGCCAGCCTGCGCATCTCCATCACGTCGATCACGGTTCTGCTCCGCAGAGCCACCAGCGCACAGGCATAGCGCCCGAGCCGATTCTGTTCCGCCTTCGACAGCCTCAGGCGAGCGGTCAGGCGTTCGGCATCGTCCGCCGAGAACACCGAAAGGGCCGCCAGCCGCGCCGGCGCGTCCCAGGGGTGCCGGGTCGTCCGTTCGAACCGTCGCAGGTCACCGATCCCGCCGACGAGCCGGCCGAGGAGGCCGGTCTCGCTCAGAACGGTCACGGCCGGAACCGCCCCAGGGGCGAGGAGCAGTTTCAGCAGTTCACCGCGCACGCGCTCCCGCGACAGGCCGTCGAGGGCGGCCCGGGCGCCGATGCAGGCCGCAAGCCCCTCCGCATCGGGTGCTTCGGCGCCGTAGCGGGCGTGGAAGCGGAAGAATCGGAGGATCCGCAACGCATCCTCACGGATGCGTGTCGCGGCTTCGCCGATGAAGCGCACACGGCCGGCACGAAGATCGGCGAGGCCGCCGGTCGTGTCGTGGAGGTGACCCTCGGCATCCACCGAGAGGGCGTTGATGGTGAAATCCCGCCGCTGCGCATCGAGGCCGAAGTCGCGGCCGAACCGGACCACGGCGTGACGTCCGTCCGTCTCGATGTCCTCGCGCAACGTCGTGACCTCGAACGTCGCAGTCCCGGCCATCAGCGTCACGGTTCCGTGCTCGATACCCGTGGGGATGCTGCGCAGGCCCGCCGGCCTGGCGCACGCCACGACGGCTTCCGGCAGGAGCGTGGTGGCGAGATCGATGTCGTTGGACGGATGCCCGAGGAGCGCGTCGCGGACGCAGCCTCCGACGAGGCGGGTGTGTTCCCCCGGAACGCGCAGCGCGGCCAGGACGCGTGCGAGGCCGGGAGTCGCCAGCAGGGTGCCCAGCCCATCCGGGTCGAGGCGGTGCGCCGTCACTGGAAACGACCCGGCACGACCGCGCCGTTCTCCAGGCGCGGCGGTACGTAGCCGCCGCGATGGCGCTCACCGAACAGTCCGGTGGCGACGAGGGAGAGGATCACCAGGACGATTCCCGCCATGGTCAGGCGAAAGACCTTGCCCTCCCAATGGGCATGATGGCGCGGATGCCGGCCGCTGAGGGCGAGATAGCCCGCGAACAGCAGGAACGGCAGGAGGAAGATCAGCACTTCTTCGACGAGCTTGCGGATCATGAAACTCTCATTCGCGGCGACGTGCCGGATGGGGGATACAGGCGTTCGTGGAGGTTGTTCACGATGCCGGCGGTCACGCCCCAGATCCGATGATTACCGTAGGCGATCACGTAGTAGCGCCGGGTGCGCCCTTGCCAAGTCGCGGTCTCGATTCGGCGTCGACCCGGATCGAGCAGGTAGGATAGGGGCGCCTCGAACGTGTCGGCGACTTCGTCGGGGTTGAGACGCAGGGTGGCGGCCGGATCGACGAGTCCGAGCACCGGCATCACCAGGAAGCCCGTGGCCGAGAGGTAGGGGTCGAGATAGCCGAGGGTCCGGATGGCGCCGGCCTCGAGGCCGATCTCCTCGCGGGCCTCGCGCAGGGCCGCGTCGGCGGGCGTCGCGTCGGTGGGATCGATCTTGCCGCCCGGAAAGGCGATCTGGCCGGAATGATCGCGCAGGTGCGCGGAGCGCACGGTGAACACCACGCCGAGGCCGTCGGGACGCGGCACCACCGGTACCAGCACCGCCGCATTCCGGTGTGGCCCGGGCGGCACGACGTCGATGCCGTCGAGATCGTGGTCGCCCCGCGGATTGGCCGTCGGGTCACCCGGCCCGGGTGGTTCCGCGTCGAGATACCGGGCGGCGCGGTCGATGAGCTCGGCGACGGCGTCGAGTCTCATGCGGTGGCGGTGGGTGCGATCCGGTGGAACGTGCCGCCCGCGGCGATGCCGAGCCAGCCGTCGCGTTCCTCGGCCAAAGCCACGAGATCGTAGGTCAGCGCCCGGGTCACAAGCGCCCACAGGCCGCGCCGGACGTGCACGTAGGGGCGCAGGCCGCCGGCCTCGTCCTCCTCGAACCGCAGGGCATGGTCGGAACCCACCGCCACGAGGTCGTCGACGTTGGTGCGCAGCGCGATGCGGCGACCGTCGCCGTCGCCCTCCACCGCCATCTCGACGGCGACGAAGGCGGCATCCTCGACGGTGATTCCAACGCTTTCGACCGGCGTCACCAGCACGATGCTGCCGTCCGGCTCGCACCGGAGGATGGAAGCGAACAGCTTCACCAGGGCCGGGCGCCGGATCGGCGCACCATCGTGGAACCACGTCCCGTCGGCGGCGATGCGCATGTCGATGGCGCCGCAATAGGGCGGGTTCCACTGGTCGACGGGCGGGGGACCGCGTCGGGGCAGATCACCGAGGGCGGCGCTCAAGCGGTCGATGGTCGGGTCGGATTCGTTTGGTGCCATGACGGAAAGATAGCGCTCGAAGCCGCCTTTGGAACGCCTGGAGGCAGGCCTGTTTCGTTGCCCACATGCGTCCGATTCGCGACAGGAAAGGCACTGTCAAACCGAAGGCGAACGCCTGCGGCGTCGCGCCGACCTTGCCAGGGCGGCGCAAACGGCGCCACACTCGACCTGCACGGCCACCCCATGGCCGTTCCCTGACTGCCGCCATCGACCCCCAGAAGTCGAGGCGGAACGCGAGGACCGACACCGCATGACGCAAGGCTCCCAGCCGGCCACCTCCCTCGACGACGGCATCGTCGCCACGGCGGAAGCGTGTCTCGGAGCCGTCGGCGCGGCGCGTGAAGCGGTTCACAAGGTCATTTTCGGCCAGGAGCAGGTGGTCGATCTCACGCTCATCACCATCCTGGCGGGCGGCCATGGGCTGTTGGTCGGTCTCCCCGGCCTCGCCAAGACCAAGCTGGTCGAGACCCTCGGCACCGTGCTCGGCCTCGACGGGCGCCGGGTCCAGTTCACCCCGGACCTGATGCCCTCGGACATCCTCGGCACGGAAATCCTCGACGAGGATGCCAACCGGCACCGCTCGTTCCGGTTCGTGAAGGGGCCGGTCTTCACCCAGTTGCTGATGGCCGACGAGATCAACCGCGCCAGCCCGCGCACCCAGTCGGCCCTGCTGCAGGCGATGCAGGAGCATTTCGTTTCCGTGGCGGGCGAACGATACGATCTGCCGCGGCCCTTCCACGTGCTGGCGACCCAGAATCCCATCGAGCAGGAGGGCACCTACCCGTTGCCCGAGGCCCAGCTCGACCGTTTCCTGCTCGAGATCGACGTCGGCTATCCGGATCGGGCCGCCGAGCGCCGCATCCTCATCGAGACCACGGGCGTCGACGACCACAAGCCTCAGGCGGTGATGTCCACCGAGCAGCTCCTTACGGCCCAGCGCCTGGTGCGCCGCCTGCCCGTGGGCGATGCCGTGGTCGACGCGATCCTCGACCTCGTGCGTTCCGCCCGGCCCGAGGGGGGCGACCCGTTCCTCAAGGGCAAGCTCCTGTGGGGGCCCGGCCCCCGCGCCAGCCAGGCCCTGACCCTGGCGGTCCGCGCCCGTGCCCTCATCGAAGGCCGCGTCGCGCCCTCCATCGCCGACGTGAAGGCCCTCGCCGAACCGGTGCTCAAGCACCGCATGGCCCTGAGCTTCGCCGCGCGTGCGGACGGGGAGACCGTCCCGGGTCTCATCGCCCAGCTCGCGGCCAAGCTCTAGCGCATGGCCATAGCCCCCACGCGGACGGCCCCCACGCGGGTCCTCCCCGCCGAGGCCCGCGTTCCCGGGCGGCGCGAGACCGAGAGCGCCCTCGGCCTCGCCGAGCGGATGCCGCGCTTGATCCTCGAAGCGCGACGCGTCTCGACCACCCTGGCCCACGGCCTGCACGGCCGCCGCCGGGCGGGACCGGGGGAGAGCTTCTGGCAGTTCCGGCCCTTCGTCGCCGGAGAGGCCGCCGCACGGATCGACTGGCGCCGCTCCGCCCGCGACGACCGGCTCTACGTCCGCGAGCGTGAGTGGGAGGCCGCGCACAACATCTGGTTCTGGATCGACCGATCGGCCTCCATGGGCTTCGCCTCGCACCTCGCCCAGGCGCCGAAGGTCGAGCGCGCCCTGGTCCTGGCCTTCGCGCTGGCCGACACCCTGGTGGACGGGGGTGAGCGTACGGGACTTCTGGGACTCACCCGCGCCGTCACTTCGCGTCGCATCGTCGAGACCCTGGCGCAGGCGCTCGTCGGCGACCAAGCCGGTCTCGCACGCGACATGCCGCCCCGCGCCTCGCCGGGTCGCTTCGACGAGGCGATCCTGATCAGCGATTTCCTGTCGCCGCTCGCCGAGGTGCGCCAAGCCGTGGAGGCCATCGCGGCGCACGGCACCCACGGCCACCTCGTGATGATCGTCGATCCCGTCGAGGAGACCTTCCCGTTCTCGGGCCAAGCCGTCCTGCACGATCCGGAAACGGACCGGACTCTGGCCATCGGCGACGCCGGAGCCTGGGGTGAGGCCTACCGTGCCCGCATCGCCGAGCATCGGGCCGGCCTCTCCGAGATCGCCCGCGCTCAGGGCTGGACCCTGACCATCCACCGCACCGACCGACCGGCCAGCGAAGCCGCCCTTCGCCTGCTCACCCTCGTCGCCGCCGCGCGCGGGACCGGCTGAGGATCGTTACCGTGCTCGGATTGCCCCTGACCTTTGCCGCCCCCCTGGCGCTCGCCGCGCTCGTCGCGCTGCCGGCCCTGTGGTTCCTCCTGCGGGTGACGCCGCCGCGTCCGCGCCGCATCGACTTTCCGCCGCTGCGGATCATGGCCGACCTGCTGCCCAGGCGCGAGACGCCGGCCCGCACGCCGCCATGGCTCCTGATCCTGCGCCTGCTCGTGGCGGCCTTTCTGATCCTGGCGGTGTCCGGGCCGGTCTGGAACCCGTCGGGCCTCGGCAGGGAGGCGGGACGCACGCCCCTCGTGGTGATGATCGACAACGGATTTTCCGCCGCCCACGATTGGCGCGAGCGCCAGCGGGTCGCCACCGATGCCGTGGAGACCGCCGCCCGCGACGGGCGTCCCGTGGCCCTGATGGCGTTGGCCGAGCCGGCCGCGCCCATCGAGGCCCGCGTGCCCGCCGATGCCCTGGAGCGCCTGCGCGCCATCGCGCCCCGGCCGCACCTCGCGGAGCGTGCGACACATCTGTCCGTCCTGGCCGCCTTCTTCGAGCGGACACCGGGCGCCGCTGCGCTGTGGATCAGCGACGGCGTCGCGGGACCGGGCGAGGACACGTTCGCCAAGGGCCTCGCAGACCTCGTCGGCAAGCACGGCACCGGTCTCACCATCCTGCGCGCCGATCGGCCGCCGGCCCTCGCGCTCTCGGCCGCGGAATCCGGCGGCCGGCTCACGGCCCGTGCCCTGCGCGCCTCGCCCAACGGTCGCGACGGCGGCACCGTGCGTGCCCTCGACGCGAAGGGCCTGCCGCTGGCCGAGCACGACTTCACCTTCCCGGACGGTGCAACCGAAGCGGCGGTCGCCTTCGATCTGCCGGTGGAACTGCGCAACGGCATCAGCCGCCTCGAGATCCTTGGCGAACGCTCGGCCGGCGCCGTGACCCTGGTGGACGAGCGCGGCAAACGCCGCCGCGTCGGGCTCGTCTTCGGCGGAACCAGCGATCAAGCCCAGCCGCTGTTGGCCCCGACTCACTACCTTTCCCGCGCCCTGGTGCCTTTCGCCGACGTGCAGGAGCCGCGCGGCGCCAAGGGCGTCGCCGAATCCGTTGCGCAGATGCTCGATGCGCAGGTTTCTGTGCTCGTGCTGGCCGATGTCGGTGCCCTCGACGCCGCCACCCTGGAGCGGGTCGAAGCCTTCGTCGATGCCGGCGGCCTACTCCTGCGCTTCGCCGGGCCGCGCCTGGCGGCGGGCAACGACCCCCTCGTGCCCGTGCGCCTGCGCCGGGGCGGTCGGACCCTCGGCGGGACGCTATCGTGGGACAGCCCGAAGACCTTCGCGACTTTCGCGCCGGAGAGCCCGTTCGCCGGACTCGTTCCACCGGCGGATATCGGCGTGCGCCGGCAGATCCTCGCCGAGCCCGACGGCGAGCTCCCGGGACGGACCTGGGCGTCGCTCCAGGACGGCACCCCCATCGTGACTGCGCAGAAGCGGGGCCAAGGGCTGGTGGTGCTCTTCCACGTCACCGCCGACACCACATGGTCGAACCTGCCCCTGTCGGGCTTGTTCATCGACATGCTGCGCCGGGTCGTGGCCCTGGCCGGCACCGGAGCGGCGCCTGCCGGCGACGTCGCACGTCCCCCGGCGGCGGTGCTCGCCCCACGCTTGACCCTCGATGGGTTCGGGGCCCTCGGCGCGCCGCCGGCCGGCGCCACCGCCGTGCCGGCGGATTACGCCGAGCGCGGCTCGTTCGAGCATCCGCCCGGCTTCTACGGTCCCGCCGATGGCGGCGTCGCCGTCAATGCGCTGACGGTGGCCGACCGTCTCAAGCCCATCGACTTCGCGCCCCTCGCCAGCGCCCGCACGGGATCGCTCGCCGGTGCCGAGACCCTCGATCTGCGCGCCACGCTCTTCACCCTGGCCCTCATGCTCCTCCTCCTCGACACCCTTGCGGGGCTCTGGCTCGGTGGCTTCCTTCGCCGGACGGGCGGACGGGCCGCAGCGGCCGCGTTCGTGCTCCTCTGCCTCGCGGCCCCCGACTTCGCCCCGGTGCCGGCTTGGGCCCAGGCCCAAGCGACCGGTCGGCCGAACGGCATCGACTCGGCGCTCGCGACCCGTCTCGCCTTCGTCGTCACCGGCGACGAAGCGGCCGATACGGCGAGCCGCGCGGGCCTTGCCGGCCTGACGCAGGTACTGTCCAACCGCACCGCCCTTGAGCCCGGCGATCCCATCGGCATCGATCCGGCAAAGGACGAACTCGCGTTCTATCCCCTGATCTACTGGCCCATCGTCGCCGGCCGACCCCAGCCGAGCGCCGTCGCGATCCGGCGCATCGACGCGTTCATGCGCAACGGCGGCACCGTCCTGTTCGACACCCGCGATGCGCTGACGGCCCGCCCGGGTGGACCGCCGACGCCGGAAGCCCTCTACCTGCGCACCATGCTGTCCACTCTCGAAGTCCCCGAACTCGAACCGATCCCGGCCGACCACGTGCTGACCAAGGCGTTCTACCTCGTCGACACGTTCCCCGGCCGGTACGCCACGGGCCAGACCTGGGTCGAAGCCCTGCCGCCGGCGGCGGACGGCACCGAGCGCCGCCCGGCGCGGGCCGGGGACGGGGTGTCGCCCATCGTCATCACGGGCAACGATCTGGCCGCCGCCTGGGCCGTGGGCAAGCGCGGCGAGCCGCTCTACCCCGTGGTCGGCGGTGAGGAGCGCCAGCGCGAAATGGCATTCCGTGGCGGGGTGAACTTCGTGATCTACACCCTGACCGGCAACTACAAGGCGGATCAGGTCCACGTGCCCGCCCTGCTCGAACGGTTGGGCCAGTGAGCGGAGCCGGATCCGGAATGCGGGAGGCCATGCGCCGATGCTGAGCCTCAGCTTCACCCCCCTCGTCCCATGGCCGGTGCTGGCCGGTTTCGGGATCCTGGTCGCGCTGTTCGCCGTGCTGGCGATCCTGGCGCGCGGCGGCACGGCCATCCTGCGCGCCGTGGCCCTCGCCCTGGTGCTGCTCGCCCTCGCCAACCCCGCCCTGGTCCGGGAGGACCGGGAGCCCGTCAAGGATATCGTCGCCGTGGTGGTGGACCGATCGGGGTCCCAGGGTCTCGGCGACCGTCCGGCCATGACCGACGCCGTGCGGGCCGAACTGCAGCGCCGCTTCGGGGCCCTGACGGGGATCGAGCCGCGCTTCGTCGACGTGCCGGACGCCAAGGAGAGCGACGACGGCACGAAGCTGTTCACCGCGCTGTCTCAGGCTTTGGCCGATGTGCCGCCCGAGCGGCTGGCCGGCGTCGTGATGCTCACCGACGGCGTGGTGCACGACATCCCGGCCTCGGCGTCGGCGCTCGGCATCAAGGGGCCGCTGCACGTCCTCGTCACGGGGCATCCGGACGAGCGCGACCGGCAGATCAAGCTCATCGAAGCGCCGCGTTTCGGCATCGTCGGGCGGGACCTCACGATCCGCGCCGAGGTGATGGAACGCGGCGGCACCGGCAACGCCGTCGTCACCGTGCGGCGGGACGGCGAGGAGGTGGGCCGGCGCGCCTTCCCGACGGGACGACCCTTCTCGCTGACCATGCGGATCGAGCACGGCGGCCCCAACGTGGTCGAGATCGAGGTCGAGCCGCTGCCGGGCGAGCTCACCGTCGTGAACAACCGCGCGGTGCTCCCCATCGAGGGCATCCGCGAAAAGCTCCGGGTGCTGCTGGTCTCGGGCGAGCCGCACCAGGGCGAGCGCACGTGGCGAAACCTGCTGAAATCTGACGCCAACGTCGATCTCGTGCACTTCACCATCCTGCGGCCGCCGGAGAAGCAGGACGGCACGCCGATCTCGGAGCTGTCGCTCATCGCCTTCCCGACGCGTGAGCTGTTCGTCCAGAAGATCAAGGATTTCGACCTGATCATCTTCGACCGCTACGCCAACCAGAGCGTGCTGCCTTCAGCGTATTTCGACAACATCGTCCGCTACGTCCGCGAGGGCGGAGCGCTCCTCGTGGCGGCGGGACCGGAATTCGCCAGCCAGGCGAGCCTGTCGCGCACCCGGCTCTCGGCGATCCTGCCGGGCGAGCCCAACGGCCGCGTGGTCGAGCAGCCCTACAAGGCCGGGCTCACCGGCATCGGCACGCGCCATCCCGTCACCCGGGCCCTGCCCGGATCCGAGGCCTCTCCGCCGGCCTGGGGCGACTGGCTGCGCATCGTCTCGGCCCAGGTGAAGCCCGGCATCCAGCCGATCCTCCAGGGGCCGAACGCCCTGCCGCTGCTGGCCCTGTCGCGCGAGGACAAGGGTCGCGTGGCGCTCCTGCTCTCGGACCACGCCTGGCTGTGGGCGCGTGGCTATCAGGAGGGCGGCCCCTACCTCGACCTGCTGCGCCGCCTCGGTCACTGGCTGATGAAGGAACCCGCCCTCGAGGAAGAGGCCCTGCGCGCCCAGACCACGGGGCGCGGACGTGAAGTCCGCGTCGAGCGCCAGACCATGGCCGACACCGTGGAGCCCGTGACCGTCACGGGTCCCACGGGCGTCGAGCGCACCCTGACCCTGGCGCAGGCCGAGCCCGGCCTGTTCTCATCCACCTTCGAGGCGGAGCAGCTCGGGCTGCATACCCTGCGCTCGGGGAGCCTGGTCGCCTTCGTCAGCGTCGGCCCGCCGAACCCGCGTGAGCTCGCCGACGTGTTCAGCGACACGGAACGTCTCAAGGCCCTCGCCGAAGCCACGGGCGGCTCGATCCGCCGGGTCGCCGAAGCCGGCGGCACCGTGGTGCCGCGCCTGCAGGCGGTGCGCGGCGGGCGCTTGGCCGGGGCCGACTGGATCGGGTTCCGCCCGAGCGACAGCGCCAACATCCGGGGTGTGGCGGTCTATCCCCTGGCGCTCGGCCTGTGGGCACTGGCGGCGCTGGCGGCGGCGGTGCTCGCCATGTGGCTGGTGGAGGGCCGACGCGGCCGGACGCCGTGACGTCGGTGGTGAGGGACGGGAAACCACGTTCCGCCCCGGGGCACTGCGGTTAAGGTCCGAAGAGGGGCGGGCGTGGCATACGGCAGACCATTGCTCAACACGCCCCGAACCGAACCCATGCCCCTGACCGTCATCGACCCCGCCGCTCCCCCCGTGGTCGACCCGGGCAGCATGCGGCTTTCGGAGCTTCTGGGCGCCCTGAGCCATGCCCTCGACCTCACCGAGGGCCAGCCCGTGGGCCACTGCGTGCGCGCCTGCTGGATCGGCGTGCATGTCGGCCGGACCATGGGGCTGCCCAATCTGCAGCTCTGGGAGCTGTACTATGCGATCCTGCTGAAGGATCTCGGCTGCTCGTCCAACGCCGCCCGGATCTGCCAGCTCTATCTGGCCGACGATCTCACATTCAAGCACGACTTCAAGACCGTGAGCGACCGCCTGCCCCAGGTGCTCGGCTTTGTGTTCTCGCATACGGGGCTCAAGGCGGGACTGGCCGACCGCTTCCGCGCCATCCTCAACATCCTGCAGAACGGCGGCGAGATCGCCCAGGAACTCATCGAGACGCGCTGCCAGCGCGGCGCCGAGATCGCCCGGCAGATGCGCTTTCCCGAGGCCGTCTGCGGCGGCATCCTGGCCCTGGACGAGCACTGGAACGGACAGGGCAAGCCGAACAAGCTCGAAGGTCCTGCAATCCCGCTCTACGCCCGCATCGCCCTGTTGGCGCAGATCGTGGACGTGTTCCACCGTTCGGCCGGGCGCGACGCGGCCATGGCGGAAATCCGCTCGCGCACGGGCACGTGGTTCGATCCGCAGGTGGTGGCGGCCTTCGAGCGCGTCGCCGGATCGGACGCGTTCTGGACGGTCCTGGCGTCGGACAACGTCGAGGATGCGGTGTTCGCCCTCGAACCGGCCCAGCGCCAGATCGTGGTCGATGCGGATTACCTCGACGACATCGCCCGGGCGTTCGCGCAGATCATCGATTCGAAGAGTCCGTTCACCTCCGGCCACTCCGAGCGCGTCGCGGTCTATGCCGATCTCATCGCGGAGGAACTCGGCTTCGAGGCCGAGCGCCGTCGCTGGCTCAAGCGCGCCGCCCTCCTGCACGACATCGGCAAGCTCGGGGTCTCCAACGCGATCCTCGACAAGAACGGCAAGCTCGACGACGTGGAATGGGTGGCGATGCGCAACCACGCTGCGCTCTCCGAGAACATTCTCGGTCGGGTCATCGCCTTCCGGGACATGGCGCGCATCGGCGGCGGGCACCACGAGCGCCTCGACGGCAAAGGCTATCCCAGGGGCCTCGCGGCTGAGGCCATCTGCATCGAGACCCGCATCGTCTCGGTCTCGGACGTGTTCGATGCCCTCACGGCCAATCGCCCCTATCGGGCGGCGATGCCGATTCCGAAGGCCCTGGGGATCATGCGGGCGGAGGTCGGGGCCTCGTTCGACCCTAACTGCTTCGCGGCCCTGGAGCGGGCGCTGTCGAAGCTCGACGCCCTCGCAAACGCGGCTTGACCGTACCGGCCGGACCGACTCACGCCCCCCGGCCGGCAAAGAACCGCGCGATCTCCGCCGCGGCCCGATCCGGGGCTTCCCGATGCGGAAAATGCCCGACGCCCTCCAACGGCGCGAGGTCAAGGTCCGAAAACGTCTCGCCGAGGCGGTCGGTCCAGGCATAGGGGAACAGCGGGTCGGCGGTGCCCCAGCGCACGCAGGTCGGCACCGCGATGGGATCCTGCGGCAGGGCCGTGCCCGCGATCATGGCGAGGCGGCCGGCCTGCGCGCTGAGGTACCAGTTGAAGCCGCCCTGCAGGTTGCCCGGCACCATGAAATTGTCGGTGAAGGCGTCGAGCACCGCGTCGAAGGCGGCCGGGTTACCGCCGGCCCAGTGACGCAGGAAGTGGCCGATATAGAGCCGGCAGGACTCGCGCGACGAGCCCACGAGGTCCGCGGCGAACGGCTTGACGTGAAACGACTGGTACCAGATCTCGGCCAGCATCTCGGGCGCGGCCAGACGCGGGCCGATACCCGGATACGGACAGTCGAAGAAGAACAGGCCGGTGAGGCGGTCGGGCGCAGCGCGGCCCAATGCCTGCCCCACATAGGCGCCGACATCGTGCCCCACCACGCCGGCGCGTTCGATCCCGAGGGTATCGAGGAGCCCCACCATGTCGGCGGCGTGGACCTCGGCCCCGGCCCTGTCGGAGGGGCCGGGATCGGGCTTCTCGCTCATGCCGAAGCCGCGCAGGTCGGGGACGATGAGGTCGAAGCGGTCGGCGAGCCGGGCCATCACCGGCTCCCAGGTCAGCCAAAATTCCGGCCACCCGTGGAGCAGGACCAGGGGCTTACCGCGCCCGGCGCGGGCGACGTGGAGAGCGATGCCGTTGGCCTGCACGGTCTCGTGGTGGATGGGTGTCATCGTTCACTCCCGCGCGGTTGCCGCGCGGGGGATCAACGCCGGCGCACCGCGCTCACGTTCCCCGACACCGTCCCGGCGGCACCGGACACGAGTTCGCACCACAGGAAGCGGGTGGGATCGACGGGGCCGGGCGGTATCAGCCGGCCGGGCGGCACCGGGCTGAAGCCGAAGCGGCGGTAATAGGGGGCGTCGCCCACCAGCACGACGAGGCCGTGGCCGGCGCCGCGGGCCGCGTCCAGGCTCGCCCGCATCAGGGCGCCGCCGATGCCGCGCCCCTCGAAGCTCGGATCGACGGTCAGCGGCCCCAGCATCAGGAGCGGTGCTTGCGCCTCCGCCGGCCCGAGGCGCACGGAGCCGACGAGGTCCGTGCCGATCAGGGCCGTGAAGCACAGGTCGGCCAGCGGCGCGGTGCCCTCGCGCAGGCGATAGGCGGTGCGGGCGAAGCGTCCCGGCCCGAAGGCGCGGGCGTGCAGGCGCTCGATGGCCGCGGCGTCCCCGGGATGCTCTATCCGCAGGACCAGGGGCAGGGAGGTCACGTCGCCCGGGCCGAGAAATCGATGCGCGGGTCGATCCAGGTGTAGATCAGGTCCGACAGGAGGTTCACCGCGAGCCCCACGAGGGAGAAGATGTACAGGGTCGCGAATACCACCGGATAATCCCGCCCGACGATGGAGGTGAAGGACAGGAGCCCGAGACCGTCGAGGGAAAAGATCGTCTCGATGAGAAGCGAGCCGGTGAAGAAGGCGGAGATGAACGCCGCCGGGAAACCCGCGATGACGATCAGCATGGCGTTGCGAAACACGTGCCCGTACAGCACCCGGCGCTCGGACAGGCCCTTCATCCGCGCCGTGAGCACGTACTGCTTGCGGATCTCGTCGAGGAACGAGTTCTTCGTCAGCAGGGTCGAGGTGGCGAAGGCTCCGAGCACCAGGGCGGCCAGCGGCAGGGCCATGTGCCAGGCGTAATCCACCGCCTTGCCCCACAGGCTCAACGAGTCGAAGTTCTCGCTCGTGAGGCCGCGCAAGGGGAAGATCTGGAAGAACGAACCGCCGGCGAACAGGATGATGAGGGCGATGCCGAACAGGAAGCTCGGGATGGCGTAGCCGACGATGACCACGCCCGAAGTCCAGAGATCGAAGCGTGAGCCGTCCCGCACGGCCTTGCGAATCCCCAACGGAATCGAGATCGCGTAGGAAATCAGCGTCATCCACAGGCCGAGCGAGATCGACACCGGCAGCCGCTCGCGGATCAATTGCAGCACCGACACATCGCGAAAATAGCTGTTGCCGAAATCGAACCGGGCGTAGTCCCAGATCATCTTCAGGAAGCGTTCGGGTGCCGGCTTGTCGAAGCCGAATTGCTGTTCGAGCTTCTTGATGAAGGCCGGGTCGAGCCCTTGCGCCCCGCGATAGCGGGCGTTGGCTTCGCCCCCGCCGCCACTCGACCGAGCGGCCCCTCCGAGATCGCCGGCCCCACCGGTGACCCGCGACAGGCTGCCCTCGCCCTGGCCCTGGAGCTGGGCCAGTACCCGTTCGACGGGTCCACCGGGGGCGAACTGCACGATGACGAAGGTGATGAGCATGATGCCGAGGATGGTCGGCACCATGAGGGCGAGGCGGCGCAGGATGTAGCCGAGCAAGGAAGCGTCCTCAATTCCGGCCGATGCGCCGGGCTTGTGCCGCATCGTACCACCATAGGGCGGGTGCGCCGAGGTCGTAGGCCGGGCCCTTGGCCGGGCGGCCGTAGACGTCCCACAGGGCGAGGCGGTGGTCGGCCTTGTACCACATCGGCACCCAGTAGCGTCCGGCGCGCAGGGTCCGGTCGAGGGTGCGGCAGGCGGTGACGAGTTCGGCCCGGGTTGCCGCATTGGCCACCCGGTCGATGAGTCGGTCGACGGCCGGGCTGGCGATCCCCGCGAGGTTGTTGGAACCCGGCGTGGCCGCACTCCCCGATCCGTAGGCCTCCCGCAGCTCGGCGCCGGGCGTCATGCCGCTGGCGTAGCGCCGGGAGGTCACGTCGAAATCGAAATCCTTGAGACGGGACTGGTACTGCGAGGCATCGACCACCCGCATGCGCGCCTTGAACCCGATGAGGCCGAGATTGCGGATGAACGGGTGCGTCACCGGCTCGAACACCGGATCGCTGTCGAGGAACTCGAGTTCCAGGGGCCTGCCGCTGGGCAGGCGCACGACACCGCCGTCGCGGGTGCAGCCGGCCTCGCGCAGCAGGGCCACGGCGCGGCTGAGATTGGCCCGGTCCTGGCCCGATCCGTCGGATTCCGGTGGGCTCCAGGCTTCGCCGAACACCTCTGCCGGAAGATCGGCGCGCAGGGGATCGAGCAGGGCGAGTTCGGCCGCATCGGGGGTGCCGGTGGCCTTCAGGTCGGAATTCTCGAAGAACGAGGCCGTGCGGATGTAGGCCCCATAGAACAGGTTCTTGTTCGACCAGGCGAAGTCGAAGCACAGGCCGACGGCCTCCCGCACGCGGGGGTCGCGAAACGCCTCCCGGCGGGTGTTGAGGAACCAGCCCTGCGTCCCGGAGGGACGCGCATCGGGCACGATCTCCTTGCGCACCCGGCCCTCCGTCACGGCGGGGAAGTCGTAGAGCGTCGCCCAGACCCGGGACGTGAACTCCTCACGGAAGGTGAAAGCGCCGCTCTTGAACGCCTCGAACGCCACCTGCCGATCGCGGAAATACTCGTACCGGATGGCGTCGAAATTGTTCTGGCCGACATTCACCGGCAGATCGACGGCCCAGTAATCGGCCACGCGCTGCAACTCGATGAATCGGCCCGGCTCCAGGCGCCCGACCTGATACGGACCGGAGCCCAGCGGCGTCTCCAGGGTCGAGGCCTCGAAGTCGCGGTGCTGGTAATACGCCGCCGAGAACACCGGCAGGCCCGCCACGAACAGGGGCAGGTCGCGGCTGCGGCCGGGCACGAAGCGCACCACCACGGTATCGTCGCCGTCGGCCGTCGCCTCGCTCATGTCCCGGAGCATCTGGGCGATACCGGGATGACCCTTGGCCTTGAGGATCATCAGGGAGAAGGCGACGTCGCGGGCTGTGAGCCGGGTGCCGTCGTGGAACCGCGCCTGGGGCCGCAGGGCGAAACGGTAGGTCAGCCCGTCCTCGGAGACCTCGACGGATCGGGCCAGCAATCCATAGAGGGCGTCGGGCTCGTCGAGCGCCCGCACCATCAGGGAATCGAAAGTGAGGTTCATGCCGGCGGCGCCATCGCCGCGCAGGACGTAGATGTTGAGGGTGTTGAAGGTGTCGCTCGCCTGGTTGCCCAGGGTCGAGGCGAGCTGGGCCGAGAAGCGGCCGCCGCGCGGCGCCTCCGGGTTCACGTAATCGAAATTCTTGAACGCGGCCGGGTATTTCAGTTCGCCGAAGCTCGACAGACCGTGGCGCGCCGCCCCTTGCGCCCGGCCGGATCCGGGCAGGACGCAAGCACCCGCGACCGCCCCGGCACCAAGGACGAGGGTGCGCCGGCTCGGGCCCCTCAACGCGGCGCCCCGGTCTTGGCGGCCAGGGCCTCGTCGTACCACCAGGTGGTCGGAAAACCCGAGCTGCCGTAGGTCGGCAGGACCTTGGGCCAGGCGAAGCGGTTCCAGCGGATCGTCCGTGAGACGTTGGAGGCCCATTGCGGCACCACGTAATCGTGGGCGAGCAGCACCCGGTCGAGGGCGTGGGTGGCGGCCAGCACGCCCGGCCGGTCCTTTGCGTAGATCACCCGGTCGATGAGGGCGTCGATGCCCGCATCCTTGATGCCGATGAGGTTGCGCGAGCCTTCCTTGCCGGCGGCGGCCGAACCCCAGTACTCGCGTTGCTCGTTGCCGGGCGAGAGGGATTCCGGCCACGACGACGTGGTGATGTCGAAGTCGAAGGCGCGCAGTCGGTTCTGGTACTGCGCCTGGTCGATGACCCGCAGGTTGCTCTGGATCCCGATGAGCTTGAGCTGGGCCGCGAAGGGCAGCACCACGCGCTCGAACACGCTCTGGAACTCGAGGAACTCGACGGTCAGCGGCTCGCCCGTCTTGGCGTCGACCATCTGGCCGCCGCGCAGTTCGTAGCCGGCCTCCTTGAGGAGGCGCACGGCCTCGCGAAGGTTGGCGCGCACGGAATCCGGCGTGCCTGCCACGGGGTTGGTGTAGGGGGTGGTGAAGACGGAGGCCGGGACCTTGTCGCGCACGCTCTCCAGGATCGTCAGTTCCTCGCCCTGCGGCAGGCCGGAGGACGCCAGTTCCGAGCCGTAGAAATACGAGTCGATGCGCTTGTAGAGGCCGAAGAACAGCGACCGGTTCATCTCCTCGAAGTTCATGGCGAGGTTGAAGGCCCGGCGCACGCGCGGATCGGCGAACTTGGCGCGCCGCGTGTTGAAGGCGAAAGCCTGCATGTTGCCGTTGCCGCGATCCGGGAACTCCTCCTTGACGAGGCGGCCGTCCTTCACGGCCGGGAAATCGTCGTAGGCGGTGGCCCAGTTGCGGGCGATGTTCTCGGCGCGGAAGTCGTAGAGGTCGCCCTTCAGGGCTTCGATCTGCACGGTGGCATCGCGAAAGTACTCGAACCGCATGGTGCCGAAATTGTTGCGCCCGGCGTTCACGGGCAGATCCTTGCCCCAGTAATCGGCCACGCGCTCGTAGGTGGCGCTGCGGCCCGGCTCGAACTTCGCGAGCCGATAAGGGCCGGACCCCAGCGGTATCTCCAGGGTCGTCTGCGTCACGTCGCGGGCTCTGCCCTGCGTGTCCGTTCCCGTCCACCAGTGCTTCGGCAGGACGCGCAGCTGCCCGATCACCTGGGGCAGTTCGCGGTTGCCGGCTTCGGCGAAGCTGAACGTCACCTCGCGCGGTCCCGTGACCTCGGCCTTGGTGACGTTGTGGTAGTAGGCCGCGAGCGAGGGGCTGTTCTCCTTCTGCACGGTGAAGGACCACACCACGTCCTCGGGGGTGATCGGCCAGCCGTCGTGCCAGCGCGCGCCCTCGCGCAGGCGATAGGTCACGGCGGAGAGGTCGTCGGCCAGCCTGAGCCCCTCGGCGAGGAGTCCGTAGGACGAGAACGGCTCGTCGGCCGATTCCGTCGTCAGGGTATCGTAGAGCTGGGCGATGCCGTTCTCGAGGTCGCCCTTGCGGCCTGCCACGACGATGTTGAAGTTGTCGAAGCCGCCCTGCGCCCCAAGGCGCACGAGGCCGCCCTTGGGCGCGGCCGGGTCGGCGTAGTCGAAATGCTTGAAGTCGGCCGGGTACTTCGGCTCGCCCATGAGGGTGACGGCGTGGCGCCAGTCGCCCGACGGCGCATTGGCGACCGGCATGCCGGCGACGGGATCGGCAGAGGCCGAAGTGATGGCGCAGAGCGTCATGGCGCAGACCGACACGGCGGCGGCGAAACAACGTCCGATCAGGGCTTGTCGCATCACGATGGGGCGCTCTTTCCGATTTCGACGGCATCCTCGCGGGCCGTCCGCACGACGACCGCAAGGGCCGTTCTAGGACGGACGGAGGGGACACGCCAAGCGGCCCCATTCGCGCAGGACGAAGGGTCCGCATGCGCGCGGGACGCCGGACGCGTCCTGGCGCGGGCGTCGTCGCGGGCCTTCAAACGAAAAAAGGCCGGGACTGAGCCCGGCCTTCACGATCGTGACAGTGCTGGCGCGACCTACTCGGCCGGCTTCTCAGCGGGAGCCGGAGGCGCGGGCGGAGTGGGCGGCTTCTCGGGCGCCGCCGGGGGGGCAGGCGGCGCTTCGGCCGGGGGAGCAGGAGGAGCGGGCGGCTTCTCGGCCGGAGCTGCGGCCGGGGCCGGCTTGGCCTCCGCCGGCTTATCCGCCGGCTTGGCAGCGTCAGGCTTGGCAGCGTCAGGCTTGGCTTCGGCGGGCTTCGCCGCATCGGGCTTGGCTTCCGCCGGCTTGGCCTCGGCCTTCTTCTCCGCCGCCGGCAGGGGCGCCGGGGTATCGGCGAGGGTACGCAGATACGCGATGACGTCGGCGCGCTCGGCGGGCGAGGTGATGCCGGCGAACGCCATCTTGGTGCCGGCGGCGTAGCCCTTCGGGCTCGTCAGGAAGTGGTCGAGATCGTCGTAGGTCCAGGCGCCGCCCTTCTCCTTGAGGGCGGCCGAATACTCGAACCCGCTCTCATGGGCCTTCTGGCGCTCGACGACGCCCCAGAGGTGCGGGCCGACCTTGTTGGGGCCGCCCTTGTCGAAGCTGTGGCACGAGGCGCACTTCTTGGCCGCCGACTGGCCCTTGTCGGCGCTGGCGCTGGCGAGCCGGATCGGCAGGGGCTCGGCCTTCGCCTCGGGGGCACCACCGGCGGCCTTCGCCTGGGGCTCCGGCAGGGCGTAGCCCGCGGCCCCGGCGGGCTTGGGGTGATAGATCAGCTCGGCGACGAACCCGGACCCTACGGCGAACAGGAGTGCGCCGAGCGCAGCACCCGCGACCTTGTTCAGCTCGAAAGAGTCCATTCTCGACAACTCCGATGCGTCCGGCTGGGCGCGCTTACGGGCGGGTCCGGACACGGGGATGTGTCGGACTTTGGAAACAGTCGAGGGTGCTTAGCCGCTGGAGCCCGATCTTGACAATGGCGCGCGGCGACGCCGCGTAGTCGCAGAGGCCGATCCGTCACCGGTGTGGCCCCCGGGGATCGCCCCCGGTGCATGACAACACCCCACCCCGCTGGTAAGCGACGGGCTTCGAACGCGCCGGGAACGGACGTTTTCGAAGTCAGAGATCCTCGGCAGCCAGCCGAAGCGATGGGCGAAAAGAATGTCCGATCCCCTCGTGCTCATCCCCGCCCGCCTCGCCGCGACCCGCCTTCCGGACAAACCGCTCCTGGATCTCTGCGGCGCGCCGATGATCGTCCACGTCTGGCGCCGGGCCGTCGAGGCCGGAATCGGCCCCGTGGTGGTGGCGACCGATACCACGGCCATCCGCGACGTGATCGAGGCGGAGGGGGGCATCGCGGTGATGACCCGAGCCGACCACCCCACGGGCTCGGACCGCCTCGCCGAGGCCCTGGAGATCATCGATCCGCAGGGCAACCACACCATCGTCGTCAACGTCCAGGGCGACCTGCCGACCATCGATCCCGCCATCATCGGTGCCGCGATCCTGCCGCTCGCCGACAAGGCCGTCGACATCGCCACCCTGTGCGCCGTGATCACCGACGCGGCGGAGCGCGACGATCCAAACGTGGTCAAACTCGTCGGCCATCCCGTCGGCGAGAACCGCCTGCGCGCGCTCTATTTCACCCGGGCGCGGGCGCCGTGGGGGGAGGGGCCGCATTACCACCACATCGGCCTCTACGCGTATCGCCGCCGGGCGCTGGCGCGTTTCATGGCCCTGCCGCCCGGCACCCTCGAAACCCGCGAGAAGCTGGAGCAGCTGCGCGCCCTGGAAGCCGGCCTGCGCATCGACGCCATGATCGTCGACGACCTGCCTCTCGGCGTCGATACCCCCGCCGACCTGGAGCGGGCGCGCGCCGTCCTCTCGGCCCGGCGCCTGAACTGAACCGTTGGACGCGAAAAGATTCCGATGCCCCACCGCACCATCTCATACCAGGGCGAGCCCGGCGCCAACTCGCACATCCTCTGCGCCCAGGCCTACCCGGACTGGACGCCGCTGCCGTGCCCGACCTTCGAGGACGCCTTCGCGGCGGTGAACGAGGGCCGGGCCGCCCGGGCGATGATCCCCATCGAGAACTCCATCGCGGGCCGGGTCGCCGACATCCACCACCTCATCCCGACGGCGCGCCTCCACATCGTCGCCGAGCACTTCCTGCCGATCCACTTCCAACTGATGGTGCTGCCGGGGACCGAGGTGGGGACGCTCAGATCCGTCCACAGCCACGTCCATGCGCTCGGCCAGTGCCGCAAGATCATCCGGCGCCTCGGGCTCCGCGCCGTGGTGGCGGGCGACACGGCGGGCGCCGCCCGTGAGGTGGCGGAGGCCCGCGACCCGAGCCGGGGTGCCCTGGCGCCGGCGCTGGCCGCCGAAGTCTACGGCCTCGAGATCGTCGCCCGCGATGTCGAGGACGAGAGCCACAACACCACCCGCTTCGTGGTGTTCGCCCCCGAGGCCGAGCCCCTCGCGGCGGAGGCCGGTCCGGCGGTGACGAGCTTCATCTTCCGGGTGCGCAACATCCCGGCCGCCCTCTACAAGGCACTCGGGGGCTTCGCCACCAACGGCGTCAACATGTCGAAGCTCGAGAGCTACATGGTCGAGGGCCAGTTCTCGGCGACCCAGTTCTACGCCGAGGTCGACGGCCACCCCGACGAGCCCGGCCTCGCCCGGGCCCTTGAAGAACTTGCCTACTTCTCGCGAGAAGTGCGGATCATCGGCACCTATCCGGCCGATCCCTATCGCGAGGTCAGCCGCCTGGCGGCGGAATAGGGCCTTGAGCGAACGCGACGCAGCGAGCCGGATCGTGAGCGGGATGCCCGAGACTGACGACACGACCCCCTGCCTGTTCGAAATCCATCATGGATCGACCGTGCTTCGGGTCGCGGACGATTGGAGCGGGCACGTTCTGATCGAGCGGATCTACAACGGCCTGCGCGAAGCGCGGCGATCCCGCGACGTCGGGCATACGGTCCCGACGGCACCGACGCCCGGCAGCGAGGCCGAGAACCTCACGGTCGAGGCCGCCCTGTTCCACGGCTTCCGGCCGATCGACGGCACCGCGGATTATCGCGCGAGCGCGCAGCAGATCGTCGCCCTGGTGCATGCGGCGCGGCAGCAGGGTCGGATGGATGTGCTGCAGACAAGGGAACCGAACGACTGATCCGACCCGACAGGGTCGGGTCAGGCCCTAGCCGCCCCGGCTCGCGCTGCTCAGCCCCGCGGTCCGACAGATGTCCTTGGCGGGTTCGTTGAGGATGGTCTGAGCCGCCGGCACATCGCGCTCGGCATCGGCCATGCGCGCCTGGATCGGCGAAGCCGCGGGGGCCGCAGCGGCGTACGCCATGGCGGTGGTGGGCATGCTCGGGCCCGTGGGTGCCGGGGCGCCCGGCTTGCGCTTCTCGTAGAACGCGTTGCCGCCGGCCACCGCCACGTAATGCATGTTGTTGTAGGGGAAGCGCAGGCCAGCCGTGTGGAAATGCATGGCCCGGCCGACCTTGGGGTGGCGCTGCCCGGCCAGCACCGCGTCGGTCACGTCGGCGACGCGCTGGAGATCCTTGGCCTCCATCGACTTGGTGAGCACGCCCGGGGCGAATTGCCGGGGCTGACCGACCACCGAGCAGATGCCGCTGCCCTGAGGCGCCGACTGCACCCGGTTCATCACCACGGTGCCGACGGCCAGGAGGCCGTCGCGGTCGCTGCGGTTCGATTCGAAGTACATGGCGCGCCCGAGGCAGTCGCGCTCCTCGTCCGTGGCGGCGACCGGCTGGGCCATGGCGAGGCTGCCCGTGTTCTGGCCCGGGATCAGGGTGGAACTGCAGGCCGCGAGGGCGGGAATCACCAGGATCAAGCCGAGGAGAGAACCCGTTTTCGTCGCCCACGAACCCTGCATGCCGTCTCGCTCCATCGTGATTTCCGTCGCCGGGGCGCAGGCCCCTGACGATCCGCGACGGCCAGGCTTGGCCGCCATTCGGGTCTTTTTCGGGCAGGACCCGGACTCAGGCGGCTTTTGGACGGGCCGCGTTCGCCATCGCCGGGGACTGTGCCGTATCGGCCTCACCCGCGACCACGACGGGGGCGGGGACGGCGGGGAATTCGAGGACGCGCAGGAGTGGGGCGGGGGTCGCATCCGCCGAAACCGCGGGCTTCGACGCGATCTCGCCGGCCTCGGTCTCAGCCGCCACGATCTCGGACTGAGGCACGGGCGCCGGGCGCGATTGGGCGAACAGGGCCGCCCCCGCCTTGGGTCCGGCAGCCTTGATTAGGGTGGCCTCGCCGCAGGTGCCGGCCATGCGCTGACCGAGGTCGAGGAGGCGTTCGCGCTCGACGCAATAGGCCGCCACCCGGGCGCGGGCATATTCGGGCATGCCGGCGATGAGCGCATCGAGCTCCGCCCCACGCGCCCGATACAGGGTCGTGATGAGTTCGACGGGGATCGGGTACTTCGCCAGGGTCGGCGTGGTCGGCCGGAGGGGAGAGGCTGCCATCGCGGGTCTCGTCACTGTGCGGAAGCATCAGTTCGGCCCGGTTTGGTTAACGGGGGGTTACCGGGCCGGGCGGCTATTCCCGCTTAATCAGCCGGTCGACCACGAGATCCGACCAGAACCCCGGCCGAAACTCCCGCTTCAGGGCCTCCGGGTCGTAGACCGTCTCGACCCAGGTGAGGAAGTCGAGGCCGCGGGCCTCGCCCTCGCGCAGGTAGAGGTCGAAGAACGCATCGAGGATGCCGGTCTTGGCGAAGCGGAAATGGCCGTAGCGGGCCGAGAGCTGGCCCATGGCCTCCGCGACGGGCCGGCCCTCGTGCAGGATGAGGTAGAGCACCGCCCCCATGCCGGCCCGGTCGGCGCCCGACTTGCAGTGCATCATCGCCGGATATTCGACGCCGGCGAAGAAATCCTTGGCGGCCAGGATCGTCTCGCGGGACGGCGCCTCGCGCGAGCGCAGGACGAACTCCACGAGGGTCAGGCCCTCGCGGGCACAGGCCTCGCGCTGGAGCGGCCAGGACCCGTGCTCGCGCCCGCCGCGCAGGGAAATCACCGTGCGGACGCCCTGGCGCTTGAACCAGGCGAGCTGGTGCGGCGTCGGCTGGGCCGAGCGCCAAAGCTTGCCCTGTCCCACCCGGTGCCGGTTGAGGTAGGCCAACCGGAACACGCCGTGATCGACGAGGAGCATGTTGGCCCACGCCTTCGCCCGCGAGACCGGCCCGGCGATGGGCTTCTCGAACCGGGCGATGCGCGCCATGCGCCGCGCGTAGCGGGTCTCGGGCTTGAGGAAGCGCTTGAACACGGGGCGGGGAACGTCGCGGCTCTACGGGGGAGGAGCCCCGGCATCTAACAGGCGCGCCCTGGCCCGGCAAACGGCGGGCCCCTCGGGACAAACGAGGTCGGCGCGACCCGGCATCGCCCTTGCCTTGTGTTCGCCCGGATCGTCATCTCCGATACCGATGCCTGATCGATCGATTTCGAGCGCGGGGACCCGTCATGAGCACGAGCACCACCAGCATTCGCCGCGCCCGCCCCACCGACGCCGACCGCCTGTCGGACGTGTTCGACGAAACCTGGCGCGAGGCCTATCGGGGCATCATCCCGGGTGTTTCCCTCGAGCGCATGATCGCCCGGCGCAGCGCGCAATGGTGGCTCGGCGCGGCCCAGCGCCGGCGTCCCCTCGTGGTGGTGGAGACCCGCGAGGGTGTGGTCGGCTACGCGGTCTACGGGCAGGCCAGGGGCCGGGGTCTCGGCACCGCGGGCGAGATCGACGAACTCTACATCCTGCCCGAGCATCAGGGGCTCGGCCTCGGCCGGCGGCTGTTTCGGGCCGTGCGCAACGACATGATGGATCACGGCCTCCACACCCTCGGGGTCTGGGCCCTTGCGGGCAACGACCGGGCGGAGGCGTTCTACCTCGGCCTCGGCGCCACGATCGTCGGGGACGCCAGCGACAGCATCGCCGGCTCGGTGCTGCCCAAGGTCGGCTACCGCTTCGCCTGAGGCCGGCTCGCCGAATCGTCATGGCCTCCCCATCTCATCCCTGTGGCCGACTGGCCGAGGGGAGAGCCGATGACCGCCAGCGGACACGAGACCGTCACCGCGAAGGACTGGGACGACCGGGTCGCGCGCCTGACGGAGAAGCTGCCCACGCGCCTGGGGGAGGCCCTCGATTGGCTGCGCGAGCCGTCGCGGCGCATCGTCCGGATCATCGCCGCTCTTCTGTTCATCCTCGGCGGTGTGTTCTCGATCCTGCCGGTACTCGGCCTGTGGATGCTGCCCGTCGGCCTCGCGCTGCTCAGCGAGGACATTCCCGGACTCAAGGTTCCCCTGGAGCGCAGCGCACGCTGGATCGTGGCGACGTGGGCGCGGGTGAGGGCGTCCTTCCGGCGCTAAGCCCGCGCGCCCGGGCGGAGGCGTGATAATCCCCGCCAAACGTAGCCGGGCGACCGGGCCGGAGATTTCCTTGAGGCGGCAACGGCTTTAAGAGACGCCCGGAGAGGCCTCTGCGGCCCGAAGTGCACGGGAGAAACAGCCCATGATCATCGACAATGTCTCGATCGGCAAGAACGCGCCCGATGATGTGAACGTCATCATCGAGGTTCCCATCGGCGGCGACCCGATCAAGTACGAGATGGACAAGGAATCGGGCGCCCTCGTGGTCGATCGTTTCCTCTACACGGCGATGCATTACCCGGGCAATTACGGCTTCATCCCGCACACACTCTCGGGTGACGGCGATCCGTGCGACGTGCTCGTCGCCAACACGCGCGCCATCGCGCCGGGCGCCGTCATGAGCGTGCGCCCCGTCGGCGTGCTGGTGATGGAGGACAATGCCGGCGAGGACGAGAAGATCATCGCCGTGCCGTCGCGTCACCTCACCATGCGGTACGACCGCGTGGAAAATTACACCGACTTGCCCGACATCACGATCCATCAGATCCAGCACTTCTTCGAGCACTACAAGGATCTGGAGCCCGGCAAGTGGGTCAAGATCGTGCGCTGGGGCGACAAGGCCGAGGCCCACCGCCTCATCCACGAAGGCATCGCGCGCGCGAAGGCCAACAAGGACAAGTAGGACCCGTTGCGCGGGCGGCCTAGAGCGCCTGCCCGCGCAAAAGTTTCGGCAGGGTGCCGCGTACCGCGGCGGCTTGCCCAATGAACAGGCGCTTGAGGCCCGGCAGGCGATCGACGAGGCCGAGGCCGAGATCGCGCGCCAGGCGCACCGGCAGGGCGTCCGTGGAGAACAGGCGGTTGAGCCCGTCCGTCATCGCCCCCATGGCGAGGGTCTCGAACCGGCGTTCGCGCTCGTAGGTCTGCAGCACGTCGGGGGCGCCGGGATCGAGGCCGAGCCGCAGGGCGTCGGTGACGGCCTGCGCCAGGGAGGCCGCCCCCGCGAGCCCGAGGTTCAGCCCCTGTCCCGCGATGGGGTGGATGACGTGGGCCGCGTCGCCGAGCAGCGCCATCCTGTCGGCCCGGAAGCGGCGGGCGATCCCGAAGGCGAGGGGGTGCGCGCTCGGGCCGGCCTCCAGCACGATCCGGCCGAGGCCGTGGCCGAACCGGCGTTCGATCTCCACCAAAGTCTCGTCGGGTCCGCCACCGAGAAGAGCCGGCACGTCCGCCGCCCGCTCGGTCCAGACGATGGACGAGCGGTGCCCCAATGCGCCGCCCTCGACGAGGGGCAGGATCGCAAACGGGCCGCTCGGCAGGAAATGCTCGTAGGCCCGGCCCCCATGGGGACGCTCATGCCCGATGGTCGCGACGATGCCCGATTGCGGATAGGACCAGCCGACCCAGCCGATGCCGGCCCCTTCGCGCAGGCGCGAGCGCGCTCCGTCCGCCGCCACGAGGAGGCTCGCGGTCTCGGCTCGTCCATCGGTGCGATGGAGTTCGGTGGCCTCGGGCCCCGGATCGGCGGACGCGATCCCGACGGGATCGAGGACCACCCCCGCCGCCGCGCAGGCCGCCAGCAGCGCGGCGACCAGGGGTTCGGCCTCGACCATATGGGCGAAGGGCTCGCCCGCCACCGCATCCTGGGGGGAAGGCTCCTGAGCGAAGGTGAGGAAGACCGGTCGCACCGGGTCGGTGAGGCGGCTGTCGCTCACCACCATGTCGCGGATCGGCTCGGCCGCCGCGGACACGGCCTCCCAGATCCCGAGTTGGGCGAACATCCGTCGCCCCCCCGCCGCCACGGCGAAGGCCCGGCCGCGGTGTCGCGCCGCGCCGGACGCCAGGGCCGGATCGCAGACGGTGACGGCGAGCGCCGGGCCGTGCGCCCGCTTCAACGCAAGGGCGAGGCTCAGCCCCGGGATTCCGGCCCCGGCCACCACCACCCTGCGCTGCCCCGATCCCGTCATCTCGCGTCCCCGTCCCGATCCGCCCGGAGTGCCACTCCCCGGGGTCGAGGGCAACGCGCGGGCCGCCTCCGCGGCAGCGGCATCGTCGCCGGCCGCATGGATCGCGCCCCCCAAGCTTGCTATGGCGGCGGCATTGTCCGTTCCACCACCGGGGGTCCCCATGGCCGGCATCGTCGCCGAACTCCTCGACATCCTCGATCTCGCCCCCCTGGGACAGGACCGCTTCCGGGGCGAGAGTCTGCAGACCGGCTGGTTCCGGGTGTTCGGCGGGCAGGTGGTGGCCCAGGCCCTGGTGGCGGCCTCCCGCACGGTGCCGGAGACGCGCCCGCCGCATTCCCTGCACGCGTATTTCCTGCTCGGCGGAGATCCGAAGGCGCCCATCGACTACGCCGTCGAGCGCATCCGCGACGGGCGCAGCTTCGCGACCCGCCGGGTGGTGGCGAGCCAGCACGAGCGGGCGATCTTCGCCATGTCGGTCTCCTATCACGACGCGGAGGAGGGCGCCGTCCACCAGGCGACGATGCCCGACGTGCCGCCCCCCGAAGAGGTGGCCGAGGCGCCGGCCGCCGCCGCGCAGGCGGCCCGCGAGGGCGCGGCGATTCCGGCGCCGATCCTGTCATATTTCGGGCGCCGCCGCCCCATCGAGCTGCGCCCCGTGGAGATCGAGCGCTACCTCAGGCGGGCGCCGCGCGACCCGCGCTTCCACGTCTGGATGCGCGCCGTCGACCGGCTGCCCGACGATCCCGCCATCCACCGGGCGGTGCTGGCCTACGCCTCCGACATGACGCTGCTCGATGCCACCCTGATCCCGCACGGGCAGACGGTGTTCGACGGCGAGATCCAGTCGGCGAGCCTCGACCATGCCCTGTGGCTGCATCGCCCGTTCCGCGCCGACGAGTGGCTGCTCTACGCCCAGGACAGTCCGAGCGCCGGGGGAGCGCGCGGCTTCGCCCGGGGGCAGATCTTTTCCCGGGACGGCACCCTCGTGGCGTCCGTTGCCCAGGAAGGCATGATTCGGCCGCGACGCGCCGAAGGCTGACTGCACGCGGCGGCGCGGCGCCGATGTCCAGGCATCTCGCGAGGTGCCCGGACACCTCTCAATCTGCCTATCGATGCGCCATAATGCTTGCGAACAGCGCAAACTTGGCGGGAATTTCGCCCGTATCCAGGGCACGGCACGGACAGTTTCTAAGCAGATAGGGCCGAACGCGAAAAGTTCCCGTTGGCATAGTCCTTGAATAACGAAGGGCGAGCGTCTGGGTCAGTCCGATCCACGCCGAACATCCGGACCCGTCGGGTCGCGACGCGAGAGCGCGCCGGCCGGGCAACCAATCGGGACAAGGGGGCGCCGCCCATGAAGATCGTGATGGCTATCATCAAGCCGTTCAAGCTGGAGGAGGTCCGGGACGCCTTGACCGGCATCGGCGTGCACGGACTCACCGTCACCGAGGTGAAGGGTTACGGCCGCCAGAAGGGCCACACCGAGATCTACCGCGGCGCCGAATACGCCGTGAGCTTCCTGCCCAAGCTGAAGATCGAGGTGGCGGTGGCCTCCGACCTCACCGGCAGCGTCATCGACGCCATCGCGGCCGCCGCCCGCACGGGCCAGATCGGCGACGGCAAGATCTTCGTTCTTCCCCTCGAGAAGGCCGTCCGCATCCGCACCGGCGAGACCGACGTCGACGCCCTCTGAGGCAGCCCCTCGCAGTCCACAGCCGTACTTCGGGTCCGCGCGCCGGCCCCCGGGAGAGTCGGGCCGCCCGCCGGTCCCCGCCCCACGATCGTCCCCCTTCAGCATCGCACAGTGACCGGGAGTCCTGTTTCCATGAAACTTCGCAATGCCCTGGCGCTCGGAATGGGAGGCGCCGCCCTGGCGCTCCTGTTCATCGAGCCATCCCTCGCGCAGTCGCCGACCACGGAGGCCGCACCGGCCGCCGCAGTGGCCGCGCCCGTCCCGAACAAGGGCGACACCGCCTGGATGCTGATCTCCAGCGCCCTCGTGCTGCTGATGGTCGTGCCGGGCCTGGCCCTGTTCTACGGCGGCCTCGTGCGCACGAAGAACATGCTCTCGGTGCTGACGCAGGTCTTCGCCATCGCGTGCATTTCCTCGCTTCTGTTCGTGATCTTCGGCTACAGCCTCGCCTTCACCAACGGCGGCGGCCTGAACGACTTCGTCGGCGGGTTCTCGAAGGCCTTCCTGAAGGGCATCGACGCCAACTCCACCGTCGCAACCTTTTCGAACGGCGTCGTGATCCCCGAGTACGTCTACATCTGCTTCCAGATGACGTTCGCGATGATCACCCCGGCCCTCATCGTCGGCGCCTTCGCCGAGCGGATGAAGTTCTCGGCGCTCGTCGTGTTCATGATCCTCTGGACCACCCTCATCTACTTCCCGATGGCCCACATGGTCTGGTATTGGGGCGGCCCGGACGCCGTCGGCAACGCCGCCAAGGCGCTGGCCGCCGCCACCGACGACGCCTCGAAGGCGACCGCACAGGCGGCCCTCGACGCGGTGAACGCCGATGCCGGCCTGCTGTTCAAGTGGGGCGCCCTCGACTTCGCAGGCGGCACCGTGGTGCACATCAACGCGGGCATCGCCGGCTTCGTCGGCTGCCTCATGCTCGGCAAGCGCATCGGCTACGGCCGTGACCTGCTCGCTCCGCACTCCCTGACCATGACCGCCATCGGCGCCTCGCTGCTCTGGGTCGGCTGGTTCGGCTTCAACGCCGGCTCGAACCTCGAGTCCAACGGCACCGCCGCCATGGCGATGCTCAACACCTTCGTGGCCACCGCCGCCGCCGCCCTCTCCTGGCTGTTCGTGGAGTGGATGCTGAAGGGCAAGCCCTCCCTGCTGGGCATGCTGTCGGGTGCCATCGCGGGCCTCGTCGCCGTCACCCCGGCCGCCGGCTTCGCCGGTCCCATGGGTTCGATCGTGCTGGGCCTCGTCGCGGGCGCCGTATGCTTCATCATGTGCTCCACGGTGAAGAACGCGCTCGGCTACGACGATTCCCTCGACGTCTTCGGCGTGCACTGCATCGGCGGCATCCTCGGCGCCGTGGCGACCGGCATCCTGGTCAACCCGGATTTCGGCGGCGTCGGCCTGCCGGACTACGCCTCGAAGCCCGGTGAACTCGCGGTGGGCACCTACGAGACGGCGGCGGCCCTGATGAGCCAGCTCAAGGCCGTCGGCTTCACCATCCTGTGGTCCGGCATCGGCTCCGCCATCCTGTACAAGCTCGTCGATCTCACCATCGGCCTGCGCGTCACCCAGGACGAGGAGCGCGAAGGCCTCGACATCGCCGATCACGGCGAGCGCGCCTACAACTACTAGGATCGATCCCAGGGCCGACTTCCGGGGCGGCCCGAGGCAACACGAAAGAAGGCCCCGGATCGCACGATCCGGGGCCTTCTTTCGTCTGCACGTCATCTTGGACACCCGTCGCATTCGGGAGCTCAGGAGCACACTTAAACCCCCGTTAACC
This sequence comes from Methylobacterium sp. Leaf100, assembly GCF_001422845.1. Lineage (NCBI taxonomy): Bacteria > Pseudomonadati > Pseudomonadota > Alphaproteobacteria > Hyphomicrobiales > Methylobacteriaceae > Methylobacterium > Methylobacterium sp. Leaf100. Next base: position 2,175 of record NZ_LMMW01000045.1, on the reverse strand, counting down.
GCGCGGGCGTTAGCGTTACCGGATCGTTTCCCCATCGCGTCTGGTTCCGAATGCGCTCGCTTCGCCGTTCCGCATCGCCCTACGACACGTTCGTCGACAGCTTTCGGCCGTTCCTGGCCAAGCGGATGACGGAGTTGGGCGGTCTCATCCTGTTTGCCGGCGCGACGGCCCTGACCGTCGCCCTGGCGACGTGGTCCATCGACGACCCGAGCCTGAACCACGCCACCGACCACGCCGCCCACAACGTGCTCGGCACCAGCGGGGCGGTGATGTCCGACCTCGCCATGCAGCTCCTCGGCCTCGGCTCCCTGGCCTTCGTCCTGCCGCCGGCCCTGTGGGGGGTGCAGCTCATGCGCTCCCGTGCCCTGCCGCGCGGGGGCCTGCGCATCACCCTGTGGATCATCGGCTTCTTCTCCGCGAGCGCGGTGGCCAGCGCCCTGCCGTCCACGGCGCGCTGGCCCCTGCCCACCGGGCTCGGCGGCGTCACCGGCGATGCCCTGATCCACGCGGCCCGCACCATCGTGGGCATCGTCGCCTCGCCGGCCGCGGCGTTGGTGGGCTTCCTCTTCGCCGCCATCGCCATCCTGAGCCTGACCGGTGCCTGCCGGGTGGGCGAGATCCCGGAGGAGGAGGACGAGCCGCTGCATCCCGTGCGGCCGCCCGCCCGCGCCCGCAACGACGACCGCTACGAGGACGACGAACCGAGCCTCGGAGTCGTGTCCCTCGGCGCCCTGGCGCAGATGCTCATGGGTGGCCGCGCCGCCCTGGCCTCGCGTGTCGAGACCTGGCGCGAGGGCCGCGCCGCGCAGGCGGTTGTCGCCCATGACGGCGCCTCGCCGGCCCTGGCGGCACGGCGCGCCTTCTCCGACGACGACACCCCCTGGGAGGCACCCAGCCCGCGCGATCCGCGCCGCGAACCGGTGTTCGACACCGAAGCTGCGCCCGCGCCCATACGACGGGCCGCTCCCGTGCTGCACGACGACGAGCCCGACGATGGCGGCGAGGAGCCGGTCTTCGCGCAAGATCCCCAGCCCGCGCCCCCGGATGCGCGCTCGCGCGTCGCCGCGCCGCCGTCGCCCCCCGTGCCCCAGCGGCGTCCGGCCCCGGCTCCTGTGCACAATCCGGGTTCCTACGCGGTTCCGGCGCTGGGTCTCCTGGCCGAGCCGCCCCTGGTCTCACCCTCAGCCCAGGTGTCCTCGGAAGCCCTCGAGCAGAACGCGACCCTGCTCGAAGCCACCCTGAGCGATTTCGGCGTGCGTGGCGACATCCTGGCCGTGCGCCCCGGCCCCGTCGTGACCCTCTACGAATTGGAGCCCGCGCCCGGCACCAAGTCGAGCCGCGTGATCTCGCTGGCCGACGACATCGCCCGGTCCATGTCCGCCGTCTCGGCCCGCGTCGCCGTGGTGCCCGGCCGGAACGCCATCGGCATCGAGCTACCCAATGCGCGGCGCGAGACCGTGTACCTTCGCGAGCTCCTGGCCTCCGTCGATTTCGCCGAGACGAAGCAGAGCCTTGCCCTGTGCCTCGGCAAGAACATCGGCGGCGAGCCGATCATCGCCGATCTCGCCCGGATGCCGCACCTGCTGGTGGCCGGCACCACCGGCTCCGGCAAGTCGGTGGCCATCAACACCATGATCCTCAGCCTGCTCTACCGGATGACCCCGGAGCAGTGCCGCCTGATCATGGTCGATCCGAAGATGCTCGAACTGTCGGTCTACGACGGCATCCCGCACCTGCTCTCGCCCGTGGTCACGGACCCGAAGAAGGCGGTCATCGCCCTCAAATGGGCCGTGCGCGAGATGGAGGAGCGCTACAAGAAGATGTCCAAGNCACCTGCTCTCGCCCGTGGTCACGGACCCGAAGAAGGCGGTCATCGCCCTCAAATGGGCCGTGCGCGAGATGGAGGAGCGCTACAAGAAGATGTCCAAGGTCGGTGTGCGCAACATCGACGGGTTCAACGCCCGACTCGCCGAGGCGCGGGGGCGCGGCGAGATCCTGACTCGGACCGTGCAGACCGGTTTCGACCGCGAGACCGGCGAGGCCGTCTACGAGAACGAGGAGATGGACCTCACCCCGCTGCCCTACATCGTCATCGTCGTCGACGAGATGGCCGACCTGATGATGGTGGCGGGGAAAGACATCGAGGGTGCGATCCAGCGCCTCGCCCAGATGGCA